>NZ_PUAP01000028.1 GCF_002947535.1 Enterococcus mundtii
TAATTCAATGGGTATTCTTCTATAAATAAAACATCAAGTGTTTAAAAATAGTTTGTATAGTTTGAGGTGGAAGTGGCTGAATTTAAATGGGTGATTCTATCCATTAGAAGCGTCCAGTCCTCTTGTGTAGGGATATTAGGTAAGCGGTGGATCGGACATGGGAAATCTTCTTTTAGATATAAATCATAGTTACAGATGATCAGGCTGGCTTGATGATCATTGATCTCTTTTTTTGTTACTGGTTGCTCGATCAAAAACTTGACTGAGATTTGTCGCAAGAAGAGTAATTCTGCTTCTTGAATGATATAATCGTCCATTGACGGACAACTTTGTAGCGCTACGATGACTCTAAGAGGTTGCTGTGACTTGATTCGCAAAATTGTTGCATGGAATGTGGTCAAACTAGCTGCTAAATGATCAAGATGTGTAAATTCAAACATTGGATTTATTTTTAATCGCTCTAGCTGTTGGAACCAAAGATGATAAAGCTCTGGATATTTTTCTTTCATTAGATCGATCAAAGTAACAGAAGTCATTTCATAAGACGGGCTCATCTTTGAAAGCAATCTAGTATTGATCAAAAAGGCTTCAATTTTATCTAAAGCCCCATTATCTAACATTTGCTTAGGAAAAACTTGTAATAAAATACGTTGGACTGCATCGACCACCACTGCACCTTCTTGACAACGAAAAGCATATGCTCGTTCTTCATCTAATCCTTGCCAATTTGAATAAGAGACACAATGTAAAAAAACAAGATATAGCCATAGCGATTCTGATTCAGGAATCGTTAGCTTGAAGAGTGAAGAGTAATAGGATGCAATCAAATGTTCAATCAGTTGATAGCCTCGATTATTTTTAATTAAAGCGACCGTACTTTCTTTTAAGTGACAAAAGTTTTTAGACTGCCCTCTAACTTTAGCGATCGATAACCAAAGTGAAAAACGAAAATGGCTAAAATGCAGGAAATTTATTCCGCTTTTTCGACCATGATCGATAATGGTTTGCGCATGATGGTCGCTATCGGAATCGATGATCTGACTATCACCAAAGCTTGAATAAAAAGAGAAGAGTAAAAAACGAATATCCTCTTCTTTCCCGATGAAAGTGAGGGGGCCGGTTGCGATGGAAATGCGATATTCTTTTAGCACTTCGTTCATATGACGAATGATATTAAAAATTGAACTACGAGAGATCATCAAGTGTTCAGATAATTGTTCCGTGCTATAGGTTTTATCATGAAGCAATAAGTCCATCATACGATAAATGGTTGTATCTTTAGCTAGTAGAGTGATCACTGAATCGACAGAGATTTCTTGAGGATCAATTTGTAAGAATCCTTGTTCATTGTAAGTGATCTGAAAATCGATCTCAGGTAAGTTATGATTGATAATGTCGATATCTTTTCGTAAAGTTGGTTTTGATGTTCCTAACTTTTGAGATAAATCGCTGAGCGTTAAATTTTTACCTTGGTGCGTACGTATAAACTGTAATAAGTTATACTGTCTTTTGAATTGATTATCTAATTGTAGTGTCATAGGTAAATTATTCATAAGTGAAACCTTTCTTTAATTCAATTATAGGTGTTGAAAAATAAGTACTCTCTAGAAAATAGAAATAAAGTTATTACTAATAGTGTATTAGTTATTTAAAATTTAATCAATCTTTTTATCATTATTTTCACATTTTTATTTAATTTTAGTGGACGATCAATAATTTACTAGGATTTTTTTAGATATTTTCTTTGTGAATTCTTGATTTATAGTGATAAATTCTATTTTCAAACTAAAGTAAATATTATTTTAAATAGAAAAAACGTTATGTTGAATCAGTTGGTATATAAAATAAATAATGAATATTATTAGAGTTATGTAATGTTTTGTCATTATAAAAAGTTATTTATTTGTTTAATCTAATCTTATTTTAAATAAAAACTTATTTTATGTGGTATAAGCGCATATAGATTTATTCAGATGGGAAAGACTGATTTCTAGCAGTAGTAGAAAGTTTCGATTTAATAGTGTTAAGAGAGAGAAATATTTTGTAGTGAAATAAATAAAATTAAATTACTAAATATTTAGTAAAATAAATCGTTTTCTTTTCTTGTGAGTCACGTTATAATAGATAAAAATACTCACTAGGAGGTAGCGAAATGACGAAGTTAACATTAGCGATTTATGATAAAGATGGCGTTCTAAGAAAGAATTTCCAAGGGGAAGAAGAAATTGAAAAAGATTTAATTGTGACAGCGGAAAAGTTTGTGCATTTGTCGATGAGAAAATTTGAGTACCAAGAAGGGGATCAGATCATTGTTGAAACAGATGAGCCTGGGAGCTACTTATGGGTCAAACTTGATGAAACTTTAGAAAGCTCTCTTGTCTATCTACCAGGAAATAAATGGACGTATGAAGTTTCTTTTCGTTCTAATCGTATCAAAGCTAGACCGGAGACTCGTTTTTCTGGTGGACGTCATTATGTTAGTGTTCGTTGTGCGTCGGAAGATGAGGTGAAGATGTATCGTAACTTAGCATTGAATCCTCATGATCAAAAAGAAGAAACGGGTGCTTATCCGCATGCGAGTGCAAATGTGGAAACAAGAAATGATGCCACTTTTTTTGCGTGTAATGCAATAGATGGCGTATACGCAAATCATTCTCATGGTTCATACCCGTTTCAATCTTGGGGCATCAATCAGCAAGCCGATGCAGCTTTGACAATTGATTTCGGACGAATGGTTCAATTGGATAAAGTGGTGTTCACGTGGCGCGCAGACTTTCCTCATGATAGTTACTGGACGAATGTTACGATTCAGTTTGACGATGGAACAAGCGAAACATTTGCGACCGAGAAAACTGCTCGTCCACAACATTTTTCATTTCCAGCAAGAAAGACCAAATCTATTCATTTTTGTGACCTTATCCAAGCAAATGATCCATCGCCGTTTCCTGCATTGACGCAAATTGAACTGTGGGGCATGAATGATCGACCAATGAAAGGATAAGCAATGAAAAAACGTTTTTTGATGCAACTGTTGGAAGCAAAAAAGGAGTATCTTACGAATAAAGTAGTTCCGGAGTTGCCAGTTTCTGGATATAGAGATTACTTGACGACTGGAGAACGATTGAGTTTTGAGAAGGCTTACTTTGCTAGGCGGAAACATGCTACTGTCTTGGCGTTATCCTTATTGCAAAAAAAAGAAGCCGAGGTAGTTGAGGGATTAGAACAAGTTTTGTGGGAGATCTGTAATGAGTATAGTTGGAGTTTACCAGCCCATTTACCAATTGAAGCGAACCACTTTCGTTTGGATGCCCCAACATGGATTGACTTATTTGCAGCTGAGACAGGTCAAATGTTAGCGGAGATAGTAAAGCTATTTAAGAAAGAATTATCTGAAACCTTGACGTTTCGAATCCAGTCGGAAATCGATCGACGACTCTTCGTTCCTTTTGTAACAAAAACATGGCCGTTTGAATCATTTGAAAATAATTGGAGTGCGGTTGTAGGTAGTTCGATCGGTATGGCTGCCTTGGATATACTAGAAAAAGGCGTGGGTTTACAGGTGAAGATATTGATGAAGGTAGATCACTGTATGGCGTCTTATTTACGTAGTTTTGGTGTGGATGGTGCATGTGAAGAGGGTGTCAGTTATTGGGCATACGGGTTTGGTTATTATATTTATTTTGCAGAAAAATACCAACAAGTTTATGATGATGACCGCTATCTGGTGGATGATAAAGTAAAAAAAATCGCGGTTTTCCCTAATTATGTGATGATCGCTGAAACAGAGGCTATACCGTTTTCCGACTACCACCCAGCGGACTTACCAAGTGGATTATTGAGTTTCTGTCAGAAAAGGTTCCATGTCGCAATTCCCGAAGTTAGGATGATCAATGACTTAGATTTTGATCCTTGCTATCGTTTTGCTCCATTATTACGTAATTTACTCTGGTCAAAAAGACATATTGTGAATGATCAAAAAGAAGTCCTTCATTATTTCGAGGATGTAGCATGGGGCGTTCTTCAATCTACAAAGGAAAATCTGGTGTTTGCAGCAAAAGGAGGACGAAATGATGAAAGTCATAATCACTTGGACATCGGTCATTTCGTATTTGGCACGAAAGAAGACTTATTTCTTACCGATCTTGGAGCGGGAGAATATACAAAGGATTATTTTGACGAAGAAAAACGCTATCGTCTATTAGTCAACAGCGCACTTGGACATAGCATTCCTATCATTGCGAACAATTACCAATTACCTGGAGCTGTTTCAGCGGAACATACGAGTTTTCAATCAACGAGAACTGGTGGAGTCTTCAAGACAGAATTGGCTTCCACGTATCCTTCGCAGATAGGACTACTCCAGATGGATCGGACATTAGAAGTGGATCGTTTGAAACGACAAATTTTGTTGAGGGATGCGTTTAAATTCGCAAAAGAAAATCAGTTAGTCATTGAAAATTTTATAACGACGAATCCAGTGGAAGTTAAGGGAAAAACGGTGTGTATAGTAGGGGCAAAAGAAAAGTGTGAGATGTATTTTTCAGAACCTGTCCAATTGATTAAAGAGACTTATTTCGATCACTATGGTCAAAAGAATGAAGCTACGTTGATCCAAGCGACCTACGAGTTGCAAAGAGAAGAAACGATCCAAATCGAGATCGCGATCAAAAGTAAATGAGAAAAAAGGAGAGCGTCTTCAGCAATAAACGTGTGACTTGTTCAAAGTAGAAGAGGTTGTGACTCGCGCATCTGCGAAACCGAATAAATGGTATTTCAGAAGCAAGTCCTTCGTAAATAAGCTAGAAAACCCAAAAGTTTGAAAAATTCGGGTTTTCTAGCTTATTTCTCGGAAGTACATATTTCTACTAAGATTTCTTATTATTTGGCTGGGTAGTTGAACCACGGACGACTAATTCTGTATCTAATAGGATTCGTTTTGCGATGCCAGGGGTGTGGATACGTTCATGTAAGAGATTGATACCCGTTTCGCCCATTTCCTCTGTATAAGCTCTGACCGTTGAAAGTGGTGGCGTGATGTAGCGAGAAATGGATAAATCATTGATGCCCATCACGCTGATTTGTTCAGGTACTTGAATGTGATGAGCGTTCAACGTATGGATAATACCGATAGCAAAGGCATCATTTGCGGCTAAAATGGCAGTTGGTAGATCTTCTTGCCACTGGGTCAATGCTTTTTCAGTTAATGCTTCACTGGTTTTAACGTCAAGAGAACTGTTTTCTTTTACGAAAAAGTAGTCTTCATCAAACAAATGATGATGCTTCATCATGTCAATATACGTATTTGTCGTGGGTGTTTTGTAAGGTCGATACCCATAGAGATTGTCACTTTCTTCGGCACCGATATAGGCAATCTTTTTATGTCCTAAATCTAAGAGATGATTAAGCGCAACTTCAGTGGCTTGACCAAAATCAGTATTGACACAGTCGTAATCATGAAAAGGGAAATTTGATCCAACTACACATAGATTCGGCGCAGTGGTATTTAATTCATCGATTTTTTCTTGCGTGAATTTACCGATCGCTAAGACGCCATCGACTGCTTGTATTTGATGTTGTTCATTTTGTGAAAAGTTAGTGACATGGTAGCCAAGTTCCACCGCACGTTTTTCCGCGGCTAAACGAATGGACATGTAATAAATATCTTCTAGTTCTTCGTCACTCGTGCGCCAGGTGATCAAACCAATGACACCATTTTTTTTCGAAAGTTCATTCGTTGAGTTGGAATTACCACTTTTTCTGGCTTTCTTTTTATATTTAGTATAGTTCAGCTTTTCTGCAATTTCGAAGACTTTACGTTTTGTTTCTTCAGTTGCTGAGAGTGTATCATCATAATTCAAAACGCGTGAAACAGTAGAAATCGATACGCCTGCTTCCTTTGCGATATCGGTGATCGTCGCCATAAGGTACCTCCGGATAATAGACTTTATTAATTATAGTATAGGTAATTTCAGTAAAAAGGCAAGTAAAAATGTTTATTTTTTTACCAAAAAAATGTTGACTTTTTACTAATTTTAGGTAAAATTTAGTAAAAGAAAACGATTTCAGTGGGAGGGTAGAACAATCAAACGATTTCTATTCAAGTTACAAATCATTCTTATCGTGAGTTTCTGTACTGGATGTCAAATAAATAGTCGACAGCAAGAGAAGGCTTTTGAGGATCAAATCAAAGAAGAAATCCAGCAAAAGGCGCATGTTTTTACTGAAAAAGAATATCAGTCAGCAGAGGTCCCTTTGCATCAGTGGGTAAAAATCGAAGGAAAAATTATTCAATCAGATGGACAAAAACAAATAGAAAAGGGCGATCGCTTTATTCTTAGGAGTGGTTCAAGTGATTACCAAGTGTTCAATGAACAAGCAACAACAATCAATGTGGGCGATGAAGTGATCGTTTACGGAGAATATTATGGGTTTATCAAAGGAATACTAATCGAAAGGAAGAACCTACATGCAACAATTTCGTACGAAAAAACAATGGCAAGAAAATTTTCAACAGTTGATGGCGCCTTTACGTCCTTACTACAAAAATGAGCCGGGTAAATTAAAATTAGGAACACATGGGACGGTCTATTCGGAGGCAATAAGGGAAGTCGAAGCATTTTTACGTCCACTATGGGGATTTGGTCCTTATCTAGTCGATGAAGATGACGATGAATTAGTATCGGATTATTTAAATGGGATCATCGCAGGAACTGATCCACAGAGTGATGAGTATTGGGGGACAGTAACAGACTACGACCAGTTGATTGTCGAGATGGCTTCAATAAGTACGACGTTGCTTTTGAATCCTAAAAAAATCTGGGGACGTTTATCTTCGATTGAGCAGACGAACCTTGCAGACTGGTTATTCACAGTGAATACACGTAAAATCCCTAAAAACAATTGGTATTTCTTCCGTATATTAGTGAATATCGCATTGAAAAAATGTGGCAAGCCCTACTCGCAGCAACAAATCGATCAAGATTTTGAAGTGATCGAGCATTTTTATAATGGCAATGGTTGGTATTTTGATGGGGCAGATACGCAATATGATTACTACGTCTCGTTTGCGATCCATTATTACAGCTTAGTATATGCCCATTTTATGGCAGAGGAAGATCCAGTCCGCACAAAACGGATCAAAGAACGCGCCGTTCTTTTTGCCCAAACATTTAAATATTGGTTTGATGCAAATGGCGAAGCATTACCTTTTGGTCGTAGCTTGACTTATCGCTTTGCCCAAGCGAGCTTTTTCAGTGCATTGGTGTTTGCGAATGTGGAAGCACTCCCTTGGGGTGAAATCAAAGGGTTGCTTAGTCGTCATTTAGAAAATTGGATGGATAAAGAGATTTTCTCGACAGATGGCATACTAACGGTTGGATATCATTATCAAAATCTAGTGTTTGGAGAAGGGTATAATGGACCAGGTTCTCCTTATTGGGCAATGAAGAGCTTTCTCTTATTGGCTGTACCTGATGAGCATCCTTACTGGCAAGCAGAAGTACGTCCGCTACAAATCGAAGAAAAGACGCTAGCGTTGCCGGAAAGTAAAAATTTTTATCAGTATAATCAGTCATTAACACATCTACAAGCTTTCCCAGCTGGGCAGTTTGTCAATCAGCAAAGCTTCCCACATGCCAAATATAGTAAATTCGTCTATTCAACACGTTTCGGTTTCAGTGTCCCAAAATCTGATTATTGGTATTACGAAGGTGCCTATGATAGCACGTTGGCTTTGGCAAAAGATGGTCACTATTTCCGTCCAAAAGGGTTAGACCTTGATTTCTCCATTCTACCTGATCGTATCATCCATGAATGGTCTCCTTGGGAAGACGTCAAAATCCGTTCGACGATCATTCCATTGGAAAACTGTCACGTCAGAGTCCATGAAATTGACACAACTGCTCCTATACAAGCACATGATGGAGGTTTTAGTGTCCCTCTCGAACAGACTTTACCAAAAGCAGATGCGTTAAGTATCGAAGCAAAAACAAGTATCGGAATATCGAAGATCGAAGGAATCATCGGATATGAAAAAGCAGATGTCGTGCGAACAGAACCGAATACGAATCTCTTTTACCCTCGTACGATGTTACCTTTTGTCTCAGCTGAGATTGCCTCAGGCAAACACTTGCTTGTGTCCCTTGTTTCAGGGACTTTACCGGATGAAACAGTAATCCAGCCAGTTATTGAGCAAAAAGGACAAAAATTACTGATCCAACAAAAGAATCAAACGATCGAACTGACGATTAGATAATGGAGGTAGGAATGACACAATTGGAATGGTTGACACATGAAATCGACTTTGTAACTGATAAAGTCAAAAAAAATCTGACACTTTTTCAAGATACCGTACCACCTGCTGCGAGCGTAGACCTTGTCTACGTTCCAGAGGAAAACACAGATTGGACAGCTAGTTTTTGGATAGGCATGCTCTTTTTAGTAAAAGAACTGACGAAAGATCCAGCGGTCGATGCAACGATTGAAAAACAACTGGCATCTTTTCGCCAACGCCTTGAAAAAGATATTGCGCTTGAAACACATGATATCGGCTTTTTATACACACTCTCAGCAGTCGCTGATTATCAAGTGAACCGGCGGGAATCTTCAAAGGAGTTAGCGATCCAAGCAGCAGATCGGTTGATGAAGCGTTATGACGTTAAGACACAGATCATCCAAGCTTGGGGAGATTTGAAGGATGAGCACCAACGGGGGCGTATGATCATTGATTGCTTGATGAACTTACCGCTTCTGTATTTTGCTTCTAATATGACGGGAGAGAGCAGTTACAAAGAAGCTGCCTATGCCCATGCCAAACAAACACAACGTTACATCGTTCGTGATAATTTTACGACATACCATACGTATTATTTTGATCCGAAAACTGGCGAAGCAATCGGTGGCAAGACACAACAAGGGTTTGCAGATGATTCTTGCTGGGCACGTGGTCAAGCTTGGGGGATTTATGGGTTTACATTGAGTTACAATCATACGGGCGATTACACGTTTTTAGAAACAGCTAAAAAGTTAGCTGACTATTTCATTGATTGCTTACCGGAAGACAATATCTGTTATTGGGATTTAGTGTTTCATGATGGCAGTGGTGAAGAAAGGGATACTTCGGCTGCTGCAATCGCTGTGTGTGGTTTATTGGAACTGGCGAAGCAACTACCATTAAGCGATCCGAAAAAGGAAGAGTATCAAACTGTTGCTATCGCAATTATGAAAACGTTATCAACTAATTATACAAGTGTGGATTCGCCACAATCGAACGGCTTGTTACTTGAAGGAGTCTATGACAAAAAATCAAACAAAGGAGTGAAGGAGTGCATGATCTGGGGGGATTACTACTATGTGGAAGCCCTGATAAGACTGAAAACAGTTTGGTACAGTTACTGGTAAAACTACGATTAAATGAAATGGAGGGAATTGGAACATGAAATTTTTGAAAAAAAGTTTAGTTGCTGCGTTACTTGTTGGTGGGGGGCTTTGGTTAGGTGCATGCGGGAATGAAAACCAAGCACAAGATCAAACGGACGGAACAGTATTGACAGTCAGTACGTGGAATTATGAAACCACACCAGAATTTGACAAACTTTTCCGAGCATTTGAAAAGGAAAACCCTGGGGTAACCGTGAAACCAGTCGATATTGCTTCAGATGATTATGATACGAAATTGACCACGATGTTAGCCAGTGGAGACACAACGGATGTGTTGACGATGAAAAATCTATTGTCTTATTCAAACTATGCATTAAGAGATCAATTGGTTGATCTGTCTTCCCACATCAAAGACTTAGACACAGCGCCAGCGATAGAAAGTTATGAGATGTATGACATTGATGGGAAAACATATGCGCAACCTTACCGTACGGATTTTTGGGTACTCTATTATAACAAAAAGTTATTCGATGAGGCAGGATTGCCTTACCCAGATAATTTGACTTGGGAAGAATACGAAGACTTGGCGAAAAAACTTTCAAAACCAGAAGAGCAAGTATACGGGGCTTACCAACATACTTGGCGCTCGACTGTTCAAGCGATTGCTGCTGCACAAAATAATAAAAATCTAGTCGAGCCAGATTATGGATTTTTAGATGAGTATTATGATCGTGTATTGCGGATGCAAGAAGAGCAAGCACAGATGGACTTTGGTACAGCTAAATCGACGAATGTGACCTATCAATCTCAATTTGAAAACTCCAAGGCAGCCATGATGTATATGGGTTCTTGGTACATGGGCGCATTATTGACAAATATTGATGCAGGAACAACAGATGTGGAATGGGGGATTTCTCAAATGCCACAAAACGAAAAAGGACAGGAAATCCAAACATTTGGTTCACCAACAGCCTTTGCGGTCAATAAAAACTCGAAACAACAAGAACTAGCACAAAAGTTCCTGGATTTTTGCTCGGGTGAAGCGGGAGCTAAAGTGTTAGCAGAAGTAGGTGTAGTACCGTCTTACCGAACAGATGCCATCAATGAATTGTACTTTAGCCGCAAAGGAATGCCAAATGACGAAGTCTCGCAAACAGCCTTCAAGCCGGAGAAGATCGCCATTGAGTTTCCAGTGGACGAAAATGGACCAGCTATTGATAAGATTTTACAAGAAGAACATGAGTTGATTTTAGTTGGAGACGAAACACCAAAAGAAGCAATTGGTAATATGGAAAAACGAGTAAAACAGGAAAGTGAATAAACAGGTCTGTGACGGTTTGTCGTACGTATGAATGAGCTTTTTCATATTGACACCAACTAATCGAAGGGGATAGATGATTTCCCCAATACCTTGTCAACTATATGCTGAAGGAGGAATCACTGTGCCTTCAGTGTATAGCTAACAGGAATACCTGTCATTGCTTTTAATGAAAGGGGGAGCGTTAAAAGAACCAGTTGGTTTTTTTGACATCAAGCTATGGAAGTAACGAAATCAGCTTCACATAAATTAAAACGTAAAAATACGTTGATTGCCTGGTCATTTATTGCACCGAACTTTATTGGATTTTTGATTTTTACTTTAGTACCAGTTGTTTTTTCATTGGTGTTGGCCTTTATGAAATGGGATTCCTTTAGTACACCCGAATTTGTTGGTATACAAAATTTTAGTCGTATGTTATCAGATGATACATTTTGGATCTCTCTTAAAAATACCTTTTTGTATACGATTGGTGTAGTACCGTTGACCTTGATTTGTTCATTAGGATTGGCGATTTTATTGAATCAGAAAATCAGAGGAGTCAAATTTTTCCGGACAGCTTTTTTCTTTCCATATGTCACATCATTAGTGGCAATCGCAGTGGTGTGGAGCATGTTGTTCCATCCTACCATGGGACCGATCAACCAATTTTTGCGTCTGGTCATCGAAAATCCTCCAGGCTGGTTGTCTAGTTCAGATTGGGCGTTGACAGCGATCATTATTGTTAGTGTCTGGCGAGGAATGGGGTACTACATGATTTTATACTTAGCTGGATTACAAGGTATCTCCAAAGAATTATACGAAGCAGCTGCGATGGATGGCGCAAATAAATGGAAACAATTCATACACATCACCGTACCTGCATTACGACCAACGACCTTTTTTGTAACGATCATGTTAGTCATCAACTGCTTCAAGATTTTTGACCTTGTTCAAGTGATGACCGATGGAGGACCGGGGCGTGCGACCAATGTGTTAGTTTATCAAGTTTATAATGAAGCATTCGTAAAATTCAATTTTGGCTATGCTTCAGCGATCGCTATGGTCTTATTTGTCATCGTCCTTGTGATTACAGTGATCCAATTTAAATGGAATCAGATCCAAGAGAAAGTCTAAGGGAGGAGAACGGATGAATAATCGATCAGAAAAAAAATCATTTCATAAAATTTTAGTATTTACGTTACTTCTAATTTTTTCACTGCTCACCTTGATCCCTTTTATCTGGATGATCTCGGCGTCATTCAAAGCGAACAATGATGTCTTTTCGGTTCCGATCCAGTGGATACCTAAAACCTGGCACCCAGAAAACTACTCGATCATTTGGACACGCATTCCATTATTGACCTTTTTCAAAAACACGGCTATTTTAAGTATCGTGATCACGTTGATCCAGTTATTTACATCAAGCTTTGCTGCTTATGGTTTCTCTAAAATGCACTTTAAAGGAAGGAACCTGCTTTTTCTTGCATATATTGGTACGATCGCTGTTCCATGGCAATCCTATATGATCCCACAATTTATCATGATGCGGCAATTAGGATTATCTGATACGTTACTTTCTTTGATTTTGTTACAAGCATTTAGTGCATTTGGTGTGTTTTTATTGAAACAATACTATAGTAGTATTCCTGATTCTCTTTGTGAAAGTGCAAGAATCGATGGGTTGACCGAATGGGGCATCTATCGCAAGATCATCTTACCATTGACTAAACCAGCTTTAGCGAGTTTGACAATCATCACTTTTGTCAATACATGGAATGACTACATGGGACCATTCATTTATCTGTCATCTACAGAAAACAAAACGATCCAATTAGGATTGAAAATGTTCGTTGGCTTGTACGATACGGAATATGCCTTGATCATGGCAGCGTCTGTGTTGTCTGTTTTACCAGTTGCGATTGTCTTTTTAGCCATGCAAAAATATTTTGTTGAAGGTATTGCTTCTTCTGGGGTCAAAGGATAGAAAGGAAAGACTATGTTTAAAAAGCAAACATTTGAAACGAACGTTTACATGAAGCTGTTTCGTTTAGCATATTGTTTTCTGGCGGGCAATCTATGCTTATTACTTGTGAATCTCCCATTTTTTTTAGTCGTAGTAACCACTGCGATCGATATCAGGAATAGCCTCTTTTTCTTAGGAAGTCTGTTTTTTTTCTTACCTGCCACCATGACAATTTTTGCCTGGTTCGTCGAGGGAATCCAAGAAAACGAAGTTCCAATCAAAACTTTTTTTCAACTGTATCGCTCGTTGTGGAAAAAAAGTATGTACTTAAGTGGTCCAGGCTATCTCGTGATCGTGATTGCTTTTGTCGATATCCTTTTTTTCATGCACCAACCAATCGGAAAATGGCTCAGTCCTTTCTTTTTCTTATTGATCATCTTAGCTATTAGTCTGATCGCGAATAACTTTTATCTCCAAGTAAGAAATCCAGAAATCTCCATACGAAAAATCTACCACGTCTCTTTCTATTATGTATTGAAAAAGTGGTACATTAGTTTATTGAATACTGTTTTGGTGTTTCTTTTGCTGATCGTGATGGTCGTTAAGCCCCAATTTGGTTTCTTACTCACTCCCTGTTTATTTCTAGGCTTGATTTATTTGAACTGTAAGCAGACCTATCGACATTTAAGTCAAAATCAGTAGACGCTAAAGAATAAAAAATTTGAAAAACAACCAGCCCCCAAAAGTGAGACCAAAAATCTAACTTTTGGGGGCTAATCATTTTGAATAATATTCATTGATCAGTGCCACGAAGATATAGGGGAAAGTTCAATAGATACTAGAATCGAAAGCTTTTTCCAACCAATAGCCATAGGACAAGTGGTATCAGGAACAGCCCGCTTGCAGTCATGATCCAATCAATTGAGATGACATCTGCTAATGGACCTAAAATCAACATCGTAGCCGGTGAAGCAATACTGATTGCCATTGTTACTAAACTCATGACACGCCCCATATGTGCATGATCGGTTTTTGCTTGGAAGAATGAAACCATAGCAGTTCGTGAGATGGGCACAACAAAACCAATTGCTACCATCATGGCGAAATACAGCCAGAAATTTGATGTCAGACCTAACAAAATAAAAGGGATGACCAACAATGAATAGCCTAAAGCAATTGTCTTGATTTTGTTCTTGAAGCCTCCCCATGTACTCATCACAGATCCTCCAACTAACATCCCAGAAGCAAAACCAATCTCAATGGCCGATAGCTGCCACAACCCGTCATGAAAATTACGAGTGATTTGTAAAGGCGCTAAATTTGCAGCAGGTGTAGAAAACACACTGCCCATAAAACCAGCAAGGATCAGTGCAATCAGGATTTTATGAATACGTAGGTATTTGATACCTGATTTTATTTCGGCTAACACGTTTATTTTATTTGTGTCTAGAGATTTCAATGGGGGAACTGTTACTCGGAAAAACAGCATAGTCACACCGATAACTGCTGTCACAAAGTCGATCATCAATATCATCTCTAAAGGTAAAACGGTCAGTAATGTCGCTGCTAATGCAGGACTTGCAAGCATCATCACAGCTTGGATCGTTTGATCAATGCCGTTGATTCTTACTAAGTGCTTTTCTTTGGCGATTTGTGGAATGATCGAAGAAACAGCAGGCGTTTGAAATCCTTGGCCTACAGAGCGAATGAATATCAGCACCAATAATAAGAAAAGGTTATGCTCCATTTCTTTGTTTATCATCAATAAAATCGCCATGAACAAAGAAGCAAGCGCAACGCAGCTATCAGATAAAATAGCGATTTTTTTTCGGTCGTAATGATCAGCAAGTGCTCCCGCAAAAGGCATGACTACGATCATTGGCAAGATGCCAAGAGCGCTCATCAAACCAACCATCGTTCCTGATTGTGTTGATAATGTGACATGCCAAATAATAGCATACTGTACTAACATCGTTCCGATCATTGAGATGGCTTGCGAAGTTAGTAAGTATGCTATGTTCGTTTTCCAATTCTTTTCATCATAAATAGTTTTTGACATTTGTATTCTCTCCCTTTTTATATAAATCATGTGCTTAACAATTTATATGCCCAAAAGGGTTTTTCGGAGAATGTGTCCTAATTGCTGACATGAATTTATCATATTTGAAAAAGTTTGTAAAGAATAAATAGGAGGGAAGTATTTATGCAAACGATTATGATACTAAAAAGATCTTTTATTAGGAATGTAATAAATAACAATGTAAAAATGATAGGATGAGTGACATAATCAATCGTTCTAAGATTTAGTGGTGAAATTGAAACTTCTAATATAAAGATGAATCAATCGAATTGAATTTGGATTTGCATAAAAATAAACAGGTATTAAATAACGGTGTTATCTGGTGGGGATAGCTGATAAATTGTTTGTAGGATGTTCTCAAGTTTTTCGTTTTTTGATTGTATTTGACGTATCTATTAAATAGAGAAGCGAAACTTTGTTTTTGAAAGGAAAAGAGGAATAGATGAGAAAACAAATAAACAAACGACTTGTAATAGGTATAGCAGTGCTGATCAGTTTGGTAATGATTGGAATCGGCGGGAAAGTATACATCGATAAGAGAGAAGAAAGAAAAGCACAAGAATTGTTAATCGCAGAAAAAGAATCGGTCCAAGCTTTGAAAAATACATTTGCGGATATTGCAGAAGTGAAAATTGAACAATTTGATAGAAATGAAATGACTGGATTTTATGGAGCAATGGTCACAATGACAAATATTAAAGGAGAGTCAGTCTATTTTGATTATGGCTTTATATCACAAACAAATAAATTAGGCGCTTATGGAATAGAAGATATAGATATGCAAAAAGAAGGAATAACCACAAGAAAAATAAAAGTAACTTATAGTAATGGTCAGGAAGAAGAGGGATGATTCTTGTGAAATAGTCAGTTTGGTATATTGGCGATAGTCTAAGAAGCGAGAGGGATTATGAAAAAACGAATGAATAAACAACTGTTAATAGGTATCACAGTCATGCTCAGTTTGGTAATAATCGTAATTGGAGGGACAGTATATATGGATAAGAGAGAAGAAAGAAAAGCACAAGAATTATTAATCGCAGAAAAAGAATCGGTCCAAGCTTTGAAAAATACATTTGCGGATATTGTAGAAGTGAAAATTGAGGATACAGCTTATAACAATATGACAGGTTCATATAGAATGCTTGTTACTATGAAGAATATCAAAGACCAATCTGTTTATTTTTCGTATGGATTTGGAAAGCATAGCCGAAAAATGGGGGATTACGGAATAGAAGATAGCAGTGTACAGATTGAAGGAGTTACAAAAAATAAAGTCAAAATAATTCATTCAAACGGTAAGGTGGACTATGTATGAAAATTACAGATAAAAATTATAACAAATTAAATGAAGTAGTGTATAGAATAGACCCTAACCACCTTTACTATGATCCTACTTTAAAAGAAGGAGAAATACGGAAATTTAGCGGGACTACATTCAAAATACTAAAACTCAAAGAAAACTCGAAAACAGATGGCATGCAAGCTGTGGCAGTTGCTCCGTTGGATGAAAAAGGGAACGTTGATACTTCCCAAGTAGTGATTTCTTATGCAGGAACAAATACATCAGATATTAAGGATATAGAAAATGAAAAAACGAATGAATAAACAACTGTTAATAGGTATCACAGTAATAATCAGTTTGGTAATAATCGTAATTGGAGGGAAGGCATATATGGATAAGAGAGAAGAAAGAAAGGTACAAGAATTGTTAGCAGTCGAGAAGCAATCCGTCCAAGTGTTAAAAAATACATTTGCGGATATTGCAGAGATAAAATTTGAAGGTTCTGCTAAAAATGACATGACAGGTTCGTATAGATTATTTGTAACAATGAAAAATCTAAAAGGACAATCAGTTTATTTTTCGTATGGATTTTGGAAAGAATCTAATAAGTTAGGAGATTTCGGGGTTGAGGATAGGGCGATACAGATAAAAGGTATTACTAAAAATAAAATAAGAGTAATTTACACTAATGGCAATGAAAAAGAGGTTTGACCTAGGTGAAATAGGAATTGTAGTGTATTGGCGATAGTCTAAGAAGCGAGAGAAATTATGAAAAAACGAATGAATAAACAAATCTTAATAGGTATCACGGTCATAATCAGTTTGGTAATAATCGTAATTGGAGGGAAAGTATATATGGATAAGAGAGAAGAAAGAAAAGCCCAAGAATTGTTAGCAGTAGAGAAACAATCGGTGCAAGCTTTGAAAAATACATTTGCGGATATTGCAGAGGTAGAAATTGAACAATTTGTTAAGAACGACAAAACAGGTACATATGGTGGTTTTATCAGAATGACAAATAAAAATGGAGAATCAGTTAGTTTTGATTATCTTTTTTCAAAAAATTCCATGAAGATTGGGGGATATGGTTTAGAAAACGAAAAAGTCCAAAAAAGTGGGAGAACTACTGAAAAAATAAAAGTAGTCTATTCAAACGGTAAAGGTGAGGAAATATGATTTTAACTGATGAAAATTATAGATATTTAAGTGAGTATATTTATTGGACAGACCCTAAACATCCTAAACATAATAAAAATTTTAGAGAAGGTTCTATAAAATTTATTTGCGGGAAAAAATTCAAAATACTAAAACTTAAAGAAAACTCTAAAACAGATGGCATGCAAGCTATGGCAGTTGCTCCGCTGGATGAAAAAGGGAACGTTGATACTTCCCGAGTAGTGATTTCTTATGCAGGAACAAATACATCAGATATTAAGGATATAGAAACAGATTTACGAACGATTGCTGGTCTTTTCGATAAATCAGATAGTCCAGCGGTTTCTTTAGTAACCAGGCAAGCACGTTTTTCGGGTCAATTGACGTCTGCCACTGAGTTTGCGAAAGAGGTAAAGAATGAGTATAAAGACGCTGAAATTTCTACAACTGGGCACTCATTAGGACAGTATCTAGCCTTGTATGTCGCAGCTGAAAACCAATGGAAAAATGTGGGGTTCAATGGACCAGATCCTTACGAACTATTATCTCCAGAAGCCAAAAAATGGATAAAGGAAAATCCAGGGATGTTGACGAATTATCGTAACCGGGGTGATTTCATTGGTAATCTAATGGGAGATGGTACAGGGGCAGAAATAAAAGTAAGCATGGAAATGGGGTTAATAAATCCGTTAGATTATCATGATTTAGATGATTGGAGATTTGATGAACAAGGAAACCTGATTATTCCAGAGAACGACTACAACATAAAAGCAAGTACACAACAGGAAAAACATAAAGCAATGGGTGATTTCTCAAGTCATTTGGGAACGTTGAAAAAATGGCGTGAGAAGTTTACTGCGAGTGGAGGACATTTATCAGCGAATGAGCGAATTTATTTGAATCATAGTCAAACAAAGGTAGTTGTAGAAACAATGGGACGAAAGACTAAAAGTGCAATGGAAGAAGTCATTCGAATCAATCAGAGTAGTATTGAACGAATCGAAATGAATTGGGCAGAAGAGGTACGAAGAGCGGAACATGCTGCACCTTCTTTGACTGCTTGGGAAGTAAAAGAAACATTGGCATCTGTTGGCGTGACATGGGAAACACACGTAATGACGCCAAAGGAAAAGTGTCAACAAAGAATCCAAAAAGCCAGACGAAAAGGCGAACGCTATGACGAATTGGCGAAAGAAATCAAAAATAAAATCGATGATTTAGTCGCACGAGATCAAGAATTAGCCAATCAACTAAAGGGATGAGGGAAGAAAATGACGATTGAAGAGTTGCAAGCAGACTATCAGAGAAAACGAATCAAACTAGAAGAAGAGGAAGACTTGTTGCGTTATTTCAACCGAAAAGGAGAAGAAGTAGTTGAACAATCTGAACAACTGTTAAGGCGAAGTCTAAATGGGTTAGCCCTTGATGACGAACCATTGATGAGAGCAAGGAAACAATATCAGATTGCAGAAGAGCAATATAAGTCAGCACTAAATTCAGAACGACGCCAGTTACATCAACGATTCGATGATTTAGAACGAGAATATCAAGCGGCTTATCGAATGTTAAATCAGTGATAAAAGAGAAATAATTACATAGAAACATACCAACATGTCATTTTAAACGGATCAATAATGCATATCTTCTGGTTGAGGGGAAATTATATTAAAAGTTAATTCTGCTTTACTCGATGAAAGTGGAGTTTAAAATTCGAATTTGCCATGTTTGGCAATTGTCTCATATAGATTAGTCTATAAAAATGTATCAATCAGAGGAGCAATTTAAGAATGATTGAGGAACGCTTTCGTCGGTTATAGCGTAAAGTCTCTCAAAAATAAGAGATAGATAAGGAGGAAACTAGTTTGTCAAAATATATAACCTCTATAAATTAGATGTTAGATAACTTTATCTTGAGGAACTACTTATAGATTTTTGGCAACGGGAAGTCATGGATGAATTAGAAGATTTGTTAAATGAATTAAGAAAAACTTTAGAGCGATGGAATGTTCAAACTGTGGGAATTGCCATGCAGGGAAAATTAGCGGCAGAAAAGAAAACGACGGATAAAACCCATAAGGATGCGGTAAAGGAAGCGGAAAATTCATTTTCTAGTAGTCGTGATCAGTTAGAAAATTCTTTAAAAGGAGGATTTGCCAAAAAGGTAATAGAAGTATTCGATGAACAAGAAAAAGAATTGAAAGTGTTTGAATAAGTCAGTGTTATCATGAGAATAATAAGTGTTAGTTTGGCGGGCTGTTCACTCTGTGTTTATTTTTATAATTGATTTATCCGAACTGCAAGCTACCTTGTCCAACAAGTGAAGTTAAAATGTAAAAAAGAACTTGAGAAAAACGATTTGTTTTCCCAAGTTCTTTTTCGATGTTGGATGATGGATTTCGTTTCAAAAAACACGCTATGCGTTAGTCTAAAGTATCAAGCCATTGCTTGGCATGGGTCAGCTCATCCAACGTTAATTGATGTCCTTGATTGGTGACTTGTGTTGTTACTTTGGCGCCTCGTAAATCAAATTCGCGAACTAATTGGCTAAATGAAGTATTAGAAACGATTGGATCTCCTTCGCCAAAAGATAACCAGACAGAAGTGTCAGGAAGTTCTGGTTTTTCTTGGTACTCATTTAAGGACATCGGGTGAAAAAATAGTCCTTTTTTTAGTTCTGTCTGTTGATCCAACATGATATGAGCGGCAATATTTGCCCCATTTGAAAATCCAACAACGATCCAATCATTTAATGGAATATCCTGTGAGCGACTGATATCCTTGATTTCATTATACAGATTTGTGGATTCTTCAGCTAAACTTTCATAATCGAATTGGTTCAAGCCATTTCTTTTGAAAAAACGATTCAAACCTTGTTCATTGATATTTCCTCTAAAGGATAAAAGCGTACTCTCAGGTGCAAGAAACTCTGCAATTTCCAAAAGTGAGTGCTCATCGCCGCCAGTTCCATGAAGTAAAATCAATTTTTTTTGTGTTGCTTTTCCTTGTCTATAAAGATACTTCAAATGACTCACTCCTGTCGTCGTTAATCTACCCGTTTTTGGTTCGCATCGCGAGTGTCAAATGGTCGAACATACGCTTCGATTTCTTTTCTTTTTGCTTCCAATAATGGTGGCAAAGCAAGGATCTCTCCAGCTGTTTCAGCGGGTTCATCTCCAAAGAATCCAGGGCCATCAGTGGCTAATTCAAATAAGACATGAGTAGAAGCTAAGAAGTACTCAGATTCAAAGTAAAAGCGATCAACAAATCCAGAGCTAGGTAGGGACGTTTGGTTGATTTTATTGATCCAAAACTGTAGTGCTTCATGATCAGCGACGCGTAAAGCGAGGTGATGGACATTGCCGTACCCTTCGATGGCTTTGGGTAGATCGGCACGATGTTCCACGATGATACTAGCGCCGTTTCCACCAGCACCGACTTCAATTAAATAAAAATCATCCACTTGTTCGATTTCTTTAAAACCGAGTAAGGCCAGCAATACTGTTCGGATCGGCTCAAGATCACTCACACGTACAATGACCGGACCAAGTCCAGTGATTGCCATGTCTGTAGGGATACTACTGTTTTTCCAAGGAACACCCGCAGGAATGCCGCTATTTTTTTCATCCGAAATCAATTGATACGCTTGTTCATCGAAATCTTCGAATTCAAGATATTTCTTACCAAAACGTTCTTTGATCTCAGAATGAGTGATTTGGTATTTTTCAAAGCGAGCCAACCAATAGTCTAATGCTGTATCGGAAGGAACACGAAAAGAGGTGCGAGCGATCGTATCCGTTCCTTTCGTTCCTTTTGGCTGATTAGGAAAATCAAAAAAAGTCATATCTGTACCGGCAGAGCCATGTTCGTCGGTGAAATATAAGTGGTAAGTTTCAATATCATCTTGATTCACTGTCTTTTTGATCAAACGCATGCCTAAAATGTCTGTAAAGAAGCGATAGATTTTTGCTGCGCTAGATGTCATTGCTGTCACATGGTGGACGCCTCTGATTGTTGTATCCATAATTTATCCTCTTTTCTTTTAACTTACAAAAAGTAAGTAAATGTTATTAAGGTTAGTATAGGATGTTACCAGAAATTTTGCAATCAATATGTCTTACTAGTTGAAAGAGAGGTTGTTTCTGTAATAATGTTCATTCGATTTAATGAGTGTGAGAGGAGTAATCAGCTAAAACGATACAAAAAAGCAACGCTCACGATAGTAAGATCGTAGACGTTGCTTTTTTGAAATGACTATAGGAACAGTCAAAAATGCTTACTGATTTCCACGGACATCTAACAGTGAATAGTTGCGGACATCAAACCGATTGCGACTTGATGAATACTCGATCGGTTGTCCGTCTTTTAGATAGACTACTTGTTGGACTTCCAGAACTGGATCTGTTTCGGCGCAATTCAAATATTGTTGATCGAAGGCAGAACTTTTATCTGCTGAGATCGCGCGATAGGCTCCGGCAAAATGGACATTAAGTTCCTTGTGTAAATAGTCGTAGATCGATGATAGGAGATGTTCTTTCTTTAATCCAGGGACAAGTTGCACTGGCATAAAAGTGTGTTCTAGAATATACGGTTCATCATCTAAGATACGTAGGCGATGAATGTTATACACAGGCTGTTCCGCATCGATCATCAAGCGTTCTTGAATAAAAGGATTAGGGAACTCGACATCGAATTGAATGATCTGACTTGTCAGTGAGCGTTGTCGGCGCTTCATTTGTAAACTTAATCCTTCGTATTCATTGGCTGGAGAAGTATCTTTGTTTAAATAAGGATGGCTTAAAATCTTAGTTCCAGACCCTCTTTGGGAATAAACGAGTCCTTCCATGGCTAAGATGTTGATGGCTTTTTTGATCGTCATTCGACTAGCGTTGAATTCTTCGACTAGATCCACCTGATTTGGTAAAAAACTATTTGGTGGATATTTTTTTGAACGAATTCGATCTCTTAGGACATTTGCGATTTCTTCATATTTTGGCACGTTTTTCACCTCACTTTGAGTATAACGAAAGATCATAGCGCCGACAACCAATAAAAGCATGAGAAGCGCGGATAGCTTTATCAGAGAATTTACTTTTTGATTTTGGTAAAGGAAATAGCTGACTGATGATTTATGTAGGACAGTTGCTCATTGCAATCAATAAAATACCAATTTATGTATGTTTCAAAACTTAAAGAAGCACCCATGAAAATGCAACGAGCAAATTTTCGTGGATGCTTCTTTGATTATTGTTCGTGAATATGTTTATTTCAACTTCAAATACTACATTCCTTTAGTATAGGATCAAACAACATCCAAATCAGGTTGCTTATCTAAGATCATCAAGAATGGATACCAGATAACCGCAACGATCACAAAATCGATCACTTGGAGTAAGCCGCCTAACCATGAGTTTGTGGCTAAGACACCACTCGCGATGATCGGCACTGTCCATGGAACGGAGACACCGGTTGGCGCTGGTACGATACCGGCTGCCATTACTAGGTAGTTGAATGTCGTTACGACTAATGGTGCGACAACCCAAGGAATCAAAATAGTTGCGTTCAATACGATCGGTAAACCAAAAATTGCTGGTTCATTCACGTTGAAGATTCCTGGTGCAAGAGCTAAACGACCGACATCACGATATTGTTTTTTCTTCAAAACAAAGGCCATCAATAATACAACTGCTAAAGTCATACCTGATCCACCGATTCCGACAGTGAATGTTTCCATGAATGGTTTTGTGATAATGTGTGGTAATTCTTGACCATTTTGGTATGCCTCTAAGTTATCAAGCATCAATGTATTCCAAATCGGGTCCATCACAGAGTTGACGATGATTTGTCCATGAAGACCAAAGAACCATAAGAATTGTACAAAGAACAAAGCAATTAAAGTGGCTGGCAAACTACTTCCTAAACCAGTCAATGGTTTTTGGATAACTTCGTAAACCACATCATGTAAGTTTGCGTGGAAGACACCAGTCATCACTGCATTGATGATCAAGAAAACGGTCAAAGTAACGACTGCTGGGATCAACGCAGCAAATGATTTCGTCACAGCTGGTGGCACGCTTGCAGGCATTTTGATCTGCCAACCACGTTTAGTGATTCGGCAGTAGATTTCACCTGCGATGAAAGCTGCGATCATACCGATGAACATTCCTTTTGCACCTAAGCGATCAAGAGTCAACACACCTGATACTTCTTCGCCACCGACAGTTGTCATGACGAAAGGTGTTAAGATCAAGAAGCTGGCAAATGAGACAGCACCTCCAAAAATACCTTCTACATCATATGATTTAGATAAATAATAGCCAATACCAAAAGTAACAAAGACAGACATGATACTCATTGTTGCATTTTGTCCATTTCCAAATAAGCTAGACAACGTTCCTTTAGTCGCATCACTAAAGAAAGGTAAGTTATTGAAAACGACAACAATCGATCCGAACATCGTTAAAGGAAACGATAACATAAATGCATCCCGTAACACTGTCAAGTAACGATTTTGCCCTAGTAGGTTCGCTAAAGGCATGATTTTCTGAGCAAGTTTATCCATAAAACCGTTCATTTTATTCACCTCTATTATAATTTGCAATCGATTACAAAATGAGTATAACTTCAATCTGGATAAATGTCTAGTCATTTATTTAAAAAGTATTGATTTATTTTTATGGTTTGGTATGATTACGTTAT
This sequence comes from Enterococcus mundtii, assembly GCF_002947535.1. Lineage (GTDB taxonomy): Bacteria > Bacillota > Bacilli > Lactobacillales > Enterococcaceae > Enterococcus_B > Enterococcus_B mundtii_B. The sequence goes on from NZ_PUAP01000028.1 coordinate 23,855, forward strand.
CAAAAGAAAAATAAGCGAGGGACTTAACATGACGAATTATGTATTTCCAGAAAATTTTTGGTGGGGCTCAGCTGCTAGTGGACCACAAACAGAAGGACGTGTAGCAGGAGATGGAAAAGGAGAAAATATTTGGGATCATTGGTACGACTTGGAGCCTGAGAAGTTTTTTAACCAAGTAGGGCCAAGCAAGACTTCTCAAGTCTACACGAAGTATAAAGAGGATGTCGCATTGATGAAAGCTACTGGTCATAATACGTTCCGAACATCGATCCAGTGGAGTCGTTTGCTTCCTAATGGTACAGGGAAAGTAAATGAGCAAGCAGTCACTTTCTATCGTACGTATTTTGAAGAACTGATTGAAAATGGTATTGAACCCTTCGTCAATCTCTTCCATTTTGATATGCCGATGCCTTTACAAGAAAAAGGTGGCTGGTTAGCGAGAGAGACTGTTGATGCTTATGCTGAGTATGCCAAAACATGTTTTGAGTTATTCGGCGATCTTGTGAAGAAATGGTTTACGCACAATGAGCCGATCGTCCCTGTAGAAGGTGGCTATCTTTATCAGTTCCACTATCCAAATCATGTGAACTTCAAAGAAGCAGTTCAAGTGGGTTTCCACGAAAACTTAGCAAGTGCAAAGGCGATTCAGATCTACCATGAAACAGGACAAGATGGAGAGATCGGTATTATCTTGAACTTGACACCAAGTTACCCACGTGACGAAAATAATGCGGAAGATGTGAAAGCTGCTGCAATCGCGGACGCCTTTTTCAATCGCTCATTCCTTGATCCAGCTGTAAAAGGTGAATTTCCGCAGGAATTGATCGAGATCGTTAAAGAATTGGATATCATGCCTGTAATGGAAGACGGAGATTTAACGATCATCCAAGAAAATAAAGTGGATCTATTAGGAATCAATTATTACCAACCGCGCCGGATCAAAGCGAAAGAAACACCGATTGACAAGGATCGTGCGCCGTTACCTGATGATTATTTCGACAACTACGATATGCCGAATAAAAAAATGAATCCTTATCGTGGTTGGGAAATCTACGAAAAAGGTATCTACGATATCTTGACGAATACGAGAGAAAATTATGGGAATATCAAATGCTTTATCTCTGAAAATGGCATGGGTGTTGAAGGAGAAGAGCGCTATGTGAATGAACAAGGAATGATTGAAGATGACTATCGTATCGAGTTTGTGACGGATCACTTGAAATATGTGCATCAAGCTATTCAAGAAGGAACAAATTGTTTAGGCTATCATATGTGGACATGTATGGATAACTGGTCATGGACAAATGCTTATAAAAACCGTTATGGCTTTATCGCAGTTGATCTAGAACAAGATGGGAAACGGACGATCAAAAAATCAGGACACTGGTTTAAAGAAGTAGCAGCAAATAATGGTTTTGAAGCGTGATCGGTGACTTCGAAAAAAAGAATCAAGTATTTTATAACTAAATGAATGGGATAAATTATTTTGAAATAAGGTGGGAAATCTAACAATCAGATTTTCTGCCTTGTTTTTGTTATTGGAACCATGGGCTTTTGAACCATATCCATAAGAATTGTTCTTCGTTTCTAATCGTGCTACACTAAAAGAAAGAAGGAGGCGGTTTCAATGGTAGATACGTATAAAAATATTTTAGTAGCAATCGACGGTTCAGAAAAATCAGAAAAAGCATTTATTGAAGCAATCGCAACAGCAAAACGAAATCAAGCAAAATTACACATCTTGTATGTAAATGAGGTATCAGGAAATTATTTTGGTGATTTTGCTTTTGTCACAACAAGTTTACAAGAAGAGTTAGATGAAGTGGCAGACAAACAAATGAAGGAACATCAAAATCTAGCGATCGAAAAAGGTTTGACGGATATTAAAACATATGTGTTATACGGTTATCCTAAAACATTGATCGCGAACTTCAACGAGTCAGAAGAGCCAATCGATTTGATCGTCATGGGGTCGACTGGTTTAAACGCCGTTGAACGTGCATTGGTCGGTTCAACGACTTCTTATGTGGTGAATCACGCGAAATGCAATGTGTTAGTAGTAAAATAAAAGATTTTGCTCGAACTATTTACTTTTAACATACGATTTATCCGTTTTTGAGGATGCTGCATGAGTTATTGCGCATCCTTTTTTGTTTTTCAGCAGAAAATGCGGTAGGATAAACAAGACAAACGTATTTCAAATAGGAGATGGATGAAATGGAACAACAATATGTCCAAGTAATGACGATCGCTGGATCAGATAGCGATGGAAGTGCAGGGATGCAAGCAGACTTGCATACGTTTTTTACAAGAAAGGTCTATGGGGTATCTGTTTTGACTGCTTGTGTCGCTGGAAATTCTTATGGAATCGGTGCAAGTGTTCCTTTACCTACAGATTTTATCGATAAAGAATTTGAACTGATTGCAGAGGATTACCAAGTCAAAGCAGCAAAGACGGGGATGTTAGCCGATGCGACATTGATCAATACCGTGGTCAAAAATATTCAACTGTATGATTTTGGTCCCTTAGTCGTTGATCCAGTCATTATGACGAAACATGGGAATCAATTATTGGAAGAAGAAGCGTTGACTACATTGAAAACAGCATTACTGCCATTGGCAGAAGTAGTGACTCCTAATTTTTATGAAGCCGAAAAACTAACTGGTCTCAAATTGAGAACAGAAGAAGACTATGAAAAAGCGGCTCAGATCCTCCAAGAGCTGGGACCCAAAAATGTTCTGATCAAAGGACATCATACAAGTGATTCCAATCAACAAACAGTGAGGGATTATGTTCGTTTAGCTTCAGGAAAAACCTTTTGGTTAGAAGCGCCATTTTATGCAACAGATCGCATCAATGGAACAGGTGATTCTTTGTCTGCGTGTATTGCTGCTGAATTAGCAAAAGGAGAAACGGTGGAAGCAGCTATCCGTATCGCGAAACAATATGTCAATCAAGCAATCAAAGAAGAACTTTTTGTTGGACACAAATATGGCCCAATCAATCATTGGGCGGCAAATACGATCGACTAACTGATAGCAAAAATGATTTTAAACAGCGCTCCCCTGATAGCTACTAGTGCATCCTAATGGATTCTGGTGGTTCTCAGGGGAGTTTGTTGATTAAGTAGAGGAGCAAGTAGCTGTTTTTAAGAAAAAAGTTAAACACTGCCTGGACTCCAACTAACTCACCTCTAACAAAATAGTTTCATAAAATAACCAGTTTTTCATCTTTTTTACATTCCCTATTAATTTTTTGATGTTATTATATGCTACGTGATTAGTATGTCCCACTTTTTAGAAAGCGCAAACAAAAAATATTTTTTAGTAGGAGAAGGTTTATGAGAGCAATTCTATATCGTGTGCTAAGAAGACGTCAATTTATTTATATGTTAGCTTTTATGGTAGTTATAGGTTTATCTTGCTTGTTTACATATGGTATCATTGGGCAATACCCATGGAAGGGAGGGTATGACGAACCGACCAGTCTTTATTCATTACATATGCTTGTTATTCCGGCAGTAACTTTAATAACGTTTAAGTTTTCTTTTTCATTGCTTGCAACGATTCCGATCGGTGATATTTTAGCGGAGGATCGCCAGAGTGGTTATATGAAATCGATGGTGTCTCACATCACGTTAAAAAAGTATTTGATCAATCATTTTTTGTTGGCTTTTCTCATTGGTGGGTGCTTAGTGGTTATTCCTGTCCTTGTTAATTTTATTAGCCTCCTGTTTTTTATTCCTGTGACGCCTTTGCATCGATTTTATAGTATGTTTTTGGTCCCTTCTGATGAATTCATGCCCCATTTGTATTATGACCATCCAGGCATCTATTTGTTAGTGCGAAGTGCCTTTCTCTTTTTGTATGGTGGCTGTCTCTCTTTATTTGCTAGTATTTGCGCTTATTTAACACATAATCGTTACCTTGCTATCTTGATTCCAATGTTTTTTGTGTTAGTCAGCGATATGTTGATCAGTGTGTTGCGTGCTGCAAAATATAGTTTGAGTGATCAATTTATTGGTACAGAAAGGTTTCAGTTGACAGGTGTTTTGTTTGTCGTAACTATACTGCTATTTGCAGTCATGACGGTGATCTATGGGGTGAAGAAGAATGAGATTTAAGCAAACCATTTGCTATTATTTGTCGCTTACTTCACATAAGAAAATCTGGGGCTGTTTTTTTATAGGGATGATCTTCAGTTTGGGTAATTTAGTTTATCAGTATAATCAGATGGGACAACAATATGACGAGTTTGATTTACTACTTTATGGACCATACGGCATTTTAAATGGAGGAATAAATGGATTTATCAGTTCTATTTATTTGATGATATGGCTGTTTTTTATTCATAGCTTAGATAAAAAAACAGAAGAAAATTTTTACTTATTACATGTTAAAACAAAGTTGAAACTATTGGTGAATAAGGATCTAATCATGGTTTTGAGTCTGACCCTCTACATAATTTTCGTTTTCCTGGGATTTATTTTCGCCTACCTAATCATGTACACTCTCGTTAAGGGAGAATTGGTGGAGGCAGAGCTAACTTTATTGAATGTTGGTAAGATCGCAGCCATCAAGTACTTACAATTTCTATTTATGGGACATCTTTCTCTCTTATTAAATAGAGTAATTAGAAATTATTTAGTCGTTGTATTAATGGTTATGACAGTATTTATTATTAACTTAGTTGACTCATTTCCGGCTTTTAATCTCGTGTTTATCGTTAATAGACAACAAATAATGGTTCAAGGTACATTTATCGCTTGGCTTGGTTTATTGATTTCTCTGAACTTTTTGCTTTTTGCAGCAAAATATACAGTTACTCTACTAAGGAGGCCCAACCAATGGAGCTTACCTCTATCATGATAGTCACTAGACGGATGATCACTTTTACCTTTACTTACGGGAAAAAATGGTGGATCTCTACTGGGGTGTTTTTGGTAGGTTACCTTTTAGCGATTAAGTATATGTATCCTAAGATCCTTTTTGATGGAGAAAGTATCCTTACTTTCTTGTTTCAAGGTCCTTATCCTATTCATAACTATACAGACTATTTACTTCCTTATCTTTGGCTTTTGTTTCATCTGTTCTCATTGCTATTTATTTTTTTCCCGATTATTGAATTATTAGAAACACAAAGTATTTTTTTGTTGATCCGGATCAAAAGTAGACGTAAATTGGCAATTTCGATCTTTCTTACGATCATAGTGGATTGTTTTGCCTATCTTTTCATTTTTTTCAGCGCACTTTTTTTGATTTTTTATTCCGCTGATTTTTGGTCATTGGCTGTTATACACTATAGCTTTCTTTTATTTTCGACAGTTATCTTGCTTAATTTTTTAGCCGTATTCATTTATTTTATTTATTCAAACGGCATCTTCTCATTATTGATCTGCATGGGCATGATGGTTGTTGCAAGTCTAGTAAATTTTAAGTTTATGCCTTATAAATATTCATTGATTCTAACTAATGATATTCATTTCTATTTGACCCATCCTACATTATTCGTGGTTTTAGGAATACAGTTGGGATTATTGTTAGGTTATTTGGTTGGTATTTTATTTTTCATTCGTAGGCACATATTTTAGGAGGGTTTCCATGGCATTTTTAGAAATAAAAGAAGTAACCGTTGAAAGAAAAAAACAACGAATCCTTAATGAGGTAACGATTTCAGCTGAGCTTGGTGACGTTGTAGGTTTCATCGGTCAAAATGGTTCGGGTAAAACAATGCTTTTTAAAGCAATTTGTGGCTTTATTCGTCTTTCAAAAGGAAAGATCAAGGTAGGGGAAGAAACAATCGGCAAAGAAGTAGACTTTCCTTCTCATACAGGAATGTTGATTGAAAATCCTGGATTTATTGGTTCGATGACAGGTTTTGATAATTTATATAGCTTGTCGTTATTAACCGATAATGTCAAAAAAGATGAGATTGTTGAACTATTAACACTCGTAGGTTTATTGGATAAACAGAAAGTTAAGGTTGCTAACTATTCTTTAGGGATGAAACAGCGTTTAGGAATTGCGCAAGCGTTGATGGGTGATCCGACGATGATCATTTTAGATGAGCCTTTTAATGGGTTGGATAATCAAGGAATTGAATTGTTGATCGAGATAATTGAAGAATTGAAGTTAAGAAATAAGCTGGTTTTATTGACTAGTCATCGAAACGAAGATTTGCAAAGAGTTTGCACCAAATTTTATCAAGTTGATCGTGGAAGTTTTTCAAGAATTGAGGTATCGAATGATGAGAAAAAAGTAAAATTTTCTTTTTTTGTCTGGGCGGTTCAATAATCATAGCAGTCGCAGTTGCTCGTATTATCGAAATCAATCGTGGTGTTCCTAAATCATTTGCAATTACCACTTACCATTTGAACGACGTAGTTTCTTTAAATGATTTAGAACTCACTGTTTTAAACTATTCTAAAGGAAAGTCCTATCATTATGATGGTGGGAACCCGATGGACCAATATGAGTTTATGCCTGTGACAGTTGCAGTAAACGTCAAAAATATATCGCCGGATGCCCAGGATTTGGCAATTTTGAAAGAAAGTCGGTTATTTAGTGGCTACAACTATTACAATACAGGTGATGTTGACTTTCCGCAACAAGTACTAGATCCTCAACAGCAAACGACGCTTACATATGTCTACACGGTCGATGCAGAAAAAGTAGAAGAATCCTTTCAATTTGTGTTAACAACTCAAGCGTTACTTCGATTTGATCAAGCAAATTATCATGCTAGTTACAATAAAGGAATCTATAAAGGAGTAGCTATTTACCTATGATCGTTCCAATACAATGAAATTTTTTGAATGATATCATTTTTATTGATAGTCGTAAGAGGACTCAAAAAATAAAACTCCCTTAGTAGACTTTGGAAAATCTGCTAAAGGAGTTTCATTTTTGAAATATCCTATCAATGAAATAAGGTTGTTATTAAAACTATTGATTATTGAAGGAAAAATAGTTTATAGAATCGGTGAGAACAGTCTGGAGATTTGTTGTTTGAACAACAACCAATTTGACATTTCTTTGACTGTTTCAGTAGTCATCGGATTGCTTGCTTGTTCATCGAGTACGAATTGATCAGCTAATTGTTGCAAGAAAGCTGCATCATAAATGATTGCACTGCTTTCAAAATTCAAGCGATAGCTTCGGATATCTTGGTTGGCTGAGCCGACCATGCAGATCTCATCGTCCATGATCAATGTTTTCGCATGTAAAAAGCCATTTTCATAAACTAAGATTTGTACATTTTCCTTGATCAATTGGCGAGCGTAGTACTGAGTTGCTCGGTAGATGAAAGGATGATCTGGTTTGTTAGGGATCATGATTTTCACCTCTACACCGGAAGCGGCAGCGATTTTCAACGCAGCGATCACACTTTCATCAGGAACTAAATACGGTGTTTGGATCCAGATACGTTTTTTTGCTGAACTGATCAGCTTGATAAAGGATAACTTTATCTGTTCCCGTTCGTTGTTCGGTCCGCTAGATACAAGTTGGATCGATGTTTGGTATAGTTGATCCTGATCCTTTTTCTCTACTTTGTAAAAATAATCTAAATGATAGCCAACTTTTTTTTGATCCGGCACAGAGACATTCCAATCCATCAAAAAGCGAAGTTGTAGTAAAGAGGCGGCGGCACCGTAAATACGAATATGTGTATCTCGCCAATAGCCAAATTTTTTGGTGTGATTGACGTATTGATCGGCAATGTTGAAACCACCTGTGTACCCGATCTTACCATCAACAACGATGATTTTTCGATGATCATGATAATTTAGACGAAAGCGTAGAAGTGCCCGTTGCGAAGTGATGAATGTATGGACATGACCGCCATTTTCGACTAACTTTTTAAAATCTTTTATTTTTGTGCCATGAGAACCAAAGGCATCATAGAGTAAGCGGACTTCGACACCTTCTGCTGCTTTTTTTTCCAATACTTTTAAGATCTGTTGACCGATGTTGTCGGTAACAAAAGCATAATATTCGATATGGATGGAGTGCTTGGCTGCTTCGATATCTTTCAGCACAGCAGTTAATTTTTCTTGACCGTCTGTCAGGAGTGTGACGGCGTTTTTTCGAGTGAGTGGCATTTGATTCAAGGATGAAAAGAAATCAACGAAGTGCTGATGATCTTCATTCTGGATGATGGGATCATAATGTTCCAAGGTATCTCCCTTAAAATCTTGGAAATTCTCCAGTTCTCTCAAATCACTCTGACGGAGATGGAATTTTTTCTTGTCGGTCAACCCCCGACCAAAGAAAAGGTAGAGAATAAAACCAAAACCAGGTAAAGCAAATAAAACGAGCAACCATGCCCAGATCGCTGCGACGTCACGAGGTTTGATCAAGATAGTTACAAGTGCAATAAGTGCGTTCAGTACATATAAGAAAGTAATAATGCTTCCTACCACGAGTAAATCCTCCTTTATATAATAACACTAGTATAGCATGAGAAAGGTGAGAAGCCTATTCACAAGAAAACAAAGGTGGAAATTTTTTGAAAATATCATGAGCGATAAGCAAAAGTTGTTGCAATTTAAAAATAAATCATGTAGGATAAAAGTACAGTTGAATATCTCCTTAGGGGAGTAACCGACAACATTTGTTGTGATAATATCAACAGTAAGTTAACCAATTGGTTTTCTGGTATTGTATGAAATGGTGAGACCTAAGACAAATCCGTATTTGTCTTAGGTCTCTTTTTTTTCAGGCGATAGCGGAAACAATAACTAAAATGGGGGATGAAATTTGGAAAACAAGGAACACGCACAATCAACGGTCTACAAAGAATCGATCGACACGTTGATGCAACAAACGCAAAGCTCACCTGATGGGTTGAGTAGTACGCAAGCAAAAGAAAAATTGGAAAGAGATGGCTTGAACCAACTGAAAGAAGCGCCGAAGAAGCCAACTTGGAAACTGTTTCTCGAAACTTTTAAAGATGCGATGGTAATTGTGTTATTAGTTGTTGCATTGATTCAAATGGTGATGGGTGACTATATCGAATTTTTCGTTATCTTTGCCGTGTTGATGTTGAACTCAGTGATCAGTGTGATCCAAACGAAAAAAGCAGAAGGTTCACTTGAAGCATTGAAAAACCTTTCTGCACCAGATGCAAAAGTGATTCGTGACGGAAAAGAAATGACGATTCCAGCGAATGAATTAGTGGTTGGGGATATCGTTTTACTTGATGCAGGTGACTATGTACCGGCAGATGGACGTCTATTAGAAGCTGGTTCATTAAAAGTTGACGAAGGGATGTTGACAGGTGAGTCGACATCAGCAGAAAAAGAAGTAGTAGAAATCACTCAGACTGTGCCGATCGGTGATCGCTTGAATATGGTCTTTAGTGGGACGATCATTACTTACGGTCGTGGAAAATTCTTAGTGACTGCTACAGGAAACAATACAGAAATCGGTGAAGTAGCTGGTTTATTAGAATCAACAACGGAACAAGTGACACCACTACAACGTGGGTTGGATAAATTCAGTAAGAAGTTAAGTTTAGCTATTTTAGGCTTATCATTAGTGATTTTAGGTATCCAGTTATTCCGTATCTACATGGGTGGCGGAACAGGAGATATGACGGCGGATATCGTTAGTGCCATCATGTTTGCAGTTGCGGTTGCCGTAGCAGCGATCCCAGAAGCATTGCAATCGATCGTCACGATCGTCTTATCATTAGGAACAAATAAAATGGCGAAACGACATGCCATCATCCGTAAACTTCCAGCCGTAGAAACACTAGGTTCAACGAGTATCATTTGTACAGATAAAACTGGAACATTGACACAAAATAAAATGACTGTTGTTGACTATTATTTAGCCAATGGAGCAACTGGTGATTTTTCAAATGATCCAAAAAACTGGTCTGTCGATGAACGTCGTTTAGTTGAGATCAGTGTCTTGGCAAATGATGCGTCGATCAGTGAAGATGGTTCAAAATTAGGCGATCCTACAGAAGTAGCTTTTATTGACTTCAGTGAAAAAATGAACCAACCTTATCGTGAGATCCGTCAAACGTATCCAAGACAAGCGGAATTACCATTTGACTCGGATCGAAAATTGATGTCGACAGCACATGAAATCGACAATCAACAATTCTTATTTGTAAAAGGTGGACCTGATATCGTCTTTGGTCGTAGTACAAAAGCGTTGGTAAATGGTGAAGTCGTGCCAATGACAGACGAGTTAAGAAAAAAATTCCAAGAACAAAACGAAGCATTCTCAAATCGCGCATTGCGTGTGTTAGCCTTTGCTTACCGTCCAATCAATAGCTTAGAATTATCATTTGATGATGAAGATGATTTGATTTTAGTCGGTATCATGGCAATGATCGATCCGCCAAGAGAAGAAGTTACACAAGCGGTGAAAGAAGCGAAAAGTGCTGGAATCAAAACGATCATGATCACTGGTGACCATAAAACAACTGCGGTAGCTATTGCAAAAGAAATCGGTATTTTTGCTGAGGGTGACCAAGCGTTGACTGGTACAGAATTAGATGAATTATCAGAAGATCAATTGAATGAAGTATTAGAAAAAGTAACCGTTTATGCGCGTGTATCTCCGGAAAATAAAATCCGTATCGTGCGTGCTTGGCAAACAAAAGGTCATATCTCTGCGATGACAGGGGACGGAGTGAATGATGCGCCTGCCTTGAAACAAGCAGACATCGGTATTGCAATGGGTACAGGTACTGACGTAGCCAAAGATGCTGCGGCAATGGTTCTGACAGATGATAATTTCGCATCGATCGTCAGTGCAGTGGAAGTAGGACGTAATGTCTTTGATAATATCAAAAAGGCCATCTCTTACTTGTTCTCAGGAAACTTAGGTGCGATCATCGCAATCATCTTTGCTTTGATTGCGGATTGGTCAAATCCATTTACAGCTTTACAATTATTGTTTATCAACTTAGTCAATGACTCATTACCGGCAATCGCGTTAGGAACTGAAAAAGCAGAGCCAGCGACAATGAAACGTCCGCCAAGAGATCCGAATTCAGGTATCTTTACGGACAAAACATTGATTTCTGTAACGTATCGTGGCGTATTGATCGGTATTGCAGTTATTTTTGCTCAATGGTTAGGAATGCAACATTCTCCTGAATTTGGTGTAGCGATGTCCTTTACAACATTGATTTGGTGTCGTACGTTGCAAACATTCCCTGCTCGTTCAAATACGCAAACAGCGATCCAAGCTGGTTTCTTCTCAAACCGCAGTGTGCTATTAGCAGTTGCTGTATGTAGTGCGCTTTACTGTATTGCGATGATCCCAGGACTAAAAGAAGTCTTCTCGATCCCAGCAGCATTTGGATTGACTGAAGTCTTCACATGTATCGGAATCGCGCTAGTAACAGTTGTATTGATGGAAATCACTAAGATGATCTTGGTGCGTGTACAAGGAAATAAATAATCATCAAAGACAAAATAGTTCATCTATCACTTACGAATGACGATGGAATTTGCTAGTTTTAAGTCTTTCGAATCAAAAAGAAATCCACGAGAATCGTTTCTTCGATTTTCGTGGATTTTGATTTATACTAAGAAACAAGGCTCGTCGTTTCTCTTATAAAAATATTTATTCCGAAAAGTGAAAACGAAAGGAGAATTATCCAAATGAACAAAGAAGAATGGAATACCTTTGCGAAAGACTATTACGAATCACAAAAAGAATCCAGTACGACGATTGTAGAGGATGTCGTTGCTTATCTAAAAAGTGAGGTTTTATTACCAGCTGGATCATTCGCAGATGTTGCCGGTGGTGCAGGGCGTTATCTGCCGTTAGCAAAAGAAATAGAACAATATGAGTTGATTGATTTTTCAGAAGAAATGCTTGTCTATGCTGAACATGAAGCGCATGTACTGGGGCTAAATAACTGCCAATTCATTCTGCAAGATCTTGCTAGTTTTTTGCAAGAAGAGAAAACCTATGAACTTGTTTTTTCGGCAGCAAATCCCGCCTTGGTTTCTTGTGAACAATTGGAAAAACTGCGTAGGAAAGCGACGAGAGCTTGTTTGATCCTAAGAGTAGTCTCCTCGGAAGATAATGTCTTCGTACCCCTTGAAAGGCATTTAGGGATCGAAAAATCTGACCCTAACACCTCGCCAACTATTATGGATCGGTTTGAGACGTATTTAGCAAAGAAACACCTTTCTTATAAGAGAACTGAATTCACTTATGATTCACAGGAAGAAGTCACGGCTTCATTTTTGCGGGCTTACTATGAAGAAATGCAAGATGATCCACGTTTCCAGTCAGCTCTCCAAGAATTATTTAAAAACAGTGAGACAATTCAGAGTACAAATAAACTGACCTATCGATTATTGACTATCTATTAGTCAACGATCGAGGTCAGTTTTTTGCATTGATTATTTTTCTTTGTAAAAACGAATATCATTTTCAACTTTATAGATCGAGTAAGGTAGATCTGAATGATATTCAGCTGTTTCACCATGTCCCGGTAATGTTTCATTGAAGATTTCTTCATATTGATCAACAGTCAATGCTTCACGGTTATCTAACATCGCTTGATTCTCTTCTTTGAATAAGAACTTTTGATAGTCTTCTTCTAAATACCCAGTGAAAAACTCACTCACAGCACCAGAACCATAGCTGAATAGTCCAATACGGTCACCAGATTTCAATGCTTGAGTGTTTTCTAACAGAGAAATCAAACCTAAATAAAGTGAACCAGTGTATAGATTTCCAATTCGTCGACTATAGGTGATGCCTTCTTCATAACGTGCCATCAAACGTTCTTGCGTTGCTTCATCTGTTTCTTCGAGCACACTTTGTAATGCTTTTTTCCCCATTTTTGTGTAAGGGATATGGAAGGTAAGTGCGTCATAATCTGCAAGTGTTCGACCTGTTGTTTCTTTATATCTATTCCAGACTTTTTGGAAAGACTCAATATAGGTAGAGTTGGACAACGGTCCATCTACTACAGGATATTGGCTATAGCTTGGACGCCAAAAGTCATAAATATCTTCTGTTAAAAAGACACTGTGGTCTTCAAGTGAAAGAATCCGAGGGTTTTGTGTGATCATCATAGCGACCGCACCTACACCTTGCGTCACTTCACCACCACTTGCTAAACCGTAGCGAGCGATATCGCTAGCAATCACTAAAACTTTACGATCTGGATGGTTTTTAACATATTCTTTTGCCATATGCAAAGCTGCTGTTCCCCCGTAACAAGCTTCTTTTACTTCGAATGAACGAGCAAAAGGTTGAACTTTTAACAAATGATGGATGATCACAGCACTTGCCTTTGATTGGTCGATGCCTGATTCGGTACCTACAATGACCATATCGATTTTCTCACGATCTTCTTCTGTGACGATTTTACTCGCTGCATTTGCTCCTAGCGTGACGATGTCTTCATAAACTTGATTGACAGCCATTTGATCTTGACCGATCCCAATATGGTATTTGGCAGGATCATCTCCACGTCTGTTTGCTAATTCAGTCATATCTAAAAATAAATTAGGAATAAAAAAGGAAAGACGATCAATCCCTATTTTCATTTCAACACCTCTTTACTCATGATAAAAAACTTACTTTATTAAAGTATCACAAAATTGCTAAAAGAAATACAAAAAAGCTAATTTTTAAGGATTTGTAAAAAAATATAGCGCTTTTTTTAAAAGGTGTATGTTATATTTGTATTTCCGGTAAAGAATGGTATATTTTTGTAGGAGATACTTGACAGTTAGAAAGTAATCAACTGTCCATCTTTCATGCAATTTAATAAGAAGTGTATTTTAATTTTTACGAAACCATTCAGATTGTTCTATCCAATAGATATAGACAAACGTTTTTTGAGGAATGTCTCGTCGGTTACAGCGTGACGTTTTTCGCAAATATGAGAGAAATAAGGAGGGAATCCGTTTGCGCAAAAGATTGTAACACCTATAAATCTATCGCGTTTTTTATAATACGTGGATAAGTGAATTTATAGACTTTGGCAACGGGTGGCTTAACTTGAAGGAAGTCGTTATTATAGATGCTGCACGAACACCGATTGGAAAGTATCGTGGTAGCTTAAGCAGTTATTCTGCTGTTGAGTTAGGAACATTCATCACAACAGAGATCCTTGAACGAACAGGGATCGATAAAGAAGCAATCAATCAAGTCATTTTTGGGAATGTGCTTCAAGCAGGGAATGGGCAAAATGTTGCACGACAAATTGCGATCAATAGTGGAATTCCTGTAAGTGTTCCTGCAATGACGATCAATGAAGTGTGTGGATCTGGGATGAAATCTGTGATCCTTGCGCGTCAACAGATCCAACTAGGCGAAGCGGATCTGATAGTAGCCGGTGGTGTGGAAAGTATGACTAAGGCACCAATGCTCCAAGTAAGTGATCCAGAAAACGAGAAGGTCGAAGAAATCTCAAGTATGCTGAATGATGGGCTGACCGATGCATTTTCCAACACACATATGGGGCTTACAGCAGAAAATGTAGCAAAACAATTTTCTGTGACAAGAGCAGAGCAAGATCAATATGCACTGGATTCACAACTAAAAGCGGCGAAAGCCAGCGAGTTAGGGGTCTTCAAGGAAGAAATCATTCCGATTTCCCATAATGAAGAAGCTTTTGCAATGGATGAAGCAGTGCGAGGAAATAGTACGTTAGAAAAATTAAGCACGTTACGGACGGTTTTTGCAGAGGACGGCACAGTTACTGCTGGGAATGCTTCTCCTTTGAACGATGGCGGTTCTGTACTGATCTTAGCGTCGAAAGAGTATGCGATTGCTCATGGTTTACCGTATTTAGCCACGATCAAAGGAGTTTCTGAAGTCGGTATCGATCCTAGTATCATGGGGGTAGCTCCAATCAAAGCAATCAATACTTTGATGGAGAAAACAGAGCTTTCCTTGGACGACATCGATCTATTTGAAATCAACGAAGCGTTTGCTGCGTCATCGATCGTTGTGAATCGTGAGTTGAATCTTCCATCAGAGAAAGTCAATATTTATGGTGGTGCGATTGCCTTAGGTCATCCAATCGGAGCGAGTGGCGCTCGTATCTTGACAACATTAGGTTACGCACTAAGAAGAACGCAACAACGATACGGAGTTGCTTCATTATGTATTGGTGGTGGTCTTGGCTTAGCTGTTCTTTTGGAAGCAAATTTGCAAGAAACTGGTGAAGACGAAAAAAAAAAGTTTTATGAACTAACGCCAGAACAACGTAGACAGCGATTAGTTCAAGAAAAAGTGGTTTCTGCAGCAGAAGCAGCACGTTTTAAAGAATCTGTATTAACTGAGGATATCGCCAACCACTTGATTGAAAATCAAATCAGTCAAGTAGAGATCCCATTAGGTGTCGCGTTGAATTTCCAAGTGAACGACCAAAAAAAATGGGTCCCAATGGCAACGGAAGAACCTTCTGTAATTGCTGCAGCGAGCAATGGCGCAAAGATATGTGGCAATATCAGCGTTCAGATACCGCAACGATTGATGCGTGGGCAAATCGTTTTGACCGGTCGTTGTGATTATCGAAAAATCAAAGAAGTCATTGAAGCAAGGAAACCAGAATTGGTCACTTGTGCAAACGAAAGCTATCCTTCGATCGTGAAGCGTGGTGGAGGTGTCCGAGAAATTTCTACTCGAGAATTTATGGGAAGTGAGCACGCCTATCTTTCACTTGATTTTTTAGTGGATGTCAAAGATGCGATGGGTGCGAATATCATCAACTCGATTTTGGAGGGAGTTGCGGTTCGTATCAAAGAATGGTTCCCTGAAGAAGAAATCTTGTTCAGTATCTTGAGTAACCTAGCGACGGAATCTTTAGCGATCGCGACTTGTATGATTCCTTTTGAGCGATTGGCAAAGGACAAAGAAACGGGTCAGCTGATTGCTGAAAAGATTCGTCAAGCGAGTGAATATGCAAAGTTAGATCCTTATCGGGCAACGACCCACAACAAAGGAATCATGAATGGTATCGAAGCAGTCATCTTAGCAACAGGAAATGATACACGAGCAGCCGCTGCGGCAATCCATGCGTATGCTGCTCGAAATGGTAGTTACCAAGGGTTGACTGACTGGCAAATCAAGGAAGATCATTTGGTAGGAAAATTGACGGTTCCTTTAGCAGTTGCGGCAGTAGGGGGCGCTTCCCGAGTCTTACCGAAAGCGAAAGCTTCTTTAGATATGTTAGCAATCGATTCTGCACAAGAATTGGCACAAGTGATTGCAGCTGTCGGTTTAGCACAAAACCTTGCGGCACTGCGAGCTCTTGTTAGTGACGGCATCCAAAAAGGGCATATGTCATTACAAGCGAGAGCATTAGCGATCACAGTTGGTGCCAAAGGAGACGAAATCGAGAGAGTTGCTGCAAAACTAAGAGAATCAGGAACGATCAACCAACAAAGCGCACTAGCTGCATTAGGAGCTATCCAAGCTGGCAAAAAGTAAGGTTAGTTTTCCAAATGCTTTTAGTAACTGAGGGAAAATGACAAATAATTATCATTATTATAACGGTTCTCGTCAGACGGATAAAAAATCAACGAATGTTTAGCATAAAAGAACTCTAATCTAAATTTATGTTTTTCCATAAAAGAGCATCACGTCTTTTTTGCTATTTTCAACTTCTGTAGAGTTTCTTAATATTAAACAAAACGTAACAGACCTTGTCGGTACAAGGTTTTCTGTTGCGTTTTTTGTATTATTCGAACCTGGAATTATAAAACATATCTTATTGAATTTTAAAAATAATTTATATAACATTAAAAAAAGCTAAAGTTTTTTACGCTTATTTGAGGTTCTCTTGTGAATAAATAATCTAACAGGTATACTTTTCCTCAAATAGAATAACTTGTTAGGCGAGACTCCTAAACAAACATAGGCTATTGCGCAGAAACGTCGAAAGACGCCAATGTGTAAAACAGGAATTGTCGGATTAAGGCTCTTCATAAGATAGCTAAGAGAAATCTTTACGTTGTTTAGTGTCAAAACTCACACGATGAGACTGAAAAGCCAATCGTTTTTTTCGTTTGGCTTTTTTTATTCAAGATGGGTAAGTGACGTATCTCCGCTGTAACACAAAGGAGAAATATAGGATGGGTGTAAAAGACTTAAGAAAAATAGATTTGTATTTGCTCGTACCATATTTGTTGATCAGTGTAATAGGATTATTGATGATTTATAGTGCGAGTACGTTTCGTTTGATGTCATTCGATCAAAGTACGAATCAACTTTTAGTTCGACAAATGATATTTGTAGTGCTTAGTTGGGCAATGATTTTTTTCATTTACCGAGTGAAACCTGCATTTATCCTCAATCATCGAATCGTAAAAATAATGATGGGAATCGGTATCGTGGGGCTGATCTTGACAAAGGTACCTGGGATTGGTGTCAATATCAGTGGGGCGCAACGATGGATCTCCATTGCAGGTTTTCAATTCCAACCTGCGGAAATTGTCAATGTCGGTATGATTTTTTATTTAGCTTATTATTTTAGAAAACCCAAGCAATCATTGAATGAACTAAAAAAACCTTTTTTTATCATCGCTTTATGTTCCCTACTGATTTTATTCCAACCAAAAGTAGCTGGTGCGATCTTGTTGATCATCTTAGCTGCAATCATGATCACGACGGTTCAATTACCAGTTCGCTATATTTTATTATTTTTTGCAGGACTGTTCAGTTTCCTTTTGCTCCTTGGAGGCATTATTTATTTACTAGGGCAAAATGATCTATTACCAAGTATTTTTGCCCATACTTATGATCGCTTGAGTATTGCCTTTAATCCTTTTTTAGATCCTTATGGAAAAGGATTTCAGATGAGTCAATCTTATTATGCAATGTACAACGGTGGGCTTTTTGGATTAGGTCTGGGAAACAGTATTACCAAAAAGGGGTATTTACCAGTAGCTGAGACTGATTTTATTTTTTCGATTATTTTAGAAGAGTTAGGGCTGATTGTGGGCTTACTGATTCTAGCAATGTTATTTTCGATTATTTTGCGTTTGTTTGTCTTGAGTGCGAATGAGACAAACCAACAAATCGGGTTGATTTATTTGGGAACTGGGATGCTATTATTACTGCAGACAAGCATCAATATTGCGAGTATCAGCGGCATGATCCCAATGACAGGTATTCCGCTTCCTTTTATTAGTTATGGAGGATCAAGCTATTTGATTTTATCCATGCTTTTAGGTATTTGCCTGAAACTGTCCTCGCGAGGTAAGCAAAATGAAATTTAAATTTAAATTTAACGAATTCAACTACGCATTGTTTTTACCGATTTTTCTATTTTATCTATTAAGTGTCGCTGTGCAATATGGGGCAGCGGTATATGACCAAATCCCAGTCAGAGGTGTCGTTTTCAAACAAATCGTCTTTTGTCTGATGTCCTTAGGGCTGTTGTTCGTCATCCAACGTGTGAAAACAGTTGTTTTTTTGAAATACTCCCCTTATTTTTATGGGTTTTCTCTAGTAGTGATGGCATTACTACATCGTTTTTACGATCCTGTGATGTTTCAAATCACAGGAACAAAACGTTGGCTTAGGATCGGTGGTTTTTCTTTCCAACCATCTGAACTAGTAAAATTGACCTTTATTTTAGTCATCGTTTATCTGACATTGATCTATGAACAAAATGTCAAGCAACGGACTGTCAAATCGGATTTACTTTATGTCGGTAAGATTCTACTCGCTAGCGTGCCGACCTTTTTATTGATGTACATGCAAAAAGATTTTGGAACAAGTTTGGTTTTTGTCATATGCTTGGGGGCATTATTCATGATTGCTGGGGTCCATTGGAAGATCATGACGACAATGACTGCGATTCTAGTAATTCTCGGGGCCATTTTGATTGCATTAGTTTTTACTGAATACGGACATCAGATTTTATATCGTCTGAATTTTAAGACTTATCAGTTAGATCGAGTACGGGCATGGGTTGATCCATTTGCTTATAGCCAATCGATTGGGTATCAACAATCACAAAGTTTGCTTTCCATCGGGGCAGGTGGGTTTAGTGGCAGGTCTGAAGCAATCAATCCAATTTACGTTCCTGTTCGCGAATCGGATATGGTATTTACGGTGATTGCTGAAACATTTGGCTTTTTAGGAAGTGTTTCTGTGCTCTTTTTATATTTTTATCTTTTTTACCAAATCATTTATAGTGCAATCGAAACAAATAATAAAGGGAATGTATATTTTGCGATTGTCTTCGTATTTGGTTTGTTATTCCAAGTGTTTGAAAATATTGGAGCTACGATCGGTCTACTCCCATTAACAGGGATCCCTTTACCATTTTTAAGTCAAGGAGGAACCTCTCTCTTAGTTATTGGCTGTGGTTTAGGCATTATTTTAGGATTTAAAAAGTATGAATGAGAAGTAGAAGGGAAGTTATTATGAAACAGATACCAAAAGGAACATTGGTGGTAGCACTCGTATCATTCGTCTTGTTGACGACTTTAACCACACTAGTTATGACAGAAAATACCTTATTCAACCAACTCGATTTAGCCATTTATCGACAGGAGCGTTTGATCGAACTCCCAGTATTAACAACATTTTTCAGTTATTTTGCAAAGCTAGCAACGATTATTCCTACTTTATTTTTCACAGGATTGCTTGCAATTTTTAGTTGGCGGAAACAGTACCATAAATTAGCCATTTGGCAAGTCTTAATGGTTTTGACAGTTAGTTTGATCGGCTACGTGATGAAACAAGCTATCCAGCGGACACGACCTGACGTGGAGCAATTGCTTCCTAGAGCTTCTTACTCCTTTCCAAGTGGTCATTCGATTTTGTCCATGACATTATTCTTAGTTTTTTTGATCACCATGTATATTATTTATCGTGAGAAAAAGGTAAATAAACTAGTTTGGGTGGGAGCTCTTTATCCATTATTGATTGCTGGTTCTAGAATTTATTTGAGAGTACATTATCCTAGTGATATCTTAGCAGGTTTTTTACTGAGTTTTTCAGTCGTGTTCTTATGCTATAGTCTATTTTTCTCTTTTATAACTGAAAAAACAGTAAGAAAAAAGCACCAACAAAAACGAATATTCACTAGAAAACAAAAGGTTTTATTGTCTATTATGGCATTTCTTTTCTTATTAGTGGGTTCTGCAGTCGCTTATGGTGTTCGCTTTTACTACGATGCAAGACAGACAGTGACGTCGATGCAACAACCGCTGCAAAGAGAAACCGTTCAGCGGGAAAAAGATACACCAGTCAGTATTTTAGTTTTAGGTATCGCCAATAATTCAATTAGAAAAACAGACTATCGTGCAAATACGATCATGTTGGTTACATTGAATAATCAAAAGAAAACAACGACGATCACGAGTATCCCTCGAGATTCATTCGTCGAAATTGCCAATATGGATGGACTGGTCGATAAAATCAATCATGCCCATTCTTATGGTGGTATCGACATGATGGTGGATACGGTTGAACAATACCTGGATATACCGATTCATCACTATGTATCATTGAATATGGATGGATTAGAAGCGTTGATCGATGCTGTGGGGGGCATCACTGTAAACAATGCGTTTGAATTTACAGCAGAAGACATCCATTATCCAGAAGGAACGCTAGAATTAAATGGTTGGGAAGGATTACAGTATGCGCGTATGCGAGCAGAAGATCCTGAAGCTGACTATGGGCGACAGAAAAGGCAAAGGGAAGTCGTCAATATTTTAGTCAATGAGTTCTTATCTGTGAAAAGTTTGTTCAATTATCGTCAACTTTTAGAGGTAGTCGGTGAAAATGGGACAACGGACATGTCCTTAGACGAAATGCTCGGAATGATGAATGAATACCATACGGCATTGTCCAATATCACGAACCATCAGTTGAAAGGTGAACAATATATTGGTGATGGCATCTTGGGAGAAGCAGGGATCTACTATGAGAAGATACCAGAAGAGGAACGGATGAGAGTGATGCAGTTAGTGCAAGAACAATTAGAAACAACAGGGCAGACCGCAGCTCAACAGTAAGAACAATCTTTATCATATAAAAAAAGCAGCTGGAATGGACGATGATCGTCATTTCAGCTGCTTTTTTAGGTAAAAGTCATCACGCAGTCTATTTGCTTGCGTTTATCTTTCGTTGATCGGTGTAGCGGCAAATTGTTCGATCAATGGCACTAATGTCAATTTCACTTTGTATTTACGTTCTAAAGCTTTTTCGATCGTAAATTCATTGACGGCGGACATAGAGATCTCCGCTAATTTTCGTGTGTCGTCTTTGACTGTTTCATTGATCACTACAGCATCTGTTGTTTTTTCAGCAGTGAACTTCGGATATTCTGCTACTTGTTTTGCAAAGTCATCGAAAGTCAAAGAATCTGTCGCTACTTTTTCTTCACTTGTATTTTTGTCAGGTGTTGCTTCTTCACTGACTGGTTGAGAAGCTGTTTCAACTTTTTCTACTTCTTTTGTTGGTGTTTCTTTTACAGTCGCTTCGTTAGTGACTGGTGTTGCCACAGGTTGAGCTGTTGGTTGATCTTTTTTCATACGTTGATCATTCCAGTAAGAAACGATCTCGATCAATAGATTGTCACGGAAACGTTCAAAAATCGTTGCTTCACCAGAACGAATACGTTTCAAGACAGCAGTAAAGTTATCGTCGATCGGTACATTGATGCGTGTATCTTCATTCGCTTGTCCTGCTAAACCAATAATCAAGACTTGACGGTTTTTAGGATCAAGCATGACTTGCAATGGTAGCCCATAACGGCGTAAACTTTCTTCTTCCAATGAACGGAATAATTGTGTGCGAATTCCATCTAAAGAAGGACGGAATTGTTTTAATAATTTTTGTTTTTGTTTTTTCTTCATAAATACTCTCCTTCATTCATACCCTTTCGATTATAAGAAAAAAACGAGCAAATGAAAAGGTTTATCAAGAAAAAACTTTTATTACTCAGATAGAAAAGGAAAAAAACTGGGATCTAATGGAAAAAATCCCAGTTTAAAAGAGTGGTGGGATGTGAGTCCTTTCCCACCTTCTAAAACCGCATAAACGGCGGGAACAGAAGTAACCTCTTCGGAAAATAAGGAACCAGTCACAAAAAATTGAAGTACAATTTTCATGGCTAGCGCCTTATTTCTCGAGGTTGAATACTTCTGTCCCGACGTCTCAAAAAGGGGAGCAAAAGTCCATAGACTAATGCTCCCTAATCTAGTTATTTTTTTGGCAACAAGGCAAAGGTGACTAGTTCAGGTGAATAGATGACCTCATGTCCTTGCCATTGCATCGTCATCAATGAATGATCCAAACGTTTTTTTATTTCCGCAAGTTTTTCATCCCTTGACCAGTTTCGAGCAGGAAAATGCTGGATTTTTTCTGGACGGATCAAAAAGATAAAATCTGGATCAAATGTCTGCGTCACTTTTTCAGATAAACGATCTAAGCGGTCCACGGGGTTCATAGAATATCACTATCCTTTACCTTTAAAATTGTGTAGTATCTGGATCTTTTGCTTTGCCAACGACACCATCTAATTGGTCGATCGTCTTCATTTCTTCTTCTGATAGCTCAAAATCAAATAATTCAGTATTCTCTTTGATCCTGCTTGGTGTAACAGATTTTGGTAATGGTAAGAAACCGTGTTGTAATGACCAACGCAGCGCTACTTGGGCAATGCTCTTGTTGTGTGTTTCGGCGATCTCTTGCATTTCTGTGACGTCGAAGATTTTACCAGTTCCCAGAGGACTGTATGCTTCAAGAACCATATCATGCTTTTTCGCGTACTCAACAACAGGTGGTTGCAATTCGCCAGGAGCAAGAAATACTTGATTGACCATTGGCATGATTTTGGCTGTTTTTGCAAGTTCATCTAAGTGATGCGGTAAGAAGTTGCTGACACCGATTGCTTTGATTTTGCCAGCTTCGTATAACTCTTCAAACGCACGCCATGTTTCGGCATTTGCTTCTTGCCAATTTTCGCGGAAAGAAACTGGATTAGGCCAATGGATCAAGAAAAGATCCACATAGTCTGTTTGTAATTTTTTTAAGGACTCTTCGAAAGAGGACATTGCTAGGTCGTAGCTATGATTTTCGTTCCAAAGTTTAGTCGTTAAGAAAATCTCTTCTCTTGGAACACCACTTTCTTTGATTGCTTGTCCGACACTTTCTTCGTTTTTGTACCCTTGAGCGGTATCAATATGACGATAACCGGCAGCTAATGCTTCTTTAACTGAAGAAACAGCAACGTCTCCGTCAGGAGTTTGCCAAGTACCGAAACCGACAACAGGGATTTCATAGCCATTTGATAAACGATAAGTAGATGTTAGTGAATTCATACTTTCAGCTCCTTTTATTTTAGTACACTTTAAGTGTAGCTTATTTTCTAAAAAAAGAAATGTATTTTGTTTGTTATAAAATATTTTTTCGTTCGTTCCATTTTGTCTCTGGTATTTTTGTTTGATTTTCCGTAAACTAGAGCAGAAAGGAATGAAACGATGGATATCTATTTAAAAAAAGCAATTTTGCATATTATTGATCGAGAAACAGGATCTCCTGTATTTTCACAACAAGAACTAGATCTTACGAAAGATTTTGTCAGGGATTTTCTACAAAAGAAGATCCAAAAAATCTCTTCTGCGCAGACCAAAACTGGGCAACTCACTGAAGAAAGCCTATTTTCACAAAACTTGAAACAGTGTCAGGAAAATTTTGTCGAAGAAAGTGAGCGTTTGGTCCAACGGTGGTTTGACATCTATGCAGAAAGTGAAGAAGCACCTAGTGCAGATGTCTTCGTTGTCTTGTATGAAGTAGACACTGTGATGTATTTAGCTTTATTGAAAGTGAATTATCGTGATGCTTATACTCACTATGTGGAAGCAGATGAAGCCGGTATTGACAACCGTTTGATTTTGAACCGAGCGATCCTTGGCTCAAAATCTCAAAAAGCAGATGAAGCATTAGCAGTCAATCTGACGGATCTGACTTATGAATTGATCGAAAAACGTTATGAGTTCTCTGGTAAAAAAGAATGGTACTTTTCGGGAAAAGTGATTGAGAGCGTCCCGGCACCTTCTTTGGAAGACAACGTCAAAGTGATAAAAAAAGTGGCGAAGCAGCTAGGCAAGAAGTTTGAAGCAGAAGAGTTCGATATCATGGCGGACTTAAAAGAAGCTGTGTATGATACGATCGAAGAAAAAGGCAGACTGGATCATGAAATGATCGCGGAGAAAGTATTCAAAGAAAATATCACTGCCAAGTTAGCATTCCAAGAAGAAGTCAAAGAACAAGGCTTTATTCCAGAAGCACCACCAGTTAAAGAAGTACAAGAAATCTCTGAGAAAAAATTTGGAAAACAAAAATTCCGTTTATCAAATGGCATCGAATTGATCGTACCAGTAGATGTTTACCGTAACCCGGATCTGATTGAATTTGTCAATAATCCTGATGGCACGATTTCTGTCATGATCAAAAATGTTGATGAAGTATTGAATCGTTTATAGTTTCTTTTAGATGAATCAACGAAACGAAATAAAAGTGAACAGTAAAAAAGCAGTCAATATCCACGAAGTTCGTTCTTCAAGTCTTGTGGATGTTGACTGCTTTTTGTGTATTGTTTTTTTGTAAACTGGTTCATTGATTCTGAGAATTGTCCAAATCAATTATCTAGTTGATCTAACGCTTTGTCCGGTACTTGAGAAGCTGTTACTTCTTCCCAACTGATGACGCCTTTACGTGAATTGACTTTTAGTTTTAAATAGGCATCCATTTTTAATGGACGCTCTCTCGCTTCCCGTAAAGTGACTTTTTTTTCTTCTCCTTGTGCGTTGTAAGCATTTTGGTCGTATACATAAACAGAAATATCCATGTCATTGTCTGCTGAATCAACTTCTTTTTCTCCGTTAGTGGTGATTTTTGTATAATAAGTTTCACCGCCATAGAAATAATCATAAGCGATAAAGCTTCCTCCTAGGAAAATCCCCAATACGATCAATAATGCTATCACTTTTTTTATCATTTTTTTCACCTCGGATACTATTATTCAACAAAATCTATTATTCGTCTATCGAAAGTCTAAAATTTATCGTATTTATATATATTAATGGCATATTCGGCGTTTTATGTATAAAATATTTAAGTTTTCTTTGAGAACATTTTTAAAGTTGATCTTACGATAATCGAATTTTAGGAGAGCTAGTTGCTTTGCTTAAAAAAACACAACTTATATAATAATGTTATGAAAGGTGGTATTAAAATGGAACTGTATTATTTAGTTGGTTTGTTTGGTATAATTTTTGGGCTTTATGTTCTAGCAAAAAGAAACAATAAGATAAAACCATTGTTTTCAAAATTAACTTTAGCATTTTTGGTTGTATACTTGATCTGGCGTCTTTTCTACACGATCCCAAATGATGGTGTGATATCATTAACTTTCGGTCTTATTTTATATGTGGCAGAATTTATTGGCTTATTTGTGTATGGTTTTTTTATTTACTTGTTTTCTAATAAGTTATCGAAAGAGTCCATGAAAGTTCATTACGATGAGGAGCCATTTCAACCAAGTGTAGCAGCGTTTATTTGTACGTATAATGAGGATAATAAATTAGTGATTGCGACTGCTTTGGCTGTCAAAGCGTTACGTTATCCAAATAAGAAAATATATATCTGTGATGATGGACATCGTGAGGAATTGAAAGAACTTGCAGAAAAATACCATATTGGTTATCTGACAAGAGAAGGTAACGAGAACGCAAAGGCAGGAAATATCAACTATGCACTTTCACAAACAAGTAGCGACTTGATTTTGCTTTTAGATGCTGATTTCATCGTTAAGAAAAATATCATTTACGAGGCTATCGATTATTTTAGAAATCCAAAGGTTGCGTTAATTCAATATCCTCAAACTTTTTATAATAAAGATCCTTTTCAATTATTGAGAAAATCATTTTACAATGAACAGGAATTATTTATGCGTTTTTTAGAACCAGCCCTTTCACGTGAAAATGCGTTGATCCATATCGGGACCAATGCTATCATTCGACGCAGTGCTTTAGAGGAGATAGGTGGTGTCCCAACAAAAAGCATCACTGAAGATATGGCAACAGGGATGTTATTGCAAAACGCTGGTTATGAAACGATTTTCATCAATAAAGCTTATGCTTTGGGAATCACGCCTTATACAGCTCGAGAGTTGTCCTCTCAACGGACACGTTGGGCGCAAGGAACAAAACAAATATTTGACCATTTTAAACCACGTAAATTTAAAGGGTTATCTCGTATGCAAAAGTTGTGTTACTACAATTCTTATTTGTACTGGTTTACTTCATTTCAAAAAATCATTTTTTTATTAGCACCAACTCTTTTTATGGTCTTTGATATATTTATTGTTCGAAGTAATAACAATCAGTTATTATTGTTCTTTTTACCACCGTTTGTCATGATTTCTCTTTCGTTTCGGTTGTATGTTCCTAAAATCAGGAATCTTACTACTTCGCATATCTATGATTGTTTTGTCGCGCCGATCCATACTAGAGCATTGATCAAAGAGTTCTTTCATTCGGAAAAAAAATTCAAAGTGACAAAAAAGGAACTTGTTGACAGTCAATCTTTTGATTGGCGAACAGTTTTTCCCCACATGTTACTATTTGGTTGGATCGCTTTCGCCTCTATCGTTGCATTGTACCGACTTTATCGAGGAGAAGGATATGAAACAGGCTATATTGTGACACTTCTCTGGTCAGTTTATAACCTTTATGGGTTATTCTATGCGATTTTGATTGGTAAAAATCGAAAAATTGAAAGCGACAGTGAAGCATTGAGCATTGTAACAAAGAAACAACTAAGTTATCTATCCCAATCATTTGAGATGTATCAAATGAGTTATAACGGATTTAGACTTCGTTCCAAAAAATTAGTTACTCCTACTTTTACACCTGGGAAAGCTTATTTATTTATGGATGAGAAAACTGGACTCCGAATCAATTCGATATGTAAAGAAAATCATGGGAGATATGCGACTTTCTCATTTAATAATTTGACACAAGCTTCTGCAGAAGAACTTGCAAGTTACTACAGTGATCAGTTGAATGCAGCAAAACAATTAGAATTCGATATGGAAACCGATACTTTACAAAGTTGAGAGTATGACCATTACTAATAGAAAACGAACACTGACAATAATAACAATAGCGATATGACAGAGGTCGGAACAGAAGTATTTAGCCTCGATAAATAAGACGGCAGCCACGTAAAATGTTCTTCAAATTTTTGTGGCTGCCGTCTTATTTCCGAAGAGGTTGCTTCTGTTCCCACTGTATATTCGCTTTTTGAGTATTCGTGAAGACTAATATCCTACACACTTTTTTATTGAAATAGTATATCGAAACACTTTAATTGACTTTGACCAATTTTGACGTATAATAGGTTTTGTTCATGACTTACAAAAAGTAAGCTCGATTGATTTTTCGAGTTTATACTGAAAAAAACGGTATGGACGATGAGCTGAAATCATTCAGTGCATAAGACTATTTAGGAGGTTTGTTAATTATGGCAAAAGAACATTTTGATAGAAGTAAACCACACGTAAACATCGGGACCATTGGACACGTGGACCATGGGAAGACCACATTGACTGCTGCAATCACGACAGTATTAGGGAAAAAAGGCTTAGCAAATCCTCAAGATTATGCAAGCATTGATGCAGCTCCTGAAGAACGTGAACGTGGGATCACCATCAACACAGCACACGTAGAATATGAAACAGATAAACGTCACTATGCACATATCGATGCACCAGGACATGCGGATTATGTGAAGAACATGATCACAGGTGCCGCTCAAATGGATGGTGCGATCTTAGTTGTTTCTGCGACAGACGGACCAATGCCTCAAACTCGCGAGCATATCCTTTTATCACGTCAAGTCGGTGTAAAATATTTGATTGTATTTTTGAATAAAGTTGATTTAGTCGATGATGAAGAATTGATCGACCTTGTAGAAATGGAAGTTCGCGAATTATTGAGTGAATATGGTTTCCCAGGTGATGATACACCTGTTATAAAAGGCTCTGCCTTGAAAGCATTACAAGGTGATCCTGAAGCAGAAGCTGCGATCAATGAATTGATGGAAACAGTGGATGAATATATCCCAACACCAGAGCGTGATACGGATAAACCATTGCTTTTACCAGTGGAAGATGTTTTTTCGATCACTGGTCGAGGAACTGTAGCATCTGGTCGAATCGACCGTGGAGCTGTTCGTGTCGGTGATGAAATCGAGATCATCGGAATCAAACCTGAAACGAAAAAAGCAGTTGTGACAGGGGTAGAGATGTTCCGTAAAACGTTAGATTATGGTGAAGCTGGAGATAACGTAGGAATCTTGTTACGTGGTATCCAAAGAGAAGATATTGAACGTGGCCAAGTAATTGCGAAACCTGGTTCAATCACACCACATACAAAATTCAAAGCGGAAGTCTATGTATTGACGAAAGAAGAAGGCGGACGTCATACACCGTTCTTCAATAACTACCGCCCACAATTTTATTTCCGCACAACAGATGTGACAGGTACGATCGTGTTGCCAGAAGGAACAGAAATGGTCATGCCTGGAGACAATGTAACAATCGAGGTAGAGTTGATCCATCCAGTGGCAATCGAACAAGGAACGACTTTCTCCATTCGTGAAGGTGGTCGGACTGTCGGTTCAGGAATGGTAACAGAAATCGAAGCGTAAGTATTTTTATAAAAAAACGCCGTTTGTATAATTAA
>NZ_PUAP01000029.1 GCF_002947535.1 Enterococcus mundtii
GAAGAGGTTACTTCTGTTCCGCCGTTTATTCGGTTTTTGGTCGTGCATGAGGACTAATGTCCCAGACACTTTTTTTTATCGACTCACACCCATTGAAAAGATGGCGATACAGCCATAGCCTGTATGACTGGCAATCGTTGGTCCTAAGGGATAGAGTTTGATTTCTTTTGTTTTAATATTTTCTTCTAATAATTTTTTGGCTTTCTCAGCACTTTCTAAGTCTCCGGCATAAGCGATATACACTGTTTGTTCTAGTGGGGCTACAATCGTTTTGACTGTTTCCTCCACGATTTTTTGAATAGATTTGTTTCTACCACGCACTTTATCGACATTCGCTAAATGGCCACTTGGTTCAACGGTAATGATCGGCTTCACGCTCAACAGACTACCAATAGCAGCACTTGCTTTAGAGATCCGTCCGCCTCGTTCTAAATGCTTTAAATCATCAACTGTTACCCAAGAATGGACTTTAAGGTAATTATTTTGTAACCAAGCCAATGTTTCTTCCAAAGAATAACCCGATTCTTTCAAACGAACTGCTTCTAATACGAGTAGTCCTTCGCCGATACTTGCGGCTTTCGTGTCAAACACATGAACTTGCGGGTCCTCATAGGTTTCTTTCAATAATTCGACTGCTTGTAAGGCGCTACTGTAAGAACCACTCATGCCACTCGAAAAAGCAACGTACAAGACTGGGATACCTTTCTCCACATAGCTACGGAAGAACTCTAAATAGCGACCTACATTGATTTGTGAGGTCGTAGGCATTGCTCCTTCTCGTAACTGTTGGATATATCCTTCGTAATCAAATGTTTTTCCCAGATCATCAATTAGTATTTCCTCACCTATCTGGATTTCCATGGATAAAAAATCAACATTTGCATTTGCCAACACTTGATAGGGCAGATCGCAACATGAATCTGTGACTATTTGATACATTTGTTCCAACTCCTTTTTTCTCCACTTTTCATCGCTGTCTATTATAGCAAACTCCTTTAATTTTAAATAACTTCAACCCTTGCATTCGTTGTTATTGGCACGAACTAATCAAACCAACAGTCAAATGAACACAGATAAGTTTAAGCCAAAAGGAACATTCATTTTTATTGGTTTCTCTAGAACCGGATAAATGGTGGGAACAGGAGTAACCTCTTCGGAAACAAAGCGACAACCACAAAAATTAGAAAAGCAATTTTCGTGGTTGTCGCCTTATTTCTCGAGGCTAAACACTTCTGTCCCGATCTCATTTAATTCTCGCGATTTCAGTGATCCACTCATTCTTAAAAGAATGTTCCTGTTAGCGAATCGTCACTGAAAGGCCTAGATTTGCGCCCACACGCTTTCTAGGATATTTGTTTGGTTTCGGTCAGGTCCTACTGAAAATGTTGAAATACGCACGCCGACAAGCTCTGAGATACGTCTTACATAGTTACGTGCATTTTCTGGTAGTTCTGCTAACGTACGACAAGCAGTAATATCTTCTGACCAGCCTGGTAATTCTTCATAGATTGGCTTGCAACGGTTCAATTCTTTCAAACTTGCTGGATAATGATAGATCCGTTCCCCATCTAATTCGTAAGCTGTACAGATTTTCACTGTTTCTAAGCCGCTCAAGACATCGATCGAATTCAATGATAGATTCGTGATACCTGACACACGTTTTGAGTGACGCATCACGACTGTATCAAACCAGCCGACACGACGTGGACGTCCAGTCGTTGTACCATATTCGCGACCGACTTCACGAATTTGTTGACCTGTTTCATCAAACAATTCAGTAGGGAATGGGCCATCTCCCACACGTGAAGTGTAAGCTTTACATACACCGACCACTTTATTGATTTTTGAAGGTCCGACCCCACTACCGATCGTCACACCACCAGCTACTGGATTCGATGACGTAACAAACGGATACGTTCCTTGATCGATATCCAACATCACACCTTGTGCGCCTTCAAATAAAACACGTTTTCCTGCATCTAGAGCATCATTTAAGATGACTGATGTATCTGTTACATATTGTTTGATTTGTTGACCATATTCGTAGTATTCTTCAAAGATTTCTTCAAAGTCGATTGGCTCTGAATCGAACATTTTCACAAATTGACGGTTTTTATCGTCTAAATTCACTCGTAAACGCTCTTCAAAAATTTCTTTGTCCAATAGATCGGCTACACGGATACCGACGCGAGCGGCTTTGTCCATATAAGCAGGTCCGATCCCTTTGATCGTCGTACCGATTTTATTTTCCCCTTTTGCATCTTCTTGCAATTGGTCTAATTTGATATGATACGGTAAAATCACATGCGCACGATCAGAAATACGTAAATTATCTGTCGTCACATCTTTTTCATGTAAATAAGCCAATTCTTTGACTAAAGATTTCGGATTGACTACCACACCATTCCCGATCACGCTGATTTTATCTTTATAAAAAATCCCCGAAGGAATCAAGTGCAGTTTATACGTAACACCATCGAATTTAATTGTGTGTCCCGCATTGTCGCCACCTTGGTACCGTGCGATCACTTCAGCATTTTCACTAAGAAAGTCAGTAATTTTTCCTTTCCCTTCGTCGCCCCATTGTGTACCCACTACTACTACAGATGACATTTGAACACCTCATTTAATATTATTTAATCCTGAATTATTGTAACAATACTTCAAACTTTATTCAACTAAAATCGAATGATATTTAATATATTTTAGAGAAAACGTTTAAAAAGCGAACATTATAACTTACTATATTCCATTGGTCCTACCAAGTATGAGGCTGATCGGACTAATTTTGCAAAAAACGTATCCGGACATCAATCCTCTCGCACCACCTAAAATCGAATAAACAGCGGGAACAGAAGTAATCGCTTCGCAAATAAGGCGCCATCCACAAAAATTTGAAGAACAATTTTCATGGATGACGCCTTATTTCTCG
>NZ_PUAP01000003.1 GCF_002947535.1 Enterococcus mundtii
GCTTAATTTGACAAATAATAGATTAAAACATTCGTATGCTACTGACCCATGAATATATATCCCTAGTAAATTATCATCAAGGTTTTGAATAAAAACTTTCTTTAATTGATGCAAACTTGATAAAATATTTTTTTCCATAATCAAATCCCCTTACTTTTTTTAATTTTACGATTAATTAATTTAGTAAATTATACTCTTTATTTTCTACTGTATCTAATAACTTTAAAATTTTATTAGCAATTGGCTTTCGAAAGCTATTCATATGCACAATATTATATTTTAGAAAAAGCAGTTAAATCGAGGATGTTCTTATAGTTTTTTCTAGATAAAAACCAAATTGAAATTTGGTAGTATCTACATGTATTTATACAATTCAACTAAGGAAACAACTATAGTAGCGACCATGTCAGCATGAGTTACACTAAGTATATATCCATACTTAGATCTTTTATCATAAAAAATTATCAGATAGTTTATCCTACTTCTAAAACCCAGAAAATTATTTGGAGAATATATTATTACTAATTCCAACCAACCGGCAGAACTTGCTTGTAACGTTTCATAGTAGGTTCGTTTCGACTCTTCAATTATCATTTCAATACTGATGTACTTGCCGACTAAATTCCCTGACTTGTATAGCAACTTCAAAGTCAGTAAACGCGACATTCGACCATTTCCTCACCAAATGGATGAATGGAGAGAAAGTCTCAAACAAAACAGAGAATCCACAGTAACGGATCAAACTCAGCCTGCAGAGTGGCTTGATTATATTGGTAACGCAACTCTTCAATTAAATCAGGTGCCAAATAAGAAAGTGCCGTACAAAGCAAACTCGTCCTTACCATCCAGCCCTTTTTCCGTGATAACATTATCGCCAATTTTGAAATTTTCTTTGTAGCTTTTAGCTGAGTAATCATAAAGGTTTTTGTGTAATGTTAAAATATTACTCCAAACTACTCGAATGTACTCATAACTATCATGAATTAGTTTCAAAACATCTCGATAACCGAAACTTCTTCTTCATCTAGATTACGAGGCTTAACTCCCCCCACAATTTGCTCCAAGCGACCATCAGTTGTCACGATCCCTTCAATTCTATTGAAAGCCTCTGTACTTTGAATCAATGCTAAGTCCGTCAGCTTTCTTAAAATATCTGGTTTTGTTGCAATATAGAGTTCTGGTTTTCCTTTATACTCAAGAATCTTAGTTATCATATTCAGCAGATTATTACTAAAATAAAGTCTTTTCAACTCACGATAATAGACGTCTTTCACCGCCATTCCATCTCATTTGGCGGAGAAAAACACCTAATGGCGGAGTAATTGGCTAAATTTATCTTACTTTCTTCAAATTGACTAAATCTTTTTTACAGTCGCTTCTTTCTGCTTCGATTTACTCTCGATGAAACCCCTTCAATTTGAACTCACCAACACTACTTATCAAAGAGCTATTAATTTTAGAAATCAAAAAAACACCCTCCAAACTGGAGAGTGTCTTGAATCTTTGATAAAAAGATTAACGTTTTGAGAATTGAGAAGCTTTACGAGCTTTCTTAAGACCTGGTTTCCGCAATTAAAATAATGAATATATCTAAATTCGTTGTAATATCAAGAATTATTAATATTTTTAAACAGATACTAAATCAATGAATTTTAACGAATTTTATAGTATTCGTACCCAGATACGTACATGAAAATCAACTGCAAACCAGAACACGACTATTTTTATAATATAACTAGAAATCATTGATTGCATCTGTCAAAATTAATTAAATGATTTTGCTACTATAAATTTAAATATATTTGAAATCCAGTTTAAAATTACTGGATTTAATATGCTGAATAATTCATCAAAAGAAGCGCTATTTAAAGCGATATTATCTTTATGATTCATTTTGAAATGGCACGTCTTATTTCTTAATAGAATAATAAAGTCATGCATATCCAATGTACTTATGTGTAAATTTTGATTTTCACAATCAAGATAAGTATACTTAACTTTTGATATTCCATTAGTTATGTTTTCTAAATATTTAGTATTCTCGCTTGCTCTCTTATTAT
This sequence comes from Enterococcus mundtii, assembly GCF_002947535.1. GTDB lineage: Bacteria > Bacillota > Bacilli > Lactobacillales > Enterococcaceae > Enterococcus_B > Enterococcus_B mundtii_B. Next base: position 2,061 of record NZ_PUAP01000003.1, read on the forward strand.
CAAATTGGGTGATAAATGTAGCCAAGTGAGTACTTATCACTTGATATTCTTCTGGTGTTAAATCTATCGTATATTTTTCATTGTAAAGTTCCACAAGTATATAAGGGTCTTTAATGAATGTAGTACGTATGAAGGTTGAAAAAAACGTTAATTCCTTTCCGTTCTGTTTAAAAAAAGATTGTAAAGCTTCATATGATTCTTGATAAACTTGATTATTTCTGACGTAAATTAAAGGAAATACATATGAAATATACTCATAAATCCTATACAAGTGTATAAACGCAGAAAAATAACTTTTCTTATTTTGATAATCATAGAATTGAAGAAATTCATTTAATAAGGAATCATAAAATTTTTTATTTTGAGTATATAATTTAGCTATAGAATCTGTTTCATTACATGGATAGAACTCGGATATAAATTTCCCCATCGCATCAACTTGTATATTTTCCAATATTTTTTCGTCATTGGTTACATTTATTGTTGTTTGAAACATTTGAGAAACCATATCAGAGTTGTTATTAATATTATTTTCATTATTTATTACCTGAACATTTCCCATTAAAATTCTAAATATTATTATGATTGAATTAAAGTGGGGATATCCAGGTGTTTGTATATCTATTTCATCAGCAAAAAAAATATTATTCTGAATTTCTTTTAGATAAAAGAGGACCTCTTCTCGAGAAAACTCTTCAATAAGTTCTTCTACATTATCTATTAATAAACTAATTTCCAGTTCATTCTTTGCTGATGAAATTGTATCTGATAGATTAATTACTGATTCTTTTTCTAACCCTTCAATAATTTTTTCTAAAAAAATTCTTTCTTCTAAAAAAATTTCAGAAATTTTAATCTTCATCACCACCATAAACAAAATCTTCAACTTTTTCTGAAGATAATTCAGAATAAACCTCATATTTTTCAGTAAACTTAGATACTACTCGTCTTCTTTCTCTTGAAACTTTAATTTTTGATACATTCAACAATTTTAGAGCATAATCAATATTCTCAATTAAATATTTCATTTTTTTGTAATCCATATAAGTAATAAACTCGTTGTTTTTTGATATACCTGTAAAAACTCCTATCAAATTATTTTCATTGTTAAACCATGGTATTAAATTATCATCATGACGTTCCGCCTCTTCACAAATTTCTAAGATAAAACTAAGTAAATCAAATAAGTCAACAATATTATTTTTAATGTTTGACGTTACAATCTTTCTTGATACTATTTCATCTAATTTCTCTTCAATAATTTTTTGATTATCTATATCTATTGAGGAAGATGAATACGCTAAGTATGCTTTTGATAATACGTCACTTTTTATTTTTTTCTTTCCATCATTTCTTTTTGCATCCTTTTCAGTAACAACTATATCATCTAATTTTTCTCCAAATTGACTTAAGGTCTTTCCAACTAATATTTCTATTTGATGTCTAGTGGACATTGGCTTTTGTCCATTATTAAGAACAATCATTCTATACAGAAGTTTGTTCATAGAATCAGAAATAATTATTGAAGCATATAAAGGAGTAGATAAATCTAACTCTTCCTCTGATTCAATAAAGGCTTCATGTAACGTATTTATTCTTTGAATACCATCCAATATAAAAGCATTTCCTATGTTATTTTCGATCAACGTAGCTGCATTTTCATTTTTAAATTCATCAAATATTTGCTTATCGTCAAATGCTATAGTAATTGATGGCATAATACAGCCATCTTTTATATCTTTCTTTAATCTTTCATAATATTCTTTTTTCAATGTATTACGTTGAAATTCCAATCTATTAATTAATGGGTATAATTTTTCAAGTGCATACCCGTATGTTACTCTTATGGTCACATATGGACTACCTATAACTTTATCTTTAGTAATATCCAGTACTTTCAATGACATTTTGCCACTCCTTTTTTATAAAAATGTTATTATTAACATCATACCACATCAGAACATATGACTTTAAAAAGCATTGATTAACTAATCTCAACGTAGCAGCTCAGCTCTAATTTCCTCAATTTTTGAAACAATCTGTTTCTGCTCCTTTAGAGGAGGTATCGGAATTTTTGCTCCTAAAATATCTTCTCTCGATATACCGGGAATAACTCCTTTTGATGCTTTTTGTAAATGTTCCACGTAATTAAAAATAAACCAATATAAATATTTATCTTCCATCATCCTAGTCACATTTCTAATTGCTACAATTTGCCGAGCTATATGAACTTTTTCTGAATTTAAAACAGCTATATCGCCAATTGTTCCTTTTACAGTCAGCAAGATATCATTCCTATGCGCTTCTACTTTGGGATATTCAGTCCATCTAACTGATTTGATACTTCCTTCATGAAAGTTACTCGCTCCAGTAATATAAGGAATCCCTTTTGCTATATCTGAGTACTCAGACTTAGTGAGATCTCTGCCAGACAGCAAATAAACAACACTACCCAACCTCACCCATTTCCAATTCTCTGGAATGTCAAAAGGGAACTCTTCTTCACGGATCTCTGGTAGCGTTTTTTCTTTTTTGATCTTCTTCTCTTTTAGCAACAGTTCTTTCTCAGCTTGGATTTTTTTCAAGAGTTCGCTCGCAGGTTCATCGCTCGGGTCTTGTTCAACCAGCTTTCCGCGCATCGCCAAATCAAGCACTTTTTTATCCAATTGACCCGCCAACTGATTGTACTCAGTTAAACTCGTTTCAATGATATCAATCAACGCAAAAAGCTCTTCAATTTTTGAAACAATACGCTTTTGTTCTTGAAGGGGCGGCAGAGGAAAAATAGTCTGATTAATACTTCTAATTGATAATTTTGGCTGGGCAACTTGGCTAAACAATTTATCAAATTGCTCCTGTATTACTTTAGATTGTAACGTAAACAATATAAATTTAGACTCTAGGTTGAATATATTCACCAATTTGACTGCATTTTCGGTTAAAAGTGAACCGCTTAATGCAGTGGGAATAGTTCCAACTCTCCCGATCGTTCCAGCAATTGTTAAATATAGATCAGCTGAGTCAATAGTATAATTTTTTATTACTTCATAAACATCTTTGGTTGCATATTTTAAATTTTTCAGTTCGACAGTACTGTTCTTCATATCAGCTACTCTTATATAAACTTTTTCATCTGGAAAATCTACTAATTGTTTACCTTTTGGAACTCTTTTCCCCCCCTTTACTAATTGAATTTCTCCTATCCGCACCCACTCCCAACTCTCTGGAATACCAAAAGGTATTTCTTCTTCACTAATTTCTGGCAGTGGTTTTTCTTTTTTGATCTTCTTCTCTTTTATTAACTGTTCTTTTTCAGTTTGCATTTTTTCCAAAAATTCTCTAGCAGATTCATCACTTGCTACTTGTTCAACCAATTTCCCTCGCATTGCTAAATCTAATATCTTTTCTCGGAGTGCTTTTGTATTGATCATTCTGCGACATCTCCTAAAAGTACTTGCAGTTTTGCCACAGAGTCAGCGATTGACACAGACTTTTGTTCCATTAAGTCTAAAATTTCAGAAACAGAATAGTCTGGACCTTCTTTTTCTTCCTCCATCCAAAAAATATCTAGGCTTGTATTGGTACGTTTTTGAATTTCTTCAATCGAATAATTTCGCCAGCGACCATTTGGATTTTCTGCACTATAGGTTGCTGTTCGTTTAGATAAATCTTCAACATGATAGCATTCAATAAATTCTTCAAAATCTTTTTCATTTAACGGATTCCGTTTACCAAATGAACGGGCGTTACTGCGCATGTCATAAATCCATGTTTCTTTTGTATTGTCTTTTTCCGTTGTACCTCGAGTAAAGAATAAAACATTAGTTTGCACACCTTGTGCGTAAAAAATTCCGGTCGGCAAGCGTAAAATTGTATGCAAATCACATTTGTTCATCAAGTCTTTCCGAATTTGTTCGCCAATACCGTCAGCAAATAACACGTTGTCTGGCACGACTACTGCCGCTCGTGCATCACCAGTTGTTTTTAAAGAATTATAAATTATCTGTAAAAAATTTAACTGCTTATTGGAAGTTTCGTGCGTTAAGTCATCCCGCGTGGCACGCTCGCCGCCTTTTTTTGTTCCAAATGGCGGATTGGTCAAGATAAGATCAAAATCTTTCATCCACTTGCCATTTGCTGATAGTGAATCGCCTTGTTCTAAACGACCATTAATATCATGTAGTAACGCGTTCATCAAAGCTAAGCGATGTGTATTTTGAACTAATTCCATTCCTGATAAAGCTTCTTCTTTTTGAAATTTAAACTGTTCAGGACTCAAATCAAAAAATTCGTCATATTTTTCTTTCAAATAATGATCAGCAGCGATCATAAACCCAAAAGTTCCAGCAGCTGGGTCATTCAACCGCTCGCCGATTTGTGGTTTGGTTAAGTTCACCATCACGTCAATTAAAACGCGTGGCGTAAAATATTGACCGGCGCCCGATTTTGTTTCATTGGCATTTTTTTCTAGCAAGCCTTCATATAAATCGCCTAAGCCTTCTTGCTTCGCTGAATACCAATCTAGTTTGTGAATATCCTTGATGATTTTTTCCAAGTTTGCGGGTTCATCAATATGGGTAGCTGCATCTGCGTAAATCATATTCAGTTGTTTATCTTTAGTAATTTCTGGATTTCCTAAATCTAATAACAACTGCTTATAAAAATTTTTTAGTTCTAATCCTTCTTTTGATACGAGATCGTCCCAGCGATAACCTTGAGGTATGACCTCTTCTGTATTTTGTTCTTTCATCATCTTTAAAAACAATAAGTACGTCAGCTCGGTGACATAATTTTGATAACTAATCCCATCATCACGTAAAACATTCGCCATATTCCAAAGTTTGGCAACAATTTCTGTATTTGTCATAGTTTTCCTCCTACATATACTCATTGAGTGCATATCCAATAGTCCTATTATAGCAAAAAGAACCACCCATTCGGTGGTTCTAAAAAATTATGCATATAAATTTTCATTAATTGTTTCAACAATCGAATCCGTTTGTTCACCAAACATTGCTTTAACTCGTTTGTATCCGCCATTTTGCTGAAAAACACCCGAATCATCAAAAGCTGTTTGCGCATTCGGTCCTAAGACAGGTTGTTGCAATAGTTGTTCTTCAATTCGTTTTAACCATTTTTCTTGCATTGGTGTCCATTCTGCAATGCCATACACTTTTTGCATCGCATTTTTGATTCTTGTCTCGTGATCAATTAGTGGACTACCTAATGCAGCTTGTCGAATAAAGCTAATAATATCAGCAGCAATATATTCATTCTTAGTATTGCGCCAAGCAATTTGCAATGATTTTTCATCATAACGTTTTTCTTTAAGCTTTAACTCGATCGTGCGCAAATCTTCTCGCGTTAAATCTTTTGGCCGACTCACCACGATATGTAAAGCTGGAATCAAGTTGATATTTTCGCGAATAAACGTGTTGAATCCATTCAAGTAATCGCTTGGCTTTTCATTTCCCTCACCATAACCACGCTCTACAAACAGCAATTCATCGGGTGCTACTGAAATGTACATTGGTTGGGAGACTGCTTTATATTCTGCCATCCGCTGAATATTTTCGGATTGGGTTTCCAATTCTGTTTTACTCATGACTTTGATACTTTGTAACCAACAATCAAGTGATTGCACATCATTTAATTCACTAATCTCAGACTTCGATTTTTCAGATAATTTTTGTTTACGACGCTGTAATTTTGCAATTAGCTCTGCTTTATAAAACCCAAATGCCTCATCATTTTCGGAATGAATCGCTGCCTCATAAATATCCATGGTTGCTTGTTTAGGGTTAGCAACTAATGGCTTCATATCTGTAATATCTTGCAAAGTATCATACAAATGAACTGCATCATAAACTTTAAAAGAAGTTTTGCCGATTTCAGGACAAAGGCGCGTAGCACGTCCCAACATTTGATCATATAGAATACGTGAACGAAGACGACGTAAAAATACCAAGTTGCTAATTTCTGGTACATCAATTCCAGTTGTTAATAAATCTACGGTTACGACGATCTTTGGATATTTTTCGTTTTTAAAACGCTTAATTTCTTTATTGGGATGTCGAATATACCCAGTAATTTTTTTAATGGCATCATCATCTACTGGAATCCCTTTTTCAGCATAGGACTCTTTCAATAAGCGAACAATCATATCCGCATGACTATCCGTTGCTGCAAAAATCAATGTTTTTCCCGGTACTTCAGGATCAATATGTTCAGCTAAACTTGAAAGAATAACTCGATTGAACGACTCCGTAATAACTTTTTTATTGAAAGCTGTCACATCGAAATTCAATTCATCTTCTAACAATGCCTTATCAATATTTTGAGTCTCAGGATCCCATAAAGTAACTTCTTGACCTTCAGTAAACTTAATCCCGTTTTTCGATAGCTCAGTTTCAAATTTGTATGGTGGGTCATGATCAACTAAATAACCATCAACTACTGCATCTGTATACGAATACGTGTAAATTGGTTTGCCAAAAATTTCAGTAGTATGCAATGCTGGCGTCGCCGTCAATCCCAAAACAGCAGCATCAAAATAATCGATTACTCTACGGTATTGACTGATATATTCTTTCTCATTAAAATAAGTTAGCTCTTCTTCGCTCATTAGTTTATCTTCAGTATAACCACGATGGGCTTCATCAACGATAATAAAGTCATACGTCCCAACGGATGGAATATCTCCGCCATCCTCTTGATAAAACAAACGGCGCACCATGCCTTGAACGGTTGCAATTTGAATTTTCGTCGCATCTTCTGGCTTAACGTCCGAAACTTCTTTTACATCATAAATATCTGATAGAGATAAATTTTCAATCTTGGTATCTTTAAGTGCATCTGCGGCTTGCTTACCAAGTGAAGTTCGATCAACTAAAAATAAAATACGCCGTACGCGTTTTGATTTTATCAAACGATACATTAGTGCCAAAGCTGTTCGTGTTTTTCCGGTGCCTGTCGCCATAGCTAACAACATCCGCCGTTGATTATTTTCTAGCGCTTTTTCAACTGCTTTAACTGCTTCAACTTGATATGTGCGCTCAGCAAAATCTGGATATTGCTGATCATCGCGTAATTCTTGATTAGCTCTGACTTCATCGACTTCAAGTTTTTTGCTCAAATCCTCTGGTGAATGCCAATTTTCTAGTGCGTAAGACGCTTTTTGTGGCGTCCGCGCATCCCAAAACCAAATACCCGATTTATCTGCTAACTGCTTCAAATAAGGACGACCGTTCGTCGAATAAATAAATGGCGCATTATATTCTCCCCATTTACCAACAAGATCAATTCTGTCTATTTGTTGAACATCTCTGGCATATTCTTTAGCTTGTACTAAATCTCCTGAAATATCTTTGCCATAGGATTTTGCTTCGACAATACCAACTAATTTCAAACCGTCAAACAACGCATAATCCGCATAGCCATTCCCACATTTCCATTCAGCGATCGCTATTTTACGATTTTTTTCAGGCATTGTCTTGTTAAATTTATAATTTAATTCATCCGTATCAACTTCCCAACCATTAGCGCGGAGTTGTTCGTCGATTAGTATCCTTGTTTGTTTTTCATTAGGCGGATATTTTTGAGTATATTTCCAAGAACGCTCGCGACGTTTTTTTTCTTCAATTTGCGGATCTGTTGTAGGATAAACAACTGCTTTTTCAAGTTGCTCTTTAAAACTGCGTTCTTGTTCATGAAGCTGCTGCTCCAGCAACAGAATCCTTTCCACTTGCTCTTTTTCGTTATCAACTGGCACAACAAAACCTGAAGATTGAAAGTCATATGCAACATAAACTTCCATAAACCAGCAACTTAAATAAAAAACCAACTCCAGCATCTTTAAAGCTTCTTCAGTTGTGCCATAACTACCATCGTGCGCAGCTTTATTACCTGCTTTACGAATCGCATCAAAAATCGCAAACAATTCAACTTCAAGAACACCTTTATTACGCAAGGTATTCAACTTAACAAATTGATTTTTCAATCCCCATGAATCAATGTTTTCTATTTTAAAAATTGCATCTGTTAATTTTTCAGTTAATGATCTGATTTTAACTAACGCAGCATTAGGATCGCGATAAATACTTTGTTCTGCACTTTCTCCCAAATTTTTAAACAATTGCCATTCATTTGTAAAGTAAGAAAAATTTGATTGCATCACTACACCTCCGTACTAAAATACTTTCTTTTATTTTAACATAAAAGCACTCGTATAAGAGCGCTTCTACCATCAAAGAAGAAGCGCTCTTACGTACAATTATGAAATAAAAAATGTAAACTGATTTTTACTTTGAGAAAATTATATTATATCTTCTTCAAGCTAATCCAATCATCCACTTTCTATAATATTGAATATGTAGGCAATCACCACGGAGGGTTTCGCCCCAAGCGAATAACCCTTCGTGGTGATTTTGCCTGTTGCATAGTGGCGTAGCCACTATGCATGATAAGCCCCTAGTTCTAACAGGGGGCTAACTATGAGTAGTGATTTAACTACACTACCCAATACAGTCTGGCATATCAGCATTTCTGTTGTCACCTATTATCTAGTCTTGTCACCTTATAACGATTAATTTTCTTTACTATATATTTCATTCAATAGTTTTTCTTTTTCAATTTCTTTTAGGAATGGTAGATATAAATTACCATCCATCTTTTGGATATTATCCTCTTTGAATTCATACACATCGGTAGTCTTATCATATGACAATGGATAAAGTCTTATTTCACTATCTTCGGATGATGCAGAATACAAGATGATAAATTCTTCTAGAATTTCTGTATCTATTTCTTCAGCAAAATATGCCAAAGATTCCTCGTTTGAAAGATACACCATCAATCTATCCATTGGAAATGTGGAAAATGTGAAAGGTATAATATGCAAGACTTTCTTTTTTTGATCCTGCTTCAAATAGATTTGCGGCTTTTTACCATAATCAGTAAATCCCATATACAGACGTTCATCCTCATCAATCAACTGAAAGGAAAATTGATCTTTTTCAGTTGGTGGAATCAAATTTGCTACAAAGAAATTCAAAGCGCTATTCAAACTCTGAGCATCTATCATTCCTGCCTTTTTTACTTCTTCAAGAATCAAATTTTGTAATTCAGGATGCACTTTTCCAGCCTTTTTAGCTAGCAAGTCGAGAATGTACTGATTTTCTTGATTTCCATATAACAAATATTCATTCGTTGTATTTCCGATCTCTGCGATTCGAATTAATGTCTCTTGTTTAGGAAGATTGATCCCTCTTTCCCAATTATTCACTGTACTTCTTGGTAAATCGTCAATTAATTTACCGAATTTTTCCATACTTAACCCCATTGAGTTACGTAAGTTCCTTATCCTTTGCCCGACTTCTTTTTTATTTATTTCCACTTTCATTCCCCTGACAAAATTGATTTCTATATCAGAATAAACTTGTACTTAAAAAAAGTCAAATTTATATTGACTCAAAACAAGTACAGAGTTATTATTGATTTGTACTTAAAATAAGTACGATGCTCTTTGATAACTAAATAGCCATAAGGAGGTTTTAATGAATGAACTTAATTTAATAGAAGTAGGAAATTCTCTCAAAGCTTCTAGAGAAGAAAAAGGTTGGTCACAGAAAGAAGTTGCGGAAAAACTAGGGATTTCTCGTTCATTTTTATCGAAAATTGAAAGCGGAGCAAGAAAAATACCTGAAAGTAAACTGTCTGATTTGTTGAATTTACTTCAAACCGGTACTGAAAAAGAAAACTACAATGTGATCATTGATTACATTACAATCTTTTTTCCGTCTAATAGTTATGAAAAGTTAATCAAGAATACTTTAGGAATGTCCTTAAAACGCCTTGAAACAATCGAATCTTCTCCGTTGGGATACTCGGAACGACTAACATGGCTCAATGTGATCAATGTTCTAATATCCAGAGATGATCCAAAAAAAGGAACTATCATTGAACTTTCTGGTCAAGGCTGTCGGCATTTAGAGATGATTTTAAATTCGAGAAAAATTAATTGGAAAATTTTTATTCAGACTGTTTTCGAATCCCGTGGTCATTTTACAAGATTGGATTTATCTTTAGATGATTATAAAGGAGTACTAGACCTTACAGAATTAGCAAAAAAAATCAAATCAGGGTACTTCACAACAAGTTTCCGCAATTGTGATGTCATTCAATCGCAAAATCTTTCTAACAATGATTCCAACGGATTGACTCTTTATCTCGGTTCAAGAAAAAGTCTGACTCATTTTTGTTGGAATCAGAAAGATCATGAACAACGTAGGAAACGAGGGATTTCTTTAGAGGATGCCGAAGTAATCAATCGTTATGAGCTACGATATAAAAAAGAAAGGGCGCAGAAACTAGCAGAAACAATTCTGTATTATCCAGATTTCTCAATGCTCTTTTTCGATTTAGTAAATAGCGCAATTTGCTTTTATGACCGCAACCCAGATGATCCGAATGCCAGAGTAGACAGAAAATGGTTGTCTTTTATAGAGAACAGCAACGAATTGAAACTATCTCTAGAATCCCCTCCGCAATCGTTCGCCAAGAGTATCAACTGGCTATCTACTGGTGTCTCACCTACTTTAGCTTTTATACACGAGATTGATAATTTTTTTAGTTCATCCCTCTTATCACTCATTATTCAAAGTGGCAAAATGAATCCACATCAGCAAAAAATCATTGAGGAGATGAAATACTATCCAGATTACTATCACAAAGAAGTCAAAGTTTATGAAGAACGTTTGCAACAACTTATCAGAGATCAAAAAAAAAGCAGAGCACTGCAAACAAATAATGTTCACAATACTCCACCCTCAACAAGTTGAGTATATCATACTTTACAGTGCTCCCAAATAATCTCCGGGAGGAAACTGAATGAACGAAGTCAAAAAATCACATTAAGTGACGAACAAACGAAAGAACTCAGCACTACCATTTATAGTATATTTTCAAAACAAATTGAGCAGGTACGAAAAGATGCCGCACTAAATAAACGTTATCTCACAAAAAAGGAAACTTGCCAATATCTTCATATTGCCAATAACACTCTTGATAAATGGATTGACCAGGGATTACCAAAATCACGATTGAAGGTGTCATTCGCTTTGATAGAGAAGCCGTTGATTATTGGCTACATTGCTTTAATCAATAAGAGAGGTTTATAATTAGAATGTAGTCAGTCCTACGTTCTGGTTTGCAAAAAGAAAGTAGGAGAACCAATGGCAATTACAAAGCTAAAAAGCAAGAGTTATAAAGTTGAGATCTTTTATCCTAAAGAAGTTCAGCAAATACTCGGCAGCACCACGCAGCGTTTCCGCAAAACATTTAAAACAAAAAGAGAGGCAGAAAAAGCAGCAAAGGAAGTTGAGCAAAAAATCCAGCGTGTATTAAATGAAAAAAGCGCCAGGTCATTTGAGCTTGCTGGAAATATCAAATTCAAAGATTTTTATAAAACTGTTTGGCTAGATATGTATCTTGCAGGCTCATCTGGCCGTTCGCGTCAGATACCCACAGCTACAACCACAAGCAATCCAAAAGATGTATTTCGTCTCCACTTGTTACCGATGTTTGGTGATTATTCTATTAAGTTCTTGAATGATAATAAGGATTTTGTAATGCAGTCACTAATGAAAAAATCTCAAAGTTATGCAAATATCAAAGTTCTTAAGAGTTACGTCAACCAAATGTTTGATATTGCAGAACTTTTGGAGTATATCGAATACAATCGCATTGAAAAAGCCTTACGTTATGTAGGCGATCCAAAGAAACAGAAATTGAAAGCTGAACGTCAATTAGCTGGGAAAGCTTTATCTGCTGAAGAATTAATTGCTTGGCTAGATGCTGCAAATGAGGACTACGAGAATGGTGAGTTACTCATGCAAGATTATGTTTTATTCATGCTGACACTCAATTTAGGTGATCGTAAGAGTGAGTCTTACGCCTTACAGTGGAGACATATTGATTTAGACAATGGCTATATTACCGTTGTACAGAGTCGGGATAAATTTGGAAATTTGAAAGCAACTAAAGGACGGAAAAATACCAAGTTCAAACTACCAGCTTTTCTATTAGATTTGCTTTGCGATTGGAAGAAAAAGCAAAAAGAAGAACTTTTGAAGATTGGCATCAAGCAATCCGCGCAACAATTCCTTTTTACTTTTGCAAAGCGAATAGGTGAATTGAATGTCCCTGTTTATATTGATTACTTGAACTATCGTTTGAAGTTGATTCAAAAAAGACATCCTGAACTAACTAAAACATCTCCACATAAACTGAGACACACCTTTAGCACGCTTGCTCGTGAAGGTGGTGCTACAATGGCTCAAATCTCTCAGGCACTGACTCATTCTGATATTAAGACGACTGAAATCTATGTAAATACGCCAAATGTTGTCGATCTCTCTACCTATGAGAAATTTGAAAAACGTCTAAATGAAGCTAAAGAAGCAAAATAAAATAACGCAAGATACACCTATAAAGAACGCTATTACAGTAAATTAACCAGGTATTTAGAACAGCGATTCGTAAAACTCGTACCTATTCCCCCAAAAAAAGACACCTTCCAAAATTTGGGGTTCTATAATATCTAGTGTTGGTGGAAAACAATTTTGTTTTCTGCTAACATTATTTTTTTGAAAAAAAAGATAGAAAAAGAGATATCCAAATTGATAGAATTAAGTCGACTAAAACAAACTCATCAAGAAAGGATATCTCCATGGACTATCATACTAAAAAATTACTCGGTTTAACAGATAAAAATATTATTTTCCCTACAGAATGGCTTTCTGAAAAGAAAGAAGGTGGTATTACCACCTACGTGATTCATGGACGCTTAGATTACACTACTTGTTGTACAAAATGTGGAATTAAAAATGAAGGACAAGTGATTAAATATGGTACGCATCAAACCACCATTCAATTATTACCGATTCATTCACATAAAACTGTCTTCAATCTTAAGAAAACTCGCTTTCTGTATAAAGAGTGTGGCTCAACTTTCTCGTCTGAAACTTCTTTAGTCGATAGAAATTGTTCGATTTCTGTCGACTTGAAACGAAAAATCATGGCAGAATTAGCGACCAACTCTAGTAGAAAAGACATTGTTCTACGATACTTCGTACCGGATGTAACGATCTTACGAATCATGAAAGCCGCTGTGAAGAGCTTGAAAGTCCGCTTTGACTACTTGCCTTTTGTTCTTTGCTTTGATGAATTTAAAGCGATGAAATCTTGTGTTGGTAAAATGAGTTTTATCTTCATGGATGGCCAAACGAATCAAATTCTTGGTCTTCTTGAAAGTCGCAAACTCGCTTATCTACGCACCTTTTTCTCTCGCTATACCCGTCAAGCAAGAGAGAATGTTCAATATATCGTCATGGATATGAACGCTCCTTATTTTGAATTAGCCAAAAGTATTTTTCCCCATGCACAAATTGTCACGGATCGTTTTCATATTATCCAGCATATCCAACGGGCATTGAATCATTTACGGATTCAAATCATGAATACTTATCGCAAGAAAGATCACCTGAAGTACAAACGACTCAAACGTTACTGGAAGTTATTTCTAAAGGATTCTTATCTATTAGATAGCTCACACTACCGTTATGATTATTCGTTTAAGCGACCGATGACTGAAAAAACCACAGTCGATGAACTACTAAGCTATGATTCCACATTGAAGCTGGCTTATGACACCTGTCAATTTCTTCTGTATCACTATAAACAAAAAGATACAAACTACTTTTTTGAAGTGGTGAATACTTTAGACGCGCAGCTTCCTGAATGGTTTCGCAAGAAGCTCACTTTCTTAAATAAATATAGAAAAGGAATCGAAAATGCCTTCAAAACACCCTATAGTAACGGAGCATTAGAAGGGACAAATAATAAAATCAAAGTCATTAAACGTGTCGCTTATGGTTACCGTAATTTCCTCCATTTTCGTGACCGCATTTACTTGATTCAAGGCTTAGTTTTCCAAGATCAATCCAGAACAAAAAAGAATCAATCGAAGCCTATTTCTGCTTCGATTGATTCTCGATGAAATTCTTTCAATTTGAACTCACCAACTTTACTTATTTAAAACCCAAAAAAAGACGCTTCGCAAACTGAATTGCGAAACGCCTTGATTGTTTTAATTGAATGGTACTCGATTTCTTTAGAAATCTCCGTCCCATACTGTATTCGTAAGCGAATAAATTCGCAACTACTCCAGCAATTAACGTTTTGAGAACTGTGAAGCTTTACGAGCTTTCTTAAGACCTGGTTTTTTACGTTCAACCATACGTGCGTCACGTGTAAGTAACCCAGCGCGTTTAAGAGCTAAACGGAAGTCAGGATCAACTTCTAGCAATGCACGAGCGATTCCGTGACGGATAGCTCCTGATTGTCCAGCGTATCCTCCACCGTTTACGTTAACAAATACGTCATATGCGCCTTTTGTTTCAGTAACGCCGAAAGGTTGATTGATAACTTCACGCAAGTCAGCATGTGGAATATATTCTTCAACATCTTTTTTGTTGATAGTAATTTTACCAGTTCCTGGTACTAAGCGTACGCGAGCAACTGCATTTTTACGACGGCCTGTGCCGATATATTGAACTTGTGCCAATGAAATTCCCTCCTATTAGATTAAGTTTGTGATGTCTAAAACTTCTGGTTGTTGTGCTGCATGTGGATGTTCTGCTCCACCGTATACATTCAATTTTGTAAATTGTTTGCGGCCTAAAGTATTTTTAGGTAGCATGCCTTTTACAGAAGTTTCGATCAAACGACGAGAATTTTTAGCACGCAATTCACCAGCTGAGATTGATTTCAATCCTCCTGGGTAGTTGCTGTGACGGTAATAAATTTTATCAGTCGCTTTTTTACCTGTTAATTTCACTTTATCTGCATTGATAACAATGACGAAATCGCCAGTATCCAAATGAGGGGTGAAAGTTGGTTTATTTTTTCCACGTAGTACAGATGCAACAACTGTTGAAAGACGTCCCAATGGAACATCAGTTGCGTCTACTACATACCATTTACGTTCTACTTCGCCTGGTTTGGCCATATATGTTGTACGCACGTTAGTTTCCTCCAATTTAAGTTCTGATGTTTGACATACACTTCGAGTTTCCGGGGCTCTTTGTGGGGCAAACAATACCATTTAACATATTACCTGCAAATACCGATAATGTCAACGTTTTTCTATGCTTTTGAAAAATTAAATTTCTTTTTCATTTTTATTTTTTCATCGTTTTGGTTTCTTTTAGACTAAGAAATCCATTTTGTATAAAAAGCTGTTTATTTACATTATTTTTGAATATTATTTTCATTTTATTTATTTTTATGTATATTTATTTAATTTATTGATTGCTTTTTTATTTTTATGGTGTTATCATTTGAAACATCTATTTTGAAAATACTTAAAAATAAAGGGGCGATTTTATGAAAGAAAAAATTATATTGGCTTACTCAGGTGGATTAGATACCTCTGTGGCAATCAAATGGTTGGCAAAAGATTATGAGGTGATTGCTTGTTGCCTAGATATTGGTGAAGGCAAAGATACAGCTTTTATTAAAGAAAAAGCACTTCAAGTTGGCGCAATTGCGTCTTATGCCATCGATGCCAAAGAAGAATTTGCTCAAGAATTTGCATTGATCGCGCTACAAGGTCATACGTTTTACGAGCAGTCTTACCCACTGGTTTCTGCGCTTTCTCGCCCCTTGATCGCAAAAAAATTAGTGGAATTAGCTCGAAAAACTGGTGCAACGACGATTGCTCATGGCTGTACAGGAAAAGGCAATGACCAAGTTCGTTTTGAAGTGGCAATCAATGCCTTGGCACCTGAAATGAAAATCATTGCACCGGTTCGTCAATGGCAATGGTCTCGGGAAGAAGAAATTGCCTATGCGAAAGAAAATGATGTGCCGATTCCAGCAGACTTGGAGAATCCTTATTCTATCGACCAAAACTTGTGGGGACGTGCTTGTGAGTGTGGTGTGTTAGAGGACCCTTGGGCGACTCCGCCAGCAGGTGCTTATGATATTACGACAGCCTTAGAGTATACACCTGATCAGCCGGATATCATTGAACTCACTTTTGAACAAGGCGTACCAGTTGCTTTGAATCAAGAAAGTTTACCTTTGTCTGAATTGATCTTGTCTTTGAATCAATTAGCCGGCAAGCATGGGATTGGACGGATCGATCATGTGGAGAATCGTCTGGTAGGGATTAAATCGCGGGAAGTGTATGAATGCCCTGGAGCGATCACTTTGATGCAGGCACATAAAGAACTGGAAGATTTGACCTTCGTTCGTGAATTAGCACATTTCAAACCAATGATCGAGCAACAGTTGAGCCAAATGATTTATGATGGTCTCTGGTTCAATCCATTGACCGATGCGTTGATCTCTTTCTTGAAAGCAACCCAGACTGCGGTCAATGGGACTGTCCGCGTTAAACTTTTCAAAGGAAATGTCATCGTTGAAGGACGTAAATCAGCCAATAGTCTATATAACGAAGAACTAGCAACGTATACTTCAGCAGATACCTTCGATCAACAAGCTGCGGTCGGTTTTATCAAGCTTTGGGGTCTGCCATCGAAAGTCTATGCGGAAGTTCAAACGAAGCAACAAACAGCCGTAGGATCAGAGTAACGAGTAAAGCAATCAAAAGAAAAGTAAGGTAAAAGCTGAGTGCGAACTCAAACAGGAACTTTTGCCTTCTTTTCTTTCATTCAAAACATAGGAGGAATCACATGGATAAACTTTGGGGTGGACGGTTTCAAGGAAAAAGTGAACAATGGATCGATGCGTTCGGAGCTTCGATCTCCTTTGATCAAAAGTTAGCCGAACAGGATATTTTAGGTAGTCTCGCCCATGTGAAAATGTTGGCCCATACTGGGATTTTGTCCGAGGAAGAAGCGCAACAAATCATCGTTGGTTTAGAAAAACTGCAAACACGGTTAACAAATGGCACCTTGCATTTTTCGGTGGAAAATGAAGACATCCATTTGAATATTGAAAAATGCTTACATGAGGAAATCGGACCTGTTGCTGGGAAACTACATACTGCTCGTAGCCGTAATGACCAAGTCGCAACAGACATGCACTTGTACCTAAAAGAAACGGTACTTGAACTGATCGACAAACTTCATTCGTTGCGCCAAACGTTCGTGGAAAAAGCAACAGAGCATACGGCTACGATCATGCCAGGATATACTCATCTGCAACATGCCCAACCGATTTCCTTTGGCCACCATCTCTTGGCGTACTATCAGATGTTTACTCGTGACTATGAACGCTTCACAGAAAGTTTGAAACGAATCGATATTTCCCCTTTAGGCAGTGCTGCATTGGCAGGTACGACGTTTCCGATTGATCGTTCTTTCGCTGCAAATGAATTGGGCTTTTCTGCTGTTTATGCAAACAGTCTTGATGCTGTCAGTGACCGTGATTTTATTCTTGAATTTTTAAGTAACGCTTCTTTGTTGATGATGCACTTGTCACGCTTTTGCGAAGAAATCATTTTTTGGTGTAGTTACGAATGCCAATACATTGAACTTTCGGATACTTTTTCAACAGGCAGTTCGATCATGCCCCAAAAGAAAAACCCAGATATAGCAGAATTGATTCGTGGAAAAACAGGTCGAGTATATGGGAATTTATTTGGTTTACTCACGTTGATGAAGGGCTTGCCCTTAGCTTATAACAAAGATTTCCAAGAAGATAAAGAAGGCATGTTCGATACGAGTGAAACGATTTTAGCCAGCCTTTCTATCATGGAAGGTATGGTTAAAACTATGGAAGTGAACAAAGCCCGAATGTATGCGGCCACGCAAAAAGATTTCTCCAATGCGACTGAGTTAGCCGATTACTTAGCTGCGAAGGGCTTACCTTTCCGTCAAGCACATGAGATCGTCGGTAAACTCGTCTTACAATGTACACAACAAGGTTGTTCATTACAAGACATCCCACTAACAGAATTCCAAGCAATCAGCCCGCTGATCAAAGCCGATATTTACGACACCTTACTTCCGGAAACTGCCGTAAAACGTCGCAATTCATTAGGTGGTACAGGTTTTGACCAAGTAGAAAGTCAAATTGAACAAGCACTACATCAGTTGAAAATAGACAAGAACTAAAAGAACATCTTGAGACAATGTTTCCACACGTTGTCTCAAGACGTTCTTTTTTAGTTTACATTTTTCAAAAATATGTAAAAAAAGTTCAATCTTTCAAGAATAAACATGTCATACTTTAGTTTAAAAAACTTTTTCATACAGAAAGGAAAAACTATTATGCATTTCTTCCCCTTTGTCGATCCCAACCGTCGACCACAAGCAGAGATCAAAAAAATGACAGAAGAACTTACACAAAAATTTCATGCAATCGATCCAGATTTGACTTTGATACATAATGATAACTTTATTGATTATGGTCCAGAGGTCTTTCCACAACTTTCGTCGATTTACTGGGATCCTCGTGTGCCAAATCATCCGATGGAACATTTTGTGTATTCGGAGTATCGATTGAAATATCAATTTTATACGCTCTATTGTTTTACACCTTATGGCGAACAAATTGATGAACATTACGGAAAAGTAAATCATTCGGATCGAAAAACGCTACAAGCAATTGACGATTTGATATTAACTGTTATTCACACTTATCAAGCAAAAAACTTATCTTACTGGAAGGATTTATTTCCAGAAGAACAATTCCAACAAACAATCGCATCTCATTATCAAAGAACTTCACAGATGATCGGTGAAGGTAGAAAAAGTAGCCGACTAATCACCTTCACTGACCCTAAGCATCGACCTTTGGCCGCTGTAGAAAAGAATACGGAATTTCTAGAAACTCAGTTAAATCAATTAGATTCTCGACTAACTGTGACCCATGATGATTCATTTATTGATTTTGGTCCAAGTGATGGACATTTTCTTGTTGAGTGTCCTTATGATCCAGAGGAAGACGACCTAGACGACGATAGACGTGGTCTATCGGAGGAAGAATATGAGATTTGCTATGAAGATATTCCTCTATTTGGTTGTTCTCCCTATAACATAAGCTTTGGTATACATGGAGATTTTTACAGTAAATGGATGTTGAATATTGATTATCTTGATTTAAGAGAGCGATTGAATAACCCTACTTTAGCTATTATTCATCAATATCAGTTAGATAATCTATATTACTGGCGTGATCATTATTCCACTGAAAAATTCCAATCTGAAGCCCTTGATTCCAAAGAACGCGGGCTACGACAAATCCACTCCTGAATATTCAAAAGGGTGTACTCAATGCTCAGTCAATTACAAAAAAATGACAGAAAGATTCTTGTAAGGGTATCCGTAAATCCTCGGAGTTTTACCCATTCGTTCCATGTTTTTTCATCTTTTGCTGGCGACGTGCCACTTAAATCAATCTCAACAGCCGGACGCGAGATCGCTTCTTTGAAGGATCGATCACTCGCAAAGGCTAAGAGTGTCGGTTGGAAAACCGTCGACAACAACATTACAACCATCAACAACGAGAACCATTTCTTTTTCACTTTCATGTTTTTGCTCCTTTTCTTTTTTATTTACATCGTGAGTATATTGCAAGAAAAGTAAGCGCTTAATAAAAAGTATCGATTTTTAAAGAACGTCTTTTTCCCATTAGCAGAAAATAAATTTCTGCTGTAATTAATAGAAAAAATAACACCCTGTCGAAACACGTCTCAATGGATGTGTGTCAACAGGGTGTTTCTTATAGTTGTGACTCGTTTGTTTATGCGTCAATTCCTGGTGCTTTACCTAGATGTGCTTGTATCATCCAGATGCGTTTTTCTGTTGCTGCTTTAAAATCAATAAAGATATCTTGTGTTGGATCGTCGCCTTCTTCACCAGCAGCTTCAATTCCTTTTTGGAAAAGGTCTGCTAAATAGCGATAACCTGCGACTAATGTTTCTAAACGTTCTTCCATCGTGCGATCCCAACCACCAACTTCATCAGGGATTTTTGTGTTGTCTGCAAATTCACGTAATGTTGAATAAGGTGAACCATCTAATGTGATCAAACGTTCTGAGATTTCATCTAATTGTTCGTTCAAATCGTCCATGAATTTGTCCATCATTGGATGCAATGTCAAGAATCCAGGACCTCTCATATACCAATGTGTTTGATGAACGATCACCGACATTTGGCTTAAATCTGCTACTAATTGATTCAATACTTCTTTTGTTTGTTGAAATTTCATGTAATTCTGCCTCCTCGCATTTGCCTATACTAAAATCATAGTAAACTTTGAGGGAAAAGTACACTAAAATCCTTTAGATGAGAACGATTTTCATCCCCAGAGTAATGCTTTTTTTAAATAGCAAAAAATCCGCCAATCAAATAGAAAATATAACTAATGTCATCATTTATGATTCGCCTTCTTCATCTATCCTCTCTGTTGATAGATCCTCTCGTAGTTCCGCAAATAATTGCGAATAGCGGCTTAATTCTTGTTGTGTCGAAACAAACAACGGATATATTTTGTTATACATGTGACTGGCTTTTTTCTGAACAGTCACTTGTTGCGCTAATTCAATATATGCAGAAGCTTCCCCTAATGTTTCGATCCTTCCTTGGCTCTGCCAACCTAAAATAACTGCCCCTAAAGCAGAAGCTTCTTTGACTTTTGGAAAACGGATAGGTTGTCCCAATACATCTGCCATGATCTGCCGAAATAAAACCGATTGAGCAAAGCCACCAGTTGCACGTAACTCAATCACTTGATCGGGTGGACAGATACCTCGCAAAATCCGTTTGAGGTTAAAACAAACCCCTTCCAAGACCGCTCGCATCATGTCTTTTTCCGTATGCCATCGTTGCAGGCCAATAAAACTTCCAAATGCCTCCGCATCCCACAAAGGTGCTCGTTCACCCAGTAAATATGGTTGGAAAATCAGTCCATTGGCACCAGGCGGGATAAAAGCGATTTCTGAAAGGACTGCTTGGTACGGATCTTCACCTTGTTCCTTGGCTCGTTGAACGACATCTTGCATCAATGTATGGACCGCCCAATCAAAGATCCCTGCGCCATTACTGGTTGCTCCTCCGATGACCCAGTGAGTTTGATCCAAAACATAACAGAAGGTTTCCATCGTTGGATGGAGCTTTGGGCGATTCGAAATAAATCGTAATGCGCCACTGGTACCGACAGTCAGCGCTGCCGTCGTCTCACCAAATGCACCTAAACCTAAATTAGATAATGGCCCATCCGCTCCACCTAAAATAAAAGGGATTTCTTGATCAAAATGGAACCTCGCACGGGCCTGATCTGTTAATTTTGTGAACTGGGTAGTCGCAGGTGCCACTCTCGGCAATTGCTCTTCTTGTATCCCTAACTCTTCAAGAATAGGCTCTGACCATTGGAAACGGTGGATATCGAAGTACCCTGTACCAGAAGCAGTACTATAATCACTGACTAATTCAGCAAACAATTCATAAAAAAGGTAATCTTTGATTCCTACAAAATAAGCCGCTTGCTCAAATAAATCAGGAAATTCGGTTTTCAACCAATTGATTTTGATCAGTGGCGACATTGGATGGATCGGTGTACCAGTCCGTTCATAGATTGCGCGTCCCTTTTCAGTCGTCTTTAATTTTTCCGCTTCATCGACGGCACGAGTATCTGCCCACGTGAACATGCGCGTCAAAGGCTTTTTATTTTCATCTAATAAAATCAAGCTGTGCATGGCTGTTGAAAATGAGATGAATTGAATTGTTTGTGCTGGCAATTGTTGGATCACTTCTTTGATGACCGTATACACTGCATGGACGATCAATTCCTGATCCTGTTCAGCCATGCCTTGGATTTCTTGGATCAGCGGGTAATGAAAGTAGGCTGTAGCTACTTCTTCTGCTTCTTCATTGAATGCAACTGCTTTCGTTTGCGTAGTACCAATATCGACCCCGACTGCAATCATTATTTTTTCCACCTCTCTTCTCCTTTTTTGCGTATCTTAATCAAAAGGAGGTTGCTCTGATGTTTCTTTATTTTATCATCGGTTGTTGCTTTGGTTCTTTTTTGTGCTTGGTCGCACAACGTGTTCCTCAAGACCTTTCTATTATTTCCCCTCGTTCTCATTGTGTCAACTGTCACCAAACCTTACGCTGGTATGAGTTGATTCCATTACTTTCGATTGTCATTCAACAGTTTCGTTGTCGCTCTTGTCAGACCAAACTTTCACCCATGTATCCACTGGCCGAGTTGACCAGCGGTGCGCTATTTATGTATGCAGGATTCTATTCGCCAGATACAGTTCATTTGATCTGGCTCTTCGTTGCTTTTTTATTTTCGTTGATGGATATTTTTTACCTTGCGATCGACACTCGCATCCTCTATTTCTCATGGACATTCTTATGGGTCTACTGGTTTTTGACTGATCAGTTTCACCTAGAAACTAGTATGGTTTTCGGCTTGATCAGTTACGGTTTGCTGCGTTATGGGCAAGCTTATTTAGGCGCAGGTGATACGTTACTCTTACTTAGTTGGAGTGGCGGATTGATCTCTTCACAACTCCTCATACTTTTGTTTATCGCCAGTTGTCTTGGTTTAAGTTATTTTTGTGTCGCAGCTTTACTCCACAAACAAAGAAAACATCTCCCCTTTGTTCCTTTTCTAAGTATTGCCTTATGGCTAGTCCTCCATTTCCGATAACACAAAAAAGAAGAAGCATCTGGAACAAAATGTCCGATCTTCCTCTTTCTTACGTCTATCATACGTGACTACTTATGTTTAAAAGACTAGTCTTTCCAGTTTTTTCTAAGGAATCCCGCCCGACCAGAGCCTTCACGATACAACTGATAATGGATCTTGTTTTTCTTGTAGTAATCTTGATGATACTCCTCTGCGGGATAAAAGGTCGTACGAGGTTCGATCTTCGTGACGATCGGTTGATCGAAACGGCCACTTGCTTGTAACTGTTGTTTTGATTTTTCTGCGGCTTCACGCTCTGCTTCATCACTATAATAAATGACCGGACGATAAGAGTCCCCACGATCAGCAAACTGCCCTAAAGCATCTGTCGGATCGGTCTGTTGCCAATAAATCTCGACTAATTGCGCATAAGTGATGATTTCAGGATCATATTCGATTTCTACCGCTTCCGTATGCCCAGTTGTTCCAGTCGTCACTTGTTCGTAGGTTGGATTTGGTACATGTCCCCCAGTATAACCGGAAGTAACGGAGAGGATACCTGGTTGTGTTTCAAACGGTTTGACCATACACCAAAAACAGCCACCTGCAAATACAGCTTTTTTCACTGCCATTTCTTATCAGCTCCTTTGGTTTTTATCATACTCGTTTTCATTGAAATAAATAGTAATATGCTTATTTTACCCCCTACCGGTATTTTCAGCCTATTTATATTGTTTTACTTTTATTATTTGAAGATTGGTGGATAAATTTTGGTATACATAATAATTATCCACTGTGGATATCTATTGTCATTTCTTTTATCCACAGTTGCCTTTTACTTCCTTGATTCTAGTTTATCCACAAAAAAAGGTCAAGCTCCTCAAACAGGAACTTGACCTTCTTTATGTGAACTCATGGTTTATCGTGTTTGTTCATTCATTGCATCTTCGGCAGCCATTTGTGCTTCGATGTCAGAAATGCTATACACGTTCTCACTTGCAACGCCAACTTCTTTTGGTTCCATGTTGCGGTAACGTGGCATACCAGTACCAGCTGGAATGATCTTACCGATGATAACATTTTCTTTCAAACCAAGAAGTGGATCTTTTTTGCCTCGGATCGCAGCATCAGTCAAGACACGAGTTGTTTCTTGGAAGGATGCAGCTGATAAGAAGCTGTTTGTTTCTAATGATGCTTTTGTGATACCTAGCAAGACTGGACGAGATGTCGCAGGAACGCCACCAGCAACTAACGTATTGTAGTTTTGGTCTTTGAAGTCTGCGATATCTAACAGTGTACCTGGCAAGATTTCTGTATCGCCTGGGTCCATGACGCGCACTTTACGAAGCATTTGGCGAACCATTACTTCGATATGTTTGTCGCCGATTTCTACCCCTTGCATACGGTAAACGCGTTGTACTTCACGTAATAGATAGTTTTCAACAGATAGAACGTCACGTACTTGCAACAATTGTTTTGGATCAATTGATCCTTCTGTCAATGGTGCACCACGATGGATCATATCGCCTTCAGCGACTTTCATACGTGCAGTGTAAGGCACTGTATACGTACGTGTATCTGTTTTCCCTTTGATCGTTACTTCTTTAGTACGTGTTGCAGGATCTTCAGAGATATCGATAACATCCCCTGTTACTTCAGTGATCACTGCTTGCCCTTTCGGATTACGTGCTTCAAATATTTCTTGGACACGAGGAAGACCTTGAGTGATATCATCTCCGGCAACCCCACCCGTATGGAACGTACGCATTGTTAACTGAGTACCTGGTTCACCGATTGATTGAGCGGCGATGGTACCAACTGCTTCTCCGACTTCAACGTCAGAACCAGTTGCCAAGTTACGTCCGTAACAATGTTTGCAGACACCATGTTTTGTGTTACATGTGAAGACAGAACGGATCGTTACAGTTTCAACACCTGCATCAACGATTTGTTTTGCAACATCTTCAGAGATCAATTGATTTCCGGCAATGATCATTTCGTTGGTTTCAGGATGACGAACTTCTTTACGTGTGTAACGTCCAATCAAACGATCTTCAAGAGATTCGATGATTTCATTTCCTTCACGGATTGCTTGGATCTCAAGACCGCGGTCAGTGCCACAATCTTCTTCACGAATGATGACATCTTGGGCAACGTCAACTAAACGACGTGTCAAGTAACCAGAATCGGCTGTCTTCAAGGCTGTATCGGTCATTCCTTTACGAGCCCCGTGAGTTGAGATAAACATTTCCAAGACAGAAAGTCCTTCGCGGAAGTTCGAAATGATCGGCAATTCCATGATACGTCCATTCGGTGCGGCCATCAATCCACGCATACCAGCAAGCTGAGTAAAGTTGGAGATGTTACCACGGGCACCAGAATCTGACATCATGAAGATTGGGTTTTTCGCTTCCAAACCTTCCATCAGTTTTTGTTGGATGCTGTCTTTCGCAGAGTTCCAAACAGCGATTACTCGTTCATAACGCTCGTCGTCAGTGATCAATCCACGACGGAATTGCTTCGTGATCGACTCTACTTGTTTATGTGCTTCGTCAATGATCACTTGTTTTTCATTCAAGACACTGATGTCGGCGATCCCTACAGTGATACCTGCATGTGTTGAATGTTTGTATCCTAAGTCTTTCATACGGTCAAGCATCTTAGATGTTTCAGTTACTTTGAAACGTTTGAAGACTTCGGCGATGATGTTTCCTAAGTTTTTCTTCTTGAATGGTAAAACTAATTCTTGTTCTTTGATGTGAGCAGGAATATCTGTTCCAGCTTCAACAAAGTATTTGTCCGGTGTTTGGACAGTCAAGTTGAAGTCAGTTGGTTCATTCAAGTAAGGGAATTCTGGTGGCATGATCTCGTTGAAAATGATCTTACCAACAGTCGTGATCATCGTGCGTTCTTTTTGCCATTCTGTAAATGGTTTGTCCCCTAATGTCGTTGGGTTCACACCGATACGTGAATGTAAATGAACGTAGCCATTACGCCATGCGATGAGTGCTTCGTTTTGGTCTCTAAAGACCATTCCTTCGCCTTCACGACCTTCTTCTTCCATTGTTAGGTAGTAGTTTCCTAAAACCATATCCTGAGAAGGTGTAACAACTGGTTTACCATCTTTTGGATTCAAGATGTTTTGAGCAGCTAACATCAGCATACGTGCTTCTGCTTGTGCTTCTTCGTTCAACGGTACGTGAACGGCCATTTGGTCTCCATCGAAATCGGCATTGTATGCTTCACATACCAATGGATGCAAACGGATCGCACGACCTTGGACAAGAACTGGTTCAAATGCTTGGATACCTAATCTGTGAAGCGTAGGTGCCCGGTTCAATAGAACTGGATGTTCTTTGATGACGTCTTCTAAGACATCCCAAACTTCATCTTCTTGACGTTCGATTTTGCGTTTCGCATTTTTGATGTTTGAAGCAAGTTCACGTTGAACTAATTCGCGCATCACGAATGGTTTGAACAATTCGATCGCCATTTCTTTTGGTAGTCCACATTGGTACATTTTCAAGAAAGGACCTACGACGATAACTGAACGACCAGAGTAGTCGACACGTTTACCAAGTAAGTTTTGACGGAAACGACCTTGTTTCCCTTTCAACATATGAGAAAGAGATTTCAATGGGCGGTTACCTGGTCCTGTAACAGGACGGCCACGACGACCGTTATCGATCAACGCATCTACCGCTTCTTGTAACATCCGTTTTTCATTTTGAACGATGATTCCTGGTGCATTCAAGTCTAACAAACGTTTCAAACGATTGTTACGGTTGATCACACGACGATATAGATCGTTCAAATCACTTGTTGCAAAACGTCCACCTTCTAATTGGACCATTGGTCGTAGATCTGGTGGGATGACAGGGATAACGTCCATGACCATCCAGCTTGGTTCATTGCCAGAAGCACGGAATGCTTCTAAAATGTCCAAACGACGGATCGCGCGTGTACGTTTTTGTCCTTGTGCAGATTTCAACTCTTCTTTCAATTCAGCCGCTTCGCCATCCAAATCAACGTTATCAAGTAATTGTTTGATTGCTTCCGCGCCCATTGCTGCTTGGAATTCTTGGCCATATTGTTCACGTTTTTCGCGGTATTCGCGTTCAGTCAACAATTGTTTTTTCTCTAAGCTTGTGTTTCCTGGTTCAATGACAACATATGAGGCAAAGTAAATGATTTCTTCTAATGCGCGTGGGCTCATGTCTAATACAAGACCCATACGAGAAGGAATACCTTTGAAATACCAGATATGTGAAACAGGTGCTGCTAATTCGATATGACCCATACGTTCACGACGAACTTTTGAACGAGTCACTTCCACACCACAGCGATCACAAACGATTCCTTTATAACGGATACGTTTGTATTTTCCGCAGGCACATTCCCAGTCTTTTGTAGGACCAAAAATCCGCTCACAGAACAACCCTTCGCGCTCAGGTTTTAAGGTACGATAGTTAATCGTCTCAGGTTTTTTTACTTCACCGTAAGACCAGCTTCTGATTTTTTCGGGAGAAGCCAAACCTATTTGCATACTTTCGAATTTATTTACATCGATCAAAAGGGGTTCCCTCCATTTCATTTAATGGCAAAATCGTAAGGCGGCTGATCTTCGACCGCCTCACAGTATCTCAGACCGGATTAGTCTAAATTATCTTCTGCGGTTTCAAAGTTTTGGATGATGTCTTGTCTTTCATCTTCGACTTGTTCAGCAGCTTGTTTTTCTAGTTCTTTTGCTGTTTGTTGTTCAGCGAATTTTGTCAAAGCATCCACTGTGATCAAATCATCGTCTTCGTCATCCATGTCGCGAAGTTCGATCTCGCTATCTTGGATGTCTAGAACACGCATGTCTAATCCTAGTGATTGTAATTCTTTAACTAATACGCGGAAGGATTCAGGTACACCTGGTTTTGGAATTGGTTCACCTTTGACGATTGCTTCGTATGTTTTCACACGTCCGACTACGT
The DNA here is from genome assembly GCF_002947535.1 of Enterococcus mundtii. Classification (GTDB taxonomy): domain Bacteria; phylum Bacillota; class Bacilli; order Lactobacillales; family Enterococcaceae; genus Enterococcus_B; species Enterococcus_B mundtii_B. The sequence continues at coordinate 29,711 of NZ_PUAP01000003.1, forward strand.
CATCTGATTTGTATGTCAAGATTTCTTGTAAGGTATAAGCCGCACCGTATGCTTCCAGTGCCCAAACTTCCATTTCCCCAAAACGTTGTCCACCAAATTGCGCTTTACCACCTAATGGTTGTTGCGTAACTAGTGAGTAAGGTCCAATTGAACGTGCATGTAACTTGTCGTCAACCATGTGAGCAAGTTTGATCATGTACATCACACCGACAGACACACGTCCGTCAAATGGTTCACCTGTACGTCCGTCATAGAGAACAGTTTTTGCGTCGCTAGCCATACCAGCTTCACGAACTGTTTCCCATACGTCTTCATCACTTGCACCATCAAATACTGGTGTTGCAACGTGGATGCCTAATTGACGTGCAGCCATCCCTAAATGCAATTCCAATACTTGTCCGATGTTCATACGTGATGGTACCCCTAGTGGGTTCAACATGATGTCGATCGGTGTTCCATCAGGTAAGAATGGCATATCTTCTTCCGGCATAATACGGGAAACAACCCCTTTATTACCGTGACGTCCGGCCATTTTATCCCCTTCATGGATTTTACGTTTTTGAACGATATACACACGAACTAACATGTTGACACCTGGTGATAATTCATCGCCAGCTTCACGCGTAAAGATCTTCACATCGTGAACGATCCCGCCTCCACCGTGTGGTACACGTAGAGAAGTATCACGTACTTCACGTGCTTTTTCACCGAAGATCGCATGCAATAAGCGTTCTTCTGCTGAAAGTTCAGTTACCCCTTTTGGTGTTACTTTACCGACTAATAAGTCACCGTCTTGGACTTCTGCCCCAATACGAATGATCCCCATTTCGTCTAGGTCTTTCAATGCGTCTTCCCCGACGTTCGGGATTTCGCGAGTGATTTCTTCTGGTCCTAATTTTGTATCACGAGCTTCTGATTCATATTCTTCGATATGGATCGATGTATACACATCATCTTTTACTAGACGACGGCTCATGATGATCGCATCTTCATAGTTGTAACCTTCCCAAGTCATGAAACCGACCAAGACGTTTTGTCCTAGAGCCATTTCACCTTGTTCCATTGATGGGCCGTCTGCCAAGGTATCCCCTTTTTCGACTTTCTCACCTAAATGAACGATTGGGCGTTGGTTGTAACTTGTTCCAGAGTTTGAACGACGGAATTTTGTTACTGAGTATTTGTCTAATGCGCCATTGTCGCGACGTACGCGGATCTCAGAAGCATCAACAAATTCAACTACACCATCGTGTTTACATAGTAACGCAGCTCCTGAGTCATGAGCTGATTTATATTCCATACCAGTACCAACCCAAGGTGCTTGTGGATTGATCAATGGCACTGCTTGACGCTGCATGTTGGCACCCATCAAGGCACGGTTGGAGTCATCGTTTTCCAAGAAAGGAATACATGCTGTCGCTACCGCAACTACTTGTTTCGGTGAAACGTCCATATAATCGACTTTATCGATCGATACTTCTAAGTTTTCACTTTGGGCACGAGCCATGACGATTTCTTCAGCAAATGTACCGTCATCATTCAACTTACTGTTTGCTTGGGCAACGATATAATGGTCCTCGATGTCTGCTGTCAAGTAATCGATTTGTTCTGTCACACGTCCTGTTTCGCGATCAACACGGCGATAAGGCGTTTCGATAAAACCAAATTTGTTTACTTTCGCATAACTAGATAAACTATTGATCAACCCGATATTTGGTCCCTCAGGCGTTTCGATCGGACACATACGACCATAGTGGGAGTAGTGAACGTCACGTACTTCATAGCCGGCACGGTCACGAGTCAAACCACCAGGTCCTAAGGCAGAAAGACGACGTTTGTGCGTCAATTCGCCCAATGGATTTGTTTGGTCCATGAACTGAGACAATTGTGAAGAACCAAAGAATTCTTTGATACTTGCGACAACTGGACGGATATTGATCAATTGTTGTGGTGTCAATGTTTCTGTATCTTGGATCGACATTCTTTCACGTACGACACGTTCCATACGTGCTAATCCGATACGGAATTGGTTTTGTAAAAGTTCTCCGACAGAACGGATACGACGATTTCCTAAGTGGTCGATATCGTCCACGTTGCCGATGCCTTCCATTAAGTTCAAGAAATAGCTCATTGAAGCAACGATATCCGCTGGACGAACAGTTTTCACTGTTGTGTCTGGGTAGCCGTTACCGATCACGTTGACTTCACGTTCTGGGTCTTTTGGTGAAAAGACTTTGATCACTTGGACAGTCATTGGGTCAGTGACTACGCCATCTTCTGTTGGGTAGTAAGTCACTGAGTTCAAACCATTGTCGATGAACGGTGCTAATGTTTCCATCACTTGATGGGTCAAAGCTGTTCCTTTTTCAACAATGATCTCGCCTGTTTCAGGATCAACCAACGTTTCAGCTAACGTTAAGTTCAATAGACGTGTTTTCAAGTCTAGTTTTTTGTTTACTTTGTAACGACCAACATTTGCTAAGTCGTAACGTTTTGGATCAAAGAAGCGGGCATTCAGCAAGTTACGTGAACTATCTGCTGTTTTTGGTTCGCCTGGGCGAAGACGCTCGTAGATGTCTTTTAATCCTTCTTCTGTTCTAGAATCACTTGCATTTTTGTGTAAATCTTTTTCGATCGTGTTACGTAATGTTTCACTGTCACCAAAGATTTCAAAAATCGTGTCATCTGAACCGAAACCTAATGCACGAACTAACACAGTCAATGGAATCTTACGTGTGCGGTCGATACGTACATAAGAGATGTCTTTTGCATCAGTTTCCATTTCTAACCATGCACCACGGTTAGGGATCACAGTTGAACCGAATCCTTCTTTACCGTTTTTGTCTACTTTCCCATGGAAGTAAACACCTGGTGAACGGACTAATTGGGAAACGATAACACGTTCCGCACCGTTGATGATGAATGTACCTTGCTCTGTCATCAATGGGAAATCACCGAAGAATACTTCTTGCGCTTTGATTTCACCTGTCTCACGGTTTGTTAAACGCAAAGTCACATGTAATGGCGCAGAGTAATTTGCGTCATGTGCGCGTGCTTCTGCTACTGTGTACTTTGGTTCTTTCAATTCATAATCTACAAATTCCAAAGAAAGATTGCCATTGAAGTCATCGATTGGCAAAATATCTTCAAACATTTCTCTTAGTCCTTCATCCAAGAACCATTGGTACGAGTCTGTTTGAATTTCGATCAAATTTGGTAATTCCAACACTTCACTGATTCGTGCGAAACTTCTACGTTCGCGATGTTTTCCGTATTTTACTACGTGTCCAGCCAAGCTCTTCACCCCTCTAAAATGTCATTCAAAAAGACTACCCGATCAATTGTTACAATAATATTAAAAATATTATATTTAGGTAACAACAGACATTTTTTGCGGCTTTTAGGCAAAAAAAAACCAAAAATAGAACGTTCTCTTGAGTACTTGCCTTCGTGAGCTTCTACTTTTGTTTCCTTATATTAAAGCCGAAACGGACAATATTTCGTTTCTGCCTTCGCTTCATCAGATAGTTTTTGCAACTTCATATGATACACTGTTTTAACGTAAAAGTCAACACTTCCTGGCGTTTCCTGTAAATTTTCGTAATTGTTTCTTAATCTTTCTTTTTGTTTCAATTTCGTCCAATCCTAATTGATTGATTCTTTTCTACAAAACCTCTTTGTCTTTACAGATACTAAAACAAAAAGGATGGCGCACTGTCCTCATTCGATCATAAATCTGCTAATATATATAGTAGAAAGGAGTTTGATCCATGACGACAAAAGCCAAGGTACTACACCTTTTAAAAAGCACACCCACATTTTTATCCGGAGAGAAAATCGCGCAACAGCTGAATGTTTCTCGGACAAGTATTTGGAAAGCCATCAAAGAATTAGAAAAAGAAGGGTTTCGCTTTGAGCACCAAGCAAAAGGATACCGTTATCTCCCATCCGATGTGTTAGATGCTACAGAAATCGCGCAAGAATTACGCCCTTTTGACGTGCAAGTGAACGTGCTAGCTCAATCTAAATCCACTATGAAAGATGCAAAATTTGCTTCTGGCATCGACACGACGAAACCTAGTTTGTTCGTTGCCGACACGCAAGAACAAGCCCATGGTCGTTTTGGGCGTTCCTTCTTTGCTCAGCCTGGCCAAGGAATCTATATGAGCCTATTATTGCATCCACAAAAACATTTTGAGGAATTGCCACAATATACGTTGATCGCTGCCAGTGCTTGTGTCAAAGCAATCCAAGAATTGACAGGAAAACAGGCAACCATTAAATGGGTCAACGATATCTACCTTGAAGGGAAGAAGATTTGTGGCATTTTATCCGAAGCAGTGAGTGATATGGAATCTGGTGAAATCCGTTCGGTGATCATTGGTGTGGGCTTGAATTTTTCGATCCCTCAAACGCAATTTCCTGATGAGCTCCAGCAAAAAGCGACCTCTTTATTTCCTATGGGTGAGGCATTGATTACTAGAAATCAATTGATCTGCGCGATTTGGAAGCATTTCTTTAGGTATTTAGCAGACGATTCTCCTGCCTATTTCGATCTCTACAAAGAACGGTCACTTGTCCTAGGTAAGTCTGTCAGCTTTACCCGACAAGGAAAATCTTATCAAGGAATTGCCCAAGCAATCGGTCCAAAAGGAGAACTGATCGTAGATACGCCAAACCAGCGTTTCCAACTACTCTCTGGTGAAGTCAGCTTAACAGAAATCGATGGGTTACCATCAGCAAAAAGAGGCTAGTTCGTTTCCTAGCCTCTTTTTTATCAATGGTGGGTTTGTCATGCTCGCTTTATTTTCATAAGCTTGATGTCGCGAGAAAACATGCAAGCTTCTTTACGATGTACTATATTTTTCTACTATGTGCTTGATTCTATGTTTGAGGTACTACATGATGTGTTTTGTTTTACTTTTGAGTCTACTTCTAAGTTCTATGGTTGTTCTATGTTTTAGTTCTATATTTTAGTTCTATGTTTTAGTTCTATGTTTTAGCTCTATGCTTTAGTTCTATGTTTTGGTTCTATGTTTTAGCTCTATGTTTTAGTTCTATGTTTTGGTTCTATGTTTTAGCTCTACGTTTTAGTTCTATGTTTTGGTTCTATGTTTTAGTTCTATGTTTTAGTTCTATATGTTTGTTCTATGTTCGATATAATATTCAAATATGATAGTACTATGTGCTATTGTAAGTAATAGTAGAACAATCAAACTACTTTACTGACAATACTTTTCCCTTGATAAAACTTACCTACGCTCTTTTCTGGACGCTATGAAGCAATCACGGATGCACGTCGTTAAGCAAGTGGAACTGATCAACTATTTTTCCCCGAAATAGTCTCCAGCAATCAATTCGTGTTCTATGTCTGTTTAGTTATTCCTATTTACTACTTCTTCCGCGGAACCACGGCTTCTTTAATAGATTTTCAATCAAATCTATTCCAACTTACCGCTAGTTACAAACCTTTATTCATTTAACGCCCCCTTTTTCCTGTCGTTCTTTTTGTATAATAACTTATAGGGAAATGAATGAATTTTTTTGTATCGAATTACAACATTTTTATTTCAACCTACATTTATTTTTCCAGAACGAGCCAATCCAATGTCTATTCTCAAATTTTGCAAAATTGTAATTGGTTGGCTTTGGAAGAAGAAAAATATTCGATTTTCAAATTGAATTTTTTGACGATCAAACATCGGATCAAAAATTTATCCGCTGCAGTTAAAGGTTGCTGATACTCTTCTTCAATATCGCGAAACGAAAAATTTTTTTTCTTTTCACTTAATTTTGTTATGATCTCAATTACCGTTAACTTCGTTAATTCTGATGTATATTGTTTTCTCACAGGAGCTCTCCTTTATCCATAGCATTCTTTATTCCAGAATATAGCATGGAATTTTTCTTTGTTGGGACAACTTTTTTCCAAAAACAAAAAAAGATTGTTCTAAATAAACAAAACATTTCATTTGAACATTCGTATCCATAACCATCTACGAAAGACGCCTTTGCTTTGAAATCCATCTGAAATAACATTTTCTCATCAAATGATTAGTACTAATAATTTACTTGTTATAGAAATTATCGGTCTCTAAAAAGAGTTTGAAAGTGATATTTTTGTTATATATTAATGAAAAGATCGAAGGAGAACGAATGGAGAACCTAAAAAAGAATATAGAAGTGACCCGCTTTTTAAATACAGCCATCAGAGATGGTGTTTTAAATCCACAAGCAATCGGTCAAGAAAACTTATCTCGTTTAAGATTACATATATTGATCAAAGAGCAGTCGCTGACCCTAAATTTAAAAGCTCCTAATCTTTCTGATAATGTTTTTAATCGAATAAGTAGACAATTAGATGTCGTGAAGAAATTTTCGCAACAAACAGCAATGATTGTTCCAGAAGAAATCCGCTTGTCTGCTAAACAAATTGACCAGAAAATTGAGCGTTTAAACGAACAAGACAGAGAGTTAAATGAACAAATCCGGGAAATCAAAAGTGAAGTAAAAAAACTTTCGAGCAGAACAGCCAATCCGGATGAATATAACAAAGCAACAACAAAACTCAATAACGCAAATAAAGAACTAAACAATAATCGAAATAACATCTACAGTCATCGCGCAATGAAACTTGTCCTAAAAGAACAAGAACGCCAGCAAACGAAAAGTGTTCGCCGAGAATCTGTCGAACAGTCGCCGAGACGACAATCCGTTTCTCAAGTAACATCTGAACCTCGTCAGTCCGTTACACAAAAGCTTTCTACGCCTCGGCAATCGGTCACACAGCATCAGGAAAAACTATCAGAAAAAGTAAACAATCTAACAGAGAAAATCATGAATACTGAAAAAACAATACAGGCACTTGCAAAAGAAAGAGATGGTCTCGTTAGTAACCCTAACGTAAAAGAAGAATTTGCTATATATACTGAAGGTATCCAAGTATATCGAAAACAAGCAGAGAAACTTTACCACCAACTTGGGGCCATTGATTCAAAGACTGCAACGAAGTTAGAAAAAAAATTTGCTGATTCCCCTTATGGCAAAGTCGCGTGTCCATTAACACCTAAAGAAATCTCTGCAATCAAAGTAGAAAAGGCCAATGAAAAGTTCAATCAATCTTACCGCAACTCATCTCCTGAACCTAAAATGAACAAAAAGCTAAGAATAGACACGGGAAAAACCCTCTCAGAGAAAGAGAAAGCAGCCGAACATAAGAAGTTTATCCAAGAAACTAAACGTAATTTGCAAAAAATTGAGGGCAAATTGCAAAAGTACCAAAAACGGAAAAAAAGTATAATCGGTCTGATTGCGAATGCCTTTCAAAGAAAAAAAATCCAAAGTTTAAAGGAAAAGAAAACTGATTTGATAAACAAACTCGAGCAACCGCAAAAAAAACCGCAAAAAGGTATTCTAAAACCAACATTTAAAGAACAAGTAACTGACGCTCATAATAAACAAGAACAACAAATGAAAAATCAAAAACTACGTGGAGATCGAACTCAATCACCTAGTTTTAGCAGATCATGATCATCGCCCACACCGATAAAGATTTTCTAGCTAAAGTTGTTCAAGCAATCCATATATTTATAAATAGTTATTTTATATGATTCATTCCATTACAAAAAGATACACGGTATTCTAATGAACAAGCTCTATTATTCAAGCAATCTACATGTTTTAATGTTAATTTTACAACGTTTTACTATCACAGGATTCATATCAAAAATTTTCCTTGATAGAAATTATCGGTCCTGTTTTCCGATAAAAACATGTTATGTTTGTTTATGTATAACGAATAAGAGAAGGAGATAGATATGGCTAAGAATGAGCAAGAGAAGCAACCAATCACACAGGGAGAGAAAACAGCAATCACTCAACTGTCGAATCAAATTATCAACTCTGAGAATAGGATCGAAGAGTTAAAAGGAGAACGAGCAGCGCTTGGTGACATTTCAAAAACTTCAGAAAAATATCAGGAATTAACAGACGCCATCAAAACTCATAGAAAAAGAGTTCATGTTTTATATGAAAAAATCGAAAAAATTTCACCCGCACATGCGGATAGATTGGAAAAATACATAGATAACCATTTCACTCAAGACAACAGCGTCAAGAAGAGCAATGAGAAAATCGTTAATGAACCTATCTATGAAACAATTCCCGGAGATAAAAAAGGCATTGCAGAAGTCGAGGTCCCAATCACAGTGAAAAGAGCTCGATCCAGAGAAGAAATTCAGTCAGCTGTTAAATCTGCTAATGATAAATTCAACGAATTTCATAAAGATATAGATTCAAAGTCTTTTGATAAAAGAGAGAAAACGATCGAAATCAAAAAAAAACCAATCAAGGATAATATGAGTCAAAATCTTTCGTTAGATAAAGCCAATAAAAAGTTAGACCAAACGGAAAAAAAACTAGCTACTATTAAAAAAAGAAATAAGACGTTAACTGGCAAAATCATGAATTTATTTGGTAGAAAAAATAAAGAAGAATTAATGAACCAAAAAAAATTATTGATTGATCAGATTAAAACTTTAAAAGGAGAGCCTATAAAAGGTATTCTGAAACCGCCATTGACTGAGAAGTTAGCTAACGCACAGGAAAAGGTCAAAGCTAACGCCCAAGAAAAAGCAAGTCCAACGCTGAATAGCCGACCAAAAACTAGCCATACAATTTAAAAATAAAACAGCTTCACACTAAACAAAATAATTCAGGATATTGATCAAAAATAATGGTCAATGTCCTGTTTTCTGCTATCAAGCATACTTTCCTCCTCTTTGTTTTCTCGCTCATGTTTCAAGAGCAAGAAATGCTTACACTAATTTTCTTTACTTAGAAATTATCGGTATAAATCACGAAGATTAAAATGCTATTTTTGTTTATGTAACCAAGACAAGAGATGAGGAACTAATTATGGATAATCGTAAAGAAAATATTATGCCAGTAGAAAAGATGAGACAGCGTTCAAGGGAATTAAGTAAGCATCTACCAAAAAGTCCTGCTACAGAAATCAAGCAACTGACAAAAAGCCTGATGAATGCAGTAGGTAGGATCCAAGAGCTAAAGGAAGAAAGAGAACAGCTTGGCGATCGTTCTAAATCTTCAAAAAAATATATCGAACTAACAGCTGGCATCAAAAATAATGAACAAAGAGCGCAAGACTTACTTGATAAAATCGACAAGTTGTCGCCAAAACAAGTAGATAAACTTGTAGAACGATACACAGACTCTGCTGAACCGATCTACGAAACGATTCCTGGAGATACTAAAAGCAGCGAGAAAGATGTACCGCTTCCTGAAATACGTGACCGAACAAAAAAAGAAGTTGCGAAAGCAGTTGTGGAAGCGAACCGTAAGTTCAATGAAAGACATAAGGGTATCTCTAAAGACCCTTATGCCAATCGACAGCCAAAAGTAACGTTTGATGGAAAAGCAATGGCAAATGGAATGAATAGAGAAGATGGGCCTAAGAAAAAATCGCAAAAATTAGATGAACATATCTACGAAACGATTCCTGAAGATACTAAAAGTAGCACGAATAGGGTTGAATCATCCCAAAAACGTGATCACAGAGAAAAAGAAACTGGAAAAGCCAGTCATAAGTTACAGACCGAATCATTACAAAAAAAGAGTTTACCTGAGACTCAGAAACTTACATTGAAGGATCGAATCAATAATGCTCATCATCAAAAGGAAAATAATCATCTAAAACACGGTAGCCCCTCACGCAACAATCGACCACAAACTAGTCCTAACCATGGGAGATAAAAGATAAAAGATAAAAAACCAGTGATTTCCTTTTCAGTTAGAACTGTATAAGGCTTTCACTGGTTTTTATTGACTCATTTATTCTTGTCATTCAGCGACATTTCCCCCAAAATGTTAACGATACTGATTGTAAGAATAAACAAAAAATGAATGTTTTAACTACTTGTTTTGTCCATGGTTCACTTTATATTATGTATTATTTCTTATGTGCTTCGATTTCCCTCCTTTATTCTTCCTCCGTCACTTTATGTACTTACGTCCATAAATAAAACGATGTAGGCCCCTGTTCGATAAACGATCCATGGCCATTCTACCAATGGCGCATGTTTTTAAGAGCAACAAACTGCTGATACGTATGTTACTACTAAGTGGAAATCTGCAACTATACGATACCTACTATTTAGTATACCTCTTTCTTTTAGAAGGTGCAAAACCACTTTTTCTGTGCAAAGAAAAAAATGAGTGTTACTTAAAAGTAGCACTCATTTTATATAATTTAGTCTGCACGTCTTAAGATCAATGACGTCAATGTCTCTAATGTTTCTTTTGTTTGTACCGAGGTATTTGGTAATTTTTTGATTTCTTTTAGTGCTTGTTTCGTATAGGATTCTGCCAACTTCTGGGCACTTTCAACACCCTGCGCCTCAATAACTAATTGTTGAACCTTCTCAGCTTCTGCTTGTGTCATTTGTTTTTCTTTGGACAAATACTCAAGTAATTCTGCTTTTTTATCCGTTTGTAACGCATAGATCAAAGGTAGCGAATAAACCCCTTGACGAATGTCTTCTAATACAGGCTTACCGATGTCTTCGCTCTGTTTTGTATAATCTAAAATGTCATCAATGATTTGAAAAGCCATGCCGATCGCTAAACCGATATCCCCTGCTTTTTTCGCAAAACGTTCGCTTGTGCCACTTTCATATGCACCTACAAAACAACTCAATTGAAACAGTTCAGCAGTTTTACCAGAAATATTCTGTAAATATTCTTCAACCGACAATTGGGCATTGTAGCGATCATCCATTTGTCCTAGCTCGCCATTCAATACTTTTTCCATACTTCGTGCATTTAATTGCATACTCTTTAAGGAGGAGGTATATTCGGACAAGAGTTTGAAACAACAAACAAATAAATAATCTCCAGCATAGACAGCAACGCTATTGCCAAAACGGCTACGTAAGTTGGGTTGTCCTCTTCGTAGGTCAGCTTCATCAACGATATCGTCATGGATCAACGTGGCAATGTGTAGCATCTCAATAGATGCTGCCAACGAAATGGCTTTGTCGCGATCTTGTTCTGGTCCAAATTGTGCAAATAATAATTGATACGCCGGACGCAGCAACTTTCCACCTGCATGAATCGTTTCTTTTATCGCTTCTTCTACTGGTTTATTTTTCAGCCGAACAACACTTTCCATTTTTTTTAGTGTTTGGTTCAATTCCACTTGGATCGTTGGATAGTCCCCCCACATTTGATGTAACTTCATAAAAAAACTCCTTGTATAACGCTTATTTTTTCAGAAATACCGATTGCCATTGACTATTGGTCTGCCGATCATAATCTGCTTGGAACCGCTGAAGTGTTCTTACATGTTTCAGCAGATAATTAGCAGCTATCCCTATGGCCAATCCTGATAGAATACCTAGGAATGATAAAATCGGTAAGTAGAGCATGACTGTCCATGATTGAGCGATAAATGACGCGGTCAATAACTGACCGACATTGTGCATAAATCCACCTGTCGCACTGATCCCAATGATACTGACTCTTTTAGGTCCCAGTTGTTTGACTACCAACATCCCTACATAACTCAATAACGCACCACTCATACTATAAAGAAACGTCGAAATCGTGCCGCCTAATAACGTGGTCAAAAACAAACGTAACCAAAGTAATAAGAAGCTATCTCGTTTTTTCATTGTAAAAATTGCCACAATCGTAATCAAATTAGCCAATCCTAGTTTTGCACCGGGTGCAAAAGCGAAAGGATAAGGAATCATATTTTCCAATAAACCGATGATCACACCTTGGGCAACCAATAAAGATATATAGATCATTTTTTGTAATTTACTCATGACGTGAACCGTCTAATAAATCAGACTGTCTTCCCCACTCCCGTCTGTTGATCGCACTTCGATCACTAATTTGTGAGGCAAACAAACGATTGTTTCTCCTTGATTCGTTGCCCATCCTCGGCGAACGCAAATCTGGTCGTCGCAGTCTGCTTCTTTGATCCGAATTCGTTCCCCATCAATCTCGATCACATTTTTATCGCCGTGATCGTCTTCATATAAATAGGTATAAGCTTTGGTTTCAGCTACTAGAGGAAAAGTCTTGATTTCTGTTCCATCGACTCGTAGCACCGCTTCTTTATTTGGTGTTGCGTCCACTTGTTGATAACTAAAGATGACAACCGGTAAGAATGAGAGCATGACTAACAAAAGAATAATGATGATATCCCAAGGTTTCAATAAACTTTTTTGAATAAATTCTTTCAAGTACTCACTCCCCTTTTCTCCTCGTTTGATTGCTCCAATTTTACCATGAATAACGAAGGTTGTGAATGAGTGGCACAACTCAGTTAATCCAAGGGTTTGATCGATTCTTCACTTTTATACGAACCTATTTAAGAAAAAGACGAGCTTGGGATGTTTGCACACCCCAAGCTCCTCCTTATTTCTTCTCATATCATGATTTTAATTGCTAAAATCATCTTGATTGTTTGAATTTTTAACTTTGTTTATTCGCCGTAACGTGCCTTCGGTTTCCCGTACCACCAATTACCGACTGTTTTTTGTAACCAAGGAATCACCCAACGATCCAAACCGATCGCACGACCTGAACCATTCATCAAGGCAAAAGCCACAAAGATGAACCAGATGTTTACCCAGTAGAACATACCAGAAATACAGAATGTGATAACTAAAACAATCGTTGTTGCACTACATAACCAAGTGAATAAACCGGCAATCAATGCTAACGCTAGTGCGATTTCAAAGAAGACCATGAATTTTTGGAAGAACATCGCAACATCGTTATTTGGCATGATGACTTGCATGATGCTATTGAACCAGTCTGGTGATTTATCGAGCACTGCCATTGGTTCTTCACCATACGCATAGCTCAAGCCAAAATGTGCCGCTTGTGTTGCTGCTTCTCCAGTTGTTGCACCTGCACCACTCGCAGCTGTTGTGGCATCGCCTGCTGCTGAAGCACCACTTGCTACATCTGCTACATTGTATTCCCAAGTCCATGGGAACACACTATTACCAGTAAACCATGAACCTTCACCAAACCAAGTACTTGGTTTCAATACTTCACCATTACCGATCATTTTCTTCGAAGCTTCGACTAACCAAACGAGACCGTAGAAGATTCGTAATGGAACGCTCCATAAAACATTACCATAACGAGAAGAGTGTCCACGAGTCACATTGCGATCATCTTTGATATGGAAGAATTCATGCATCATATATTGGAACATATAATAACCTGAACGGATATCAAAGAAATATTTCAAGTTGACGATATGTTTCATGATAATTGCTAAAAAGCCACTTAAATGGATCTTATCAAAGAGGTTTGCTACACCCCATTTTGCGCCAACAGAAACCATAAATCCTTGGTAGTTCCCTTTAAATTTATGTTTCTCGCCACCTTTGATCGAAGCCACGATATTCGCTGCAGCAGTATGACCTGTTTGCTCTGCGGCTTGAACGATTTGTGGGGTTGGAGTATTAGGAAATTCTTCGTAGTAGACTAAGTCCCCAATGATATAGATATTTTGTTCTTCATATCCTTTTGCTTGCATATATTCGTTTGCTACTAAACGTTGACCACGTGCAGTCTCTAATCCGAAATCAGCCGCATCTGTTGTTCCTTTGACACCCGCTGTCCAAATCAATGTATGTGTTGGCACTTCACGACCGTCTTTTAATTTGATATGGTCAGGAGCGACTTCAACGATTGGTGCATTCAACAATAGTTCAACATTCTTTTTATTTAAATAGCGTTCTGCTTTGGCTGCATCGTTACGGTCCAACATATTCAAAATCGTTGGCATTGCTTCAACAACCATCAGTGTAATCTCATTTGCATCTAGTTTGTAGTCTTTTGCTAAACGATCTTTCCAATCAACTAACTCACCGATCATTTCGATCCCAGTCAACCCAGAACCACATACAACAAACGTCAACATTGCTTTACGCAATTTTTCGTCTGGTTCTAATGCCGCTTTTTCGACAGTTTTCTCAATGTGTTTACGGATCTTGACGGAATCTTCAAATGACCAAAGAGTAAAGCCATTTTCTTTAACACCTGGCGTACCAAAATCATTCGGCTCGCCGCCCATACCTAAAATCAATTGATCGAATGGATAAGCGCCTAATTTGGTTTTGACGATTTTTTTCTCTTTGTCGATGCCGATTACTGTATCAGTAACTAGATCTACGTTTTTTTGTCTTGCAAATAATCGTTGTAAATCGTACTGGATCGCCTCTGGTTCCACTCGTCCGCCTGCAACTTCGTGAAGTTCTGTCATCATCGTGTGGTACGAATGACGATCAATCAATGTGATTGTTACGTCTTCTTTTTTCAGTTTCTTCGCTAAGTGTTTTGTAGCTGAAACACCCGCATAACCAGCACCCACAACGACAATATTTTGCTTTGTCATTGAATATCCGCTCCTTATTTTCATCTATATAAATTATTAATAGTTGATCGTTTTTTCAATTTGATAATGATTACACAATCTTTATACATTATATAGATGTTTTGTATATTTGTCTAACACCTTTTTATGTTTTTTTGTTACAATAAAAACGCCTGTTTTTCACGAAACTTCCAGAAAGAAAACGCTCAATTAAATCACTATCGTTATTTTTGTAAAACGGTTGACTTATTGATGAATTCTATTAGAATGTATAATGAATCACAAGGAATTTGTGGATAAAAAATGAAATGGCGGGGTTAAAAAATGAAGAAAAATCGGTTTGTTACGGGGTTTGCGGTATTAGCATTCTCAACATTATTGCTAGGAGCTTGTGGATCAGATAACAATGATAGTTCAAGTAGTACATCTTCTTCTACTTCTACTGCACAATCTTCAACAACAGAAACTAGTACAACAGAATCATCTAAGGAAATCGTTGCTGGTGGAGAATTACAAGACGGTACATATAAGTTAGAAGAGAAAAACTACTCTAATGGTTACCGTTCAGTCTTTGAAATGGTCGTGAAAGACGGCAAGATCACTGAATCAAATTTTGATTACATCGATGCAGATGGCAAATCAAAACAAGATGACACAGAATACAACGAAAAAATGGAAGAGAAATCTGGTACAAATCCAGAGATGTTCATTCCTGAATTAAATGAACAATTGCTAAGTGCACAAAGCGCAAGTGGTGTAGAAGTTGTGACTGGTGCGACACATTCATCAGAAAGCTTCCAAAACTATGCACAACAATTGATCCAAGCGGCTCAAGCAGGCAACACAGAAACGATTGAAATCGACAATGGTGCAGAACTTAAAGACGGCACATACAAATTAGAAGAGAAAAACTATTCAAATGGCTACCGTGTGCAATTTGAATTGACAGTTGCAGATGGCAAAGTCACTGAATCAAACTTTGACTACATCGATGCAGATGGCAAATCAAAACAAGATGACACAGAATACAACGAAAAAATGAAAGAAAAATCTGGTACTGACCCTCAAACTTACATCCCAGAATTAAACGATGAACTTGTTTCAGCAATGGGCGAAGAAGATGGTTCTCCAGCTGATGTGGAAGTGGTGACTGGCGCAACACACAGTGCACATTCATTCATCATGTACGCACAACAATTAGTGAATGCCGCTGAAAAAGGCGACACACAAACAATCGAAGTCGATAACATTGTGACAAAATAAACTTTGTCCTACAAAAGGCTCATCTGCCTTTATGATAATCCTTTTGGAGATGTGGCAACTGTCACATCTCTTTTTTCTATGTCTATCTGCACAAACACCACATGCCCCGAAAAAAAGATGTTCATTCCTGCCAGATTATATTAGAATACAAAGCATGAACTTACTTTTGATTTCACTAAGAGAGTTCTTTTATGTGAAATAAGAAATAGATAAAAAGAAATGAGGAATAGATGTTGAAGAAACGATTACTCCCTTTCGCCTTGCTCTTGTGTCTACTGACCATTGCGGGTTGTAGCACAGATCAAAAAACCGAAGGAAAACAAGAGAACAACACTTCACTGCTTTCTGACCCTTACACAGATGAACAATTTTTACTTGGTACTTACGTGCGTATCCGTATCTACGATGAAGGGAAAGAAGACGTATTAAAACCTGCTTTTGACCGTGTCAAAGAGTTGGGTGATAAAATCACGATCAATCAAAGCGGCTCCGAAGTTGATGAAATCAATCAACAAGCAGGGATCAAACCAGTCAAAGTATCTGATGATGTGTACCGTTTATTAAAACGTGCGTATGAGTACAGCGAAGACTCCCATGGAGGCTTTGATATGGCAATCGGTCCAATCACACAACTATGGCGTATCGGTTTCGATGATGCCCGTAAGCCATCTCAAGCAGAAATTGATGAAGCATTGAAGTTAGTCGACTACCATAAAGTCCAATTCAATGATGAAGAAAAGACTGTTTACTTGCAAGAAAAAGGCATGATCCTTGATCTAGGGGCAATTGCGAAAGGGTTCATTACCGATGAAGTCGTCAAAGTCTTGAAAGACAATGATGTAACGACTGCGATCGTCGATCTAGGTGGGAATGTCTATGTTCTTGGACACAGTCCTAGAGGAGAAGATCAAGATTGGACAGTCGGTATCCAAGATCCAAATCTTGCTCGTGGTTCGATCCTCGGCTCGATCAAAGAACGAAATAAAACATTAGTCACATCTGGAATCTATGAGCGCTATTTAGAAGTCGATGGCGTGAAGTATCATCACTTGTTTGATCCAAAAACTGGTTATCCATTTGATAATGACATCGCTGGTGTCACGATCATCACAGATGAATCCATTGATGGAGACGGACTATCTACTGCGGTCTTTGCCATGGGTGTAAAAGATGGCTTGGCTTATATCGAGGATAAACTGAATGATGGGACTGAGGCGATTTTTGTGACAAAAGATGATAAGGTCTATGTGACAGATCCAATCAAAGACACTTTCAAACTCGCCGAAGATTCAAAATATACCATGGGCGATCGTTCTGAATTAAACTAAGGAGTAACTGATATGACACTAAAAATCTTTTTAGAAGTAGTTGAACTACGTACGAAAGTCGCTAGTGTATTTCCTTTTGCGATAGGGGTTTTATTCTCTATCGCTTTTTTTCACGAAATACAGTGGTTGAACACTTTACTGTTTTTTATTGGTATGCTTGTCTTTGACTTGGCAACTACCGCAATCAATAACTATATGGATTATGAAAAAGCACATTCGGAAATTTACAAATATGAAGAGAACGTCATTGGACGGACTGGTATTTCACCAAAGCTCGTACGAAACATGATTTTGGGAATGATTGCTTTTGTCTTAGTCATAGGTATAGTACTTACGTTGAGGACCGGTTGGTTATTGTTACTGATGGGTATGATTTGTTGCTTTATTGGGATCTTTTATACTTTTGGTCCTATCCCTTTATCACGCATGCCGTTAGGAGAGATTTTCAGCGGTTTTACCATGGGTTTAGGGATCTTTACGATGGTCATTTATATCAACACTCACCGTAGCGATCTATTTGATCTAAACCTATCTTTAGCAACTGGCACCTTCAATTTATCCGGCAATATCTGGGCAGTAGCCGCCATCTTCCTAGCAGCACTCCCACTTGTTTTTACAATTGCAAATATTATGTTAGCGAATAATTTACGCGATTTGGAGCGAGATATTGAAAATCATCGCTATACGTTGGTCTTCTACATCGGTCGCCCAATCGGGATCATGCTTTTCCAACTCTTGATGTACGCGTGCTATTTTATTCTATTCATCGGACTGATCAGCGGTATTTTTCAATGGCCGATCCTTCTGGCTTTCTTGACTTTACCAAAAATCTATCTTAATCTTCAGCTATTCAAAGAGAGTCTACCGCAGCCTATCAGTTTTAGCTATTCGATCAAAAACATGATTTTATTCAACAGTAGTTATGCACTTGGCTTATTCGCAACGATTCTTCTCAATCAACTATAAACATAAAAAAACAGGTGGAAATTCTCCACCTGTTTTTTCTCTAGATCTACAGACTATCTCGTTGGTAATGGTGTACCTTTTGCTAGTGGGTTTCTTGCCAAGCCTTGACTTCTTAATGCATCATTGTGTAGTTTTGCTTGACTATTCGCTCTATTCGTCATTGCGGATAGTCTTGGCTTTCCATCTGGAGTGCCGCCTTTTTCAGCTGAATTACTTCTAGACAGTAAAGGCTTTTCAGCTGAACTTCGTCCATGAGACATTGACGCAGTCCCCTGTTCTCTTGTCAGATGGTCTCTACTAATAACAAGTTTTCGCTTAGCAAAGTTCCAAGCTTTAGATAAAGTTCCCTTATCTTTTGGCTCTTTGTCTATTAACTTTTCTCTTCCATCTGCACGATTTTGCTGATACGTTCTGTATTTTTGCCTTAAGAAATGCCAAGCTCTGGCTAGAATTCCTTTTTCTTTTGGATCTTTACTTTTTGGATTTTCTCGTGCTTCTTTACGTTTTTGTCGAAATACCTGGACTTTTCGATATACTTTCATTCCTAATCGGAAAACTGTTTTTACGAATCTATAGAGCCAAATTGGCCCTTTTTGAAACATTCTTTTGAAAATATTCTCGAGCTTATCGATTTCTGGATCTTTATCTGCGTTATTATGCATTTAGGTCACATCTCTTTCTGTTATAGTGACTGTATTGCCCTCTTCATCTGTGGTTTCTTGTGTTCTTGAGGTGTCTGAACGACTCGTTCCATCTTGTGTCATTTGTACAGACTCATACGGCTTTTCAAATAGAGTGTTCCATTGGAAGCTTCCTTCATTTCCGAGCAACCTGTATTGATTCGCTTCTTCAGTGATTCTAAAAGTGATTGTTTTTTGTAGATTCCCACTGTCTGTTCGATTGACGACAAAGTTGGCACCCTCATGATCGGTATCAAATGAAACAATTCGATACTCAAACGTTACTTCTTCATCTGATCTCCCTTCTTCAATTTTTTTCTGAGTAAATGTGTCTTCTCCAAAGTCTAATGTAAAGGAACGACTATTGTTCGTATTTTCCCATGTTCCTTGCATCAAGATATCCATCCACATTTGTGAAACTGCTCGTTGCGCGGCTTCAATCTGCTCAGAAATTTCTGCTTCTAACTGCGCTTTTACTTCTTCTGTAGGATAAAGATACACATCTTCCCCATCATCTTCTCGATATAAGATCGTGTTTCCCATCTTAGTTTGTAGGGCAAATTCTTTGGTTTGCTTATTATCGTTTTCTAAAACTACCTGACCACTTGTATTTAAATAATAGGTCCCTGATTCAAACCAATCACTAGAGACTTTATAGGTTCCATCAGTTGCTAATACGATTTCTGTATCATCTGGTAGATTAGAATACCAGGTGCCACTGTAGATCGTTGCGTTAAAACGATCTCTTGACTCTGTTGTTGCTTGTTCTTCTGTCGTTGAGTCTGTTGATTTACCTGTATTTTCTTGTGCAGTATTCATTAATGAATACCCTACGAGCCCAGCAACCACAACAACAAACAATCCAAGTCCGATAATTATTTTTTTACCTGACTCTGTTTCTAAAAAATTTTTTAACATACTTCCTCCTTTCAAGATATCCTCTAAACCATCTGTCAATTATTTTCAGTTTTATCTTCTTAAGGAAGTCCATATCCTGAAATAACATTACTCCCAATGGCGTAAGTTCTTCTTCTTACTAGATTGTCAGAGTTACCTTCGATAACCTGAATAATATTTCCGCCAGAATACTCAACGATCCCTACATGGTCTTTTCCTGTTCTTCCACCAGACCAGTCAAAAAATACAAGATCGCCAGACTGAGGAACATAGTTTTCATCATGTGTTTTGAACTTATCATTCGCTTCAAACCATTCTTTCATATCAAGAACATTTGCGGTGTTTAATACTCGACCTTGTTCTAAGTAACCTGCTTCATTCGCTATCCACGAAACGAATACGGCAGACCACTCCATTCGATGATTGAATCCAGCCCATCGCCAATACTTCTCACCATTCGGATTGCCAAGTTCTCTTCTAGCCAGTTCAGCCAATCTGCCTGTATCTGCCATGATATTCCTTGTAACCATTGCGGTGTAAAACATATTGCCAAAAACGTATCGCCAGTTATAGCCCAATCCTTGCGCAACAATATGATTGAACGGAATGGTTTGATTATTACTTTTCATTTGCGCATACAAGCGTGCATCTTCAAAGGAATATGGCGCATTTCGTTTGATCAGATCATCGAGATACGCTTCGCCATAATTATAGGCTTGAACCGCTGCAAGGCCATTAAGATTATTGCTTTGTGCTTTTTTGAGCAGATAAGCAAAATGTTCGACGCCTTTTTCAATGGATTCCTCTGGCGTGGTGATTCGATCTGGAGAGGATAGTGCCAGTTGCGCATTCATGATATCTGGTTGAATGGCTTCATTTCCACCAGATTCTACCCATATCATGGATAAAATGGCATTAGTAAATGCTTCAATGCCATGTTTGCTCGTTTGCTCTGCAACTCTATTTTGCCATTTAGTAACTGCTAATGGGGGATTGATCAGATTCCCATGTAACCCGCCACCATTACGCATATAGGCTAAGTTGGTATCTGTACTAAAGACTAGATTATTGATGTAGATTGCTGGATAAACATCCGGATCTTTATGCCAGAAACGGTATTCTTTCATTGCAACCAATAAATTTCCATCAAACTGATTTCTTGTATAACCAATCAAATCACCTGCTTCTAACGTTCTTCCTGGTCTCACTACTGGATCGATATTGACATAATAGGCATAATACAGACCTGTATCCGTTTCTATCGCTGTCGTTACAGGTGCTGAACCATCTGTATGACCAGCCTGATAACTATAGTTGATACTTTCCACTGTCTCAAAGGTGGTAGCATAAACAGGAGTTCCAGGTTCTGCTTCCAAAGCGATTTGGTAGTGTTGCGTATTAGGATCACGTCGACGATAGCCAAAATTATCCACCACGTTTGCGTAGTTCATCTTACCAAATGGATTAGCCATGAAAATTTTATCTTCAAAGCGATCTTTCTCCATGATTGGGTAATATTTATCTACTTCATCTTCATCAAAAGCAATGACTCGTCCATAGTAATCGTCATCTCTTGAATAACGCCTAGCCACATAGACTTCTACTTCAGGATCCGAGTCAAACATTTCACCAATTGTTTGGACATTGATTTTGACGGTCGCAACATCTTTTTTCTCACGTTTTACTTCAGTATGCTCTTCACCTGTTTCTTTATCCACCGTGATCACAACGGTTTCAACTTCTTTGTCTTTTTCAATGACGGTCGTGTAGTTGTAGACCATGTCATGTAATGCATGGATTTCATCTTTTACAGTGAATACTTTGATAGGTTCAGGTGATAATGGGTGTGGTGCGTCCTGAAAAACAGCATATGTGTTATCCCTCCATGACCATGGAATCCAGACACCTGTTTTTTCAGCCACTCTTTTTCGATAGGTAGCAATGGCAATATTATCGATATCATAATCTTCAAATTTTGCATTTAAGTAGTAGATATAGTTATCTCCATTGGATACATACATAAATTGCTCTGGATCAGATTCAATCCCGTTAACTTCAAAATAAACCTCATCATGCTCCGGATCATCAACTAGTCGATTGTACGTATCATATACCTCTTTGTTTTTATAAGTATCTAACCACGTGACATAGTTGTATGCTTCGGTAATCATCATCGACTCTGTTTTTACGACAAATAAACTTAAAATCGTTGTCCAAAAAGAAACGAAGATTGCAATGATCGCAATGATCACTGCAACAATCAAGATGACTACGATCAATTTCAATAAGATAGGTAACTTTAGAATAATAAGTATGGTGATAAGCATACCAACCAAATTCAAATTACCCTCTTCATCTCGCCCAACCTTATCAATAATCAAATCTTTGATTTTATTTTTAAAAGGATTTTTAGGCGAAACTTGATTTTTTAACATATTATCTAATTTGGCCCGCATATTCCTTTTAGCTGCTACCTTCTTTTTTCCTTCTTTTCGCTTATTATTTCTTTTCTTTTTTTCAAGCTGTTCATTTTTAGAAAGGTGTAACGCTTTTCTGTCATTTTTATGACGTATCTTCGATGTGGTAGAGCTGATTCTCTCTTGTTGTCCGGTTTGCTTTTCTAGCTTTACTTTACTGATGTATCCTTTATAGGTAGTATTTTTCTTTTGTTGTTCACGAATCTGTTGATGGCGGTTCTTTTGATTGAAGATTGCTTGAGTATTCGCTTTTTCTTTTTTTTGTTCTGTGTTGTTATTAGTAACAGGAGCAGGAGCGATGGTTGTATCGACTTTATTAGGGCGCATCATTGAATCATGTTGCTGTTGCTTTAGCTCATCTCTTCGACTCTCTCGAACTCTTTTTCGCCGATGGATGCTCTGAGTATTGACCGATTTGCCTTTATTGATGCTATCTAAAGGTTTCTGATTCACATTGTTTTTATCATTTTTACTTTTGTTTCTCTGAAAAATCGCTTGCTGTGATTTTCTTTTGATATGAGGATTGTTCCCCTTCAATAACTTCATCAGCTTTTTTCTTCGAGAAGTACTGATAGAACTGCCTTTTTTTAAAGATAGTTTGCTACCTTTTACTACCATTCTTTTATTATTTGTACTGGTAGTTGTAGCATTCTTACCTGCCCTGTTCTTGTCTAAAATTTTTGAATCAGCCACTTTCCTGTTTCCTTTCCCGTATGCCTATCAAGTTTCCCCAGGTTTCGTTGACATCATCTTATAGAGCTGTGTATCTTTAGGGAAGTGATCATAAAATGGTAACGTTGTATCCCCAAATACCATAAGACCATAACCTTCTGGAGAGTTCACTACGTATTTTTCTTGTTCTTCTGAAATATCAAACAGTCTAACTAGCTGTGTACGGTCTGATTTTGCTTGATTCAACATCATGATAAAATCGCTATTTGACAACATCCGTCGAGCTAAATCAGACAGTAGTAAGGTTTCGACGTTCTGGGTAATGCCAGTCGGGATCGCTCCCCATTTTCGCGCACGACTCCACAGTTCAAAGAAGTAATTCTCAGAATATTCATTCGTAAACAAAAGCTGCATCTCATCAATATATAACCACGTTCGAACGCCTCGTTCACGGTTGGTCGTGATTCGATTCCATACTTGGTCTAATACGATCAGCATCCCCATCGTTTTCAATTGTTTTCCTAGATCCTTGATATCATAGATCACTAAACGCTTGGTAATATCGACATTCGTCTCTGCAGAAAAGACCGACAAACTTCCTTCAATATAGATTTCTAGATCCATGACTAATTGCTTGGCTTCTTCTTCTTGTTCTTTTAAAATATTATAAAAGTCAATGAAGGTTGGCGTACGATCATTCAATACTTCATACGTTCGACGACAAACTCGGTCAATCAATGTCTTTTGTGCCGAACTTAGCCCCAAGGCTCCACCAATAATCAGGTCAAACAACGAAATCAGAAACTCCGATTTTAGCACGACTGGATCGGTATCATCTCCATAGTTTTCATTGATATCCATTGGATTGATCGTTGTCGGTGAATCACTAGAGATTTTGATGATCTCACCGTTAAAATTTTGACCAATAACAGAATATTCTCGCTCAGGATCGATAATGATCACTTCATCATCCGCGTCTCGCAATAGTACATTGACGATTTCACGTTTGACTGAGAAACTTTTACCAGAACCTGGTGTTCCTAGAACAAATCCATTCGGTGCTTTTAATAATTTTCGATCGAGTGAAAGAATATTTTTTGAGATCGCATTGACACCATAATACTTCCCATTTTCCTGAATCAAATCCGAAATCGTGAATGGGATAAAAATGGCGGTACTCGCTGTTGAAAGTGTTCGATCTAATGGGATTGCATTGATTCCCAAAGGTAAGGTCGCATTCAAGCCATTTTCTTGCATGAACTCCAATTCAATGAGTTTGAAGCCAAAACGTCGAGACACTGAGTTTATTTCATCATGGACTTCAGCCAATTTTTCTTTCGTTGGTGAATGGAAATAGACAGAACCTGTTAGCGCATATAATTTTTGTCCCCTGTTTTGTAGATCATCAACCAGACCTTTGGCTTCTGTTAGTGAATAGGAAAGTTCATAAGAGAGCATCTCAAAGTCATATCCACTTTGTAACGCCTTCTTCTGCTCATCAACTTTTTGTTGTTCCATAAAAGCCAATTTCGTCTTCACTAAATCGAAGGCTTCATCTTGATCCATTGGTTCAATATGTAAAGATACAACAATTTCACGTGGGATCTCTAACATTTCAAAAAGAAACGTATCTGATAATTCAGAAGGAAATTCTTGTAAATATAATGTTTTTGCATAATGGTCATCGATTTTTACATGGTTTTTATTTTCCTTAAATTCCATGACTTCAGGTAATACCTCTTCGACTTCTGTTTTAACCGTCTTGTCATTCGTTAATAAGATTTCGGAAATCATATGTAATAATTTTGTTTTTTCTACTTTTTTTGCTTGACTGCCTAAGCGACTAGCAAACATTTCAAAACGATCTGCTACCATCTCTAATTCTTTTTGTGCAATTTCTAACGTAGGGTGCTTCTGCACAAAGGTAAATAAGATCGTTTTTTTGAAACCATTTTTTTCTTCATCTAATTTCCTTGAAATGACTTGATTCATTTCCTCACGATACGAATCGAGGAAATCATTTTTTGCCTTGTAATAAAGAACCGATTGCAAATCAGCAAGCGGTCGTTTCTTTTTATAGACAGTCAATTGCAACTTTGTTTTGCTACTCAGTGAATTTAAAAAGTCGCAGTATTGAGAGAAAATTTCAATTTGATGATCGTCAGAAGATAATTGATAATTGATATCTTGTAACTCAAGCGTCAACGAATAGGTAAACTCATCGATTTTACAAATACCACTTTCATAAATCTCTTCAAACCTAAATGTATCCCTAAAAGGATCAATATCTTCTTTCTTCTTCGATTTAGGTTTACTAATAAATTGTTTTTCCTCATCTTTTGGTTTTTTTGTTGGTTTTAACGCTTTGAGCGCTTTTAACTTCATCATGTTTCTTGCCCGCCTACATCTTCGATTTCTTTATTCATTTCTTCCTTAGACTTCTTTTTTCGTGTACCTGGTGCTACGTGGTACTTGAAAAATTGTTTAAGATATATATCAAAGGTCAAGCCATTTCTTTTAAACCAACCAAATGAAACGATTGGAATGGACGCAAGAATCATAAACCAACTTGTGATTTCCATAGGAATCTTTAAGCCGGCAATGAAGATCAAACTGATTACGACATTTACTCCAGCTGCAATAGCTAAACAAAGCAGCTGCTTTAAATTCATTCCTGCAATTACCTTTTCTTTATATTCTTTAATATCCTTTGGTATCTTTACCTCAACTGCCATAGTTCCTCCTTACGATGCTGACATCAATGTTTTTGCCCATCCTTTAGTTTTATTTACAGAAAGCAATAAAGCAATCATGTAAACTGTCAAACCTAAAATAATTCCGAAAATTCCTGAACCAACTTCTTCCATGATACGATGGAAGATCGTCGGATAAATCACCAATACTAGCGCGATGAATGTTCCTTGTAGTCCGAGTGCAGCGAAATTTTTGAAGAAACCCTTGCTCATCACTGAAAACTCTTGACTTGGTAAAGCACTCATCGGAATTGGCGCCATTGCACAAAATATATACATCTCTAAAAAACGAAGATAAATGGTGACTTGAACCAGTACGCGAACAACTAGTGATGCTAAAAACAAGATACACATCACGAGTAATACGACTAATTGTGACCACCAACTTAGTTGAGAGACCGCTTGTCTCACTGCATCTGCTGTATCTCTTACAGCTGAAGCATTTCCAATTGTTAAAATTCTAGTTGTTAAATTACCGGCAATGATAACCATACCATCTAGAATATTTTGAATTCTTAAAATAACTATGTAACAAATGACGAATTTGATCAATGCTTTGATAATCATCTCAAATCCTAACATGGGAGCTCCACCTGCACCTTCAACTTTCGTTGAGATTTTCTGAAACTCTAAAAGAATAAAAATTGCTAGAATGGATAAAGCAAGTGGCCCAACTACGTGTTGCTGTAGTCGTTCCACTAAACTGTAGGCATCATATATGTAACTTCGTAAATCCATTCCTAAAACATTTTTTAAATCGTCCCCATTAAGAAATGTCATGATTTGATCAAAGATAGTCATAATTGCAGATTCCATATGCTATACTCCTACTCTTCTTTTTGCGTAACGATTATGGTAAAAACGATCCAATGTTGAATGAAGTAGCAAACCAACCTGCAGCGACTAGAATCAATCCACCACCAACAATCTGCCAAATCCCTTGTTGCAATTGAGGACCATTTTTATCTTTTAACGCTCCAGCTAAGATAATCGTTCCCCAAATCAACCATAGCCCACCACCAATTAATGTAAACTGTGAAACTAATCCAAATACTTGTTCTAACAATTGTGCATTCATAATTTTGCTAATCTCCTTTTTTGTAAAAATAATTTTTTATTTTATTTCATAAATTTAGTATATGCGAAATTCTCTGTTTACTTGTATCAGTTATTTCTTCCAATAGAAATTTTAGAATAAATTCGGCCTATTCCTTTAGTAGATCAACTGGATAATCGCCTATTATCAAATGAATTTTGTTTTTAGGACTAGAATCATCCTCTACAATTAACCTTCGATAATAACCCTTAAACATGTTATTCTTAATTGATATTTCTGTATTACTGCAAAATACGATGAATGAAATGAACAGATTTCATTGTTCTTTTCAGTGATCCACCATTTATAGCTAATAAAAAGCACCACATTCTCAGTCTACAATTCGAATGAAGGTGCTTTCTATTTATTATGAGTGATTCATTGGTCGAACTAGCTAAGCAGATAGATTTCGTTCATACATATAGGAATCTGTCACATCGCCTAACTTCTTATAGTTTTTATGTTTCACAATATCATATTTCTTTGATAAAAACGGATGGACTCCGCGGATTTTTAAAATACATTCCTGTCCTTTGAGACTTGCCACTTCATCGGGGTCCATTAAGTTCCTTCCTAATTTCTGGAAGTTCTCACTAAAGGAACCATTGCTCCCTTTGGTGACGCTTGTATTTCTTTGTTCAATCGTTTGTTTACCTAGCAATTTTGAGATATATTCGTGCGTACTTTGTTCCATTCCGCCTAAATATAAAAAGACATCACTGGTACCAATAATCGTTTCCCACGTATCTTTATACAAGGTTTTCAGCTGACTGATATTTTGTAAAATGACATTCGTGGAGATTTCACGGCTTCGAATAACCGAAATTACTTTTTCAAAATCAGGAATTTGTCCAATATTGGCAAACTCATCTAGGATACAACGGACATGACAAGGTAATCTTCCCTTATAAACGTTATCAGCTTTATAAACTAACATATCAAACAATTGCTGATACATCATACTCGCTAAAAAGTTGAAACTGGTATCTGTATCAGGCAATAAGATATATAGGATCGTTTTGACATCACCAACTGTATCTAGCTCAAGTGTATCTTGTGAAACGAGTTCCTTAATACTTGGAATATCAAATGGTGACAAACGTACCCCTAAACTGACTAAGATACTTTTCGTCGTTTTATCACCAGAAAGTTTAAAAATCTTGTACTGTGATACCGCAAAGTTTGTCGGATCTTTTTGTTCTAACTCATTGAATAAAATATCTAGTGGACTGACATAGCCAGGCACATCTTCTTCAATATCTGCTAAACGGACTAATTCAATCACGTTTCCTAACGTCCGATCTTCTGCGGTTACTTCTTGGATCAAATAGCTAAAAATGGCCATCAATAAGGCTGTTTCAGCTTTTTCCCAAAAATCGTCTCCGCCTTTTTTATCTGGGTTCGTCGTATTTTTGATAAGATTGTTCACGATTTTCAAGATATCATCCTCTGTTTGGATATATTGAAACGGGTTGTACTGATGCGTATCTCTTCGGTTGATCAAGTCAAAAATCTTGATTTGATAACCCGCTTCTTCAAACATTTTGCCTGTTTCAGCTAATAATAAGCCTTTAGAATCACTGACGACATAGGAGGAATGCATTTGCATCAAGTTAGGTTTTACATAAAATCGCGTCTTACCACTACCGGCTCCTCCAACCACAACGACATTTTTATTTCGGTTGAAATTATCGTTTCGTGTAATCTTCATACGTCCGGATAATGATAAGCTTTCGCTCTTCGTCAACAAGATATTGAAGTCTTTTTTCTTATCAAGAAATGCACGGATATCGCTGTACTTTCCCCATCGTGCACTTCCATATTCTTCATTGGGGCGTGTATTCTTCTCATCAAACGTCTTATATAAGACAAAAAGTACATAGGAAATAGCAGCCACCGCTGCTATTCCTAATGACATCGGTTCATAAGAAAATTGAGGTGAAAATCTGGAAATTTCTTCAAATGTTCGGTTGAATGCTGTTAGTAAATTATCTGCAAATGATAAATTCCCAGTATTCTCTGCTAAAAATAAATAACCAATACGATTACCAAAATAAAGCAGAATACCAATTACTAACACATGCACTACCATAAGCTGCCGGGAATTTTTCAAATTTTTTTATTTCCTTTCAGTCAAAGTTATTTTTTATAATTGTGTCGTTTTATTTTTCTTATTATTTTGAATTTGAGCATGCGTTTGCTGACTACGCGCGCGGTTATTTCGCTCATTTGACAATTGCAATGAGTTTCTTCTTAATGACTCAAAGCTTGCTTGTCGCCCAATGTCTTGACTCGTACCGGAAAAACTTGCCCGCCTTTCGATGGTCGGATTTCCTCTACTTGTCAATGCGACTGGTTCTTTCGTGCCAGCTGGTGTTGGTTCTACCTTCGTTTGCGAGGTACTTGGTTGAGGCTGTGTACTCTCTCTCGGTTTCATCTCAATCACTTTCGATTCTTTCGCCGTCTCAGAGGTTCGTTCAGATCTTTCTGTCGTTTTTTGTTGCTCATTCGTCAGAACTTGCTCAGGTGCTTTCGCTTTTTCATCAAGACCTGCGATTGCAGATACTTTCTCTCTAAATTCTTTTGAATCTAAAGATTGACACTTTCCTAGCTCTTGGCCTTCTAAAACTTTTTCTTTTACTTTGTTTTCAAATGCCAGATCTTCTCTTTTGGCTACACGGCTTTCAATTCGTTTGAACACAAACTTGTCTAATAATTGGATACCGATTCCAATACTGACACCAATCAAAGCCACGGCACCTAACTGCATCAAGAATGGCGCAGCCATAGAGGTTGCAAGCATCGGTACTAGTGCTGATAGGGCAAACATTCCACCTATCCCTAGAGCCAATGGTACAGCCAACATGATAAATAAAGATAATTTATTTTTCATGACATAATCAAACATCCGCTTCGGCGCATGACGGACTGTTTCCCACGCACGTTTGGCTCTTGATTGTTTTTCTTCTATTTCAGCTGTGTTTGCACCTTCTTTGGTCGGTGCTTCCATCGCTACAACTTTGTCTTTGCCTTTGAGATCCTTAGAAGTCGACCCTTCTTTTGTTACTTCAGATTTCTCTATTCCTTCTGTCAGTTTTTCATTTACTGGGGTTGCTTCTTTCATTTGTTCTGCTGGCTGTTTTTGTTTCCTAAACGGCATTTTTTCCCGCGCTTTCGCCAACCCGCGAGCAATTGGACCAAATACTCTTGGGAATTTCTGTACTAGCTTATTGAATACTTGAGGAATTTTCTTTTTCGCATAAATAATTGCTTTTGAACCAAAAAAACTGGCAGCGACAAAACCAATCGCAGCGTTCACAAACTGTTGCCCAAAAATAGCCATAGCTGTAGATGGTAAAATGGAACCTACCCAAGACATACCAAGTGGTATCATGGCAATCGGCCATAGATTCAGCAACCATCTAGCTGCACGGATTTTTCGGGAGTTTCTGAAAAATGATTGTTTTAATTTTGAATGATCTAATTCACTCAACTTCTTCGTTTGTTCTTTTATCCCACGAGTTTCTTCTTGTAAGCCTTTGATATCTTTATCCATCTGTTTGATGCTTTCAGCAGATAAATCTTTAGTCATTTTTTGGAGTTTTTCAGGATCAGCTAAAACCGCCTTAAGTTCCTTTAGAAATTGCACATCCTCGGTCGTATTGGTCTGTTTGATCCGCTTCAATAAAACATCGGTATTCTTGTTTTTAGCTTCAATCAAGCCGACTTTTGCTTGAAGATTTTCGACATATGCTTTGATAAGCTCTGCTTTTTTACTCTCAAGATTTTCACTTACAACAGGTTCTTTTTTAGGTTCTTCCACTATTGGTTTCTGTAGCTTCGTTTTTTCTGACGCCTCGTTCACGATCACATTGACATCGATCGGCGGTGGATTTTTTTCAACAGCAGCACGATCGACTTGATCGCTTTTTGGTTCTTCCGCAATCACTGGAGCTGGTTCGCGTTCAATCGTAGGCGTAGTAACAGTCGCCTCGCGATCAGCCTGATTTAGGACAACTGCTTCTTTTGCTTGCTCCGCTTTTACTTCTACCGAATGAACGACTTCTGTTTCAACCTTCTCGGTATAAGCAATCAGCCCTTTTGTTTCAGCAATTTCATTTTGATATCCTTCCTTGATTGCACTGATTGCTTGTAATTTTGACTTTAATACTTCTTCTGAATCATTATTATTCGCCGTAAATTCAGAAAAAGAGTTGGAACGCCGCAAAGGTTCTGATTGCTCTGTTTTTACCGGGACCTTCTCTATCTTGTCCTTTAATTCTTTTTGAACGATCTCAATTTTTTTAACCTTCTCTTCGGCTAATTGGACCTTTTGTTCAAGGACTGTCTTTTTACTTTTCTTGATTTTGCCAATCTCAGCCCTTAACTTATTGACCTCATCTTCTTCCACTACTAAACCTATTCTATGGGAGGTCAATTCTTTTTTAAATTCGTCTTTTTTGATCAATGAGAGAAAGATGGCAGTATCAACTTGCCGATCTTTTGCATTTACTTTTAAAACACTTTGACCATTCACATATTGGTTTAATTCTTTTTGGTGACCTTCCAGTGTCGCTTGAGCTTTGTTTAAATCCTTGTGTTTTCTGGCATACTCATTATCGATCCCTTGTTGCTCAGAAGGGCTGATGGTTCCAAGCCCCTTGATTGTCGCTATGTCCCGTTTTAGACGAATAATCTCTAGTTGGTAATCGATAATTTTTAGCTCTTTGACAATATTTTCTTTCTTCTCACTGATCAACTCCTTATGAGTCGTATCAAAATTTATGTCTTTGCTTTCATTTCTGATTTTTTCATCAATTGGAGATCCAATGATTTTGTTGATGATCGCTTCATTTTTATATGAAAATATAGACAGAAATGATTCATTGATGTTACTTTTATTTTTTTCTTTAAGCTTATCTTCTCTAAGCTTTCTTTCTTTAGATATATCTTCTAGAGGCATATCTTCCATAGACATATCTGTCTCACTCCCTTCTCAACTTGATTTACATTATCTCGAGTGTCCTGTCGTCAGAGATTGCCCAGAATAAGTGCGAAGCCGATTCGTTTGTTGCTGTGCTTGTGACACTCGCGTATTCAATCGACTATCTTGCGATATGCTTGAATGAATAGATGTACGTTCTAAATTGTTTTCTCTTCGCGGTGAAGCTACTTCATGTGAACGTGCAAGCGCCTTTTTTTGCGCCCTTTTTTCAATTCCATTTTTGACCATCTTTCCAATGAACTTACCAAATGCTTTCGTGACTATCCAAAGTATTTTAAACATCAAAGATAACGCCTTGAATGCCAAACTATATACCCCAAACAGTAAAAAAATCGCTAACTTATTCAATTTATCCCCCAGCTCACTTTCTCCATAATATGCCTATCCTAGCCAACACTAATTAGCGGGTGCTTTAAGCGTACCCGAGTTTCGACTGTCGCTACTATCTATTTTTTCAAATTTGATAAAAAGATGAAAAAAACTTGTAACATAACGATTTCTGTTAAGTAGAATAAAGACACTGCTCAAAGTTATTCCAAAAGATAGAAGTCGGAACTTTAGAGATTTTCAAAATTTCAGACGTGATTCGATCAAAATTCAAGGACAAATCAGTCAAGATCAAATCATATTGATTAATTATCTGATAATCAATCGAAAAAACGTCCTTCTCATAGATATCAATATTTTTTAAAAATGGATGCTTATGTAAGATCAAATTTTTATATAGAAGAGATAAGCCAATTTCTTGAGAACTTAATAATAAAATCGACTTTTCTTGTATTTTTGGTTCAATCATCCGTAACAAATCATTTGAAGAAATGATTAATTCGAGTAATAATTCTTTATGTAATAGTTCACTTTGTTCGACAAAATCTAATTGAGCAATGCGTAATGATTTTTGATAGGCTTGCCAGATTTTAGGATTGTTCTCCATCATTTTTTTATAAAATATATCTGCATAACTTACTTTGAAGATGGCTAGTTCTTTATAAAAATTGATGAAATCAAAAAAATATTCGATTTCCGTAGAGTTAATTGACATGTCAATTGCTAATAGACTGTAAAAGCTTTGAAGAAAACTTTCAATATTCTGCTCTAATCTCTGATCACGATGTTGGACCTCTGTAAACATTAAACCAAAATAGGAGGTGAGAATATTCGAAACATTTTTTTGTGTGACATTAAATTTATATTTTTGATTCATCAACGTACAAAAGACTGTATCACTTTGAATGATCTCCAAGATGGTATCTACGATTTGCTCATTGTCGATCAATTCTTTTTCAGGAATAAGATGTTTATTACCAATTCGAATAATCGAAGAATAAATATAATACACGGAATAAATCACTTTAGGTGTACTAACCGTCCTTTTTTGTGCCTTCAAACAACGTCTAAGCATCTGGTAAATCGTATCGAAGTAAGGAAATTCTTTAACTTTATAAATTTCCTTGAACATACTTGCAAATAAACGCCGAATCTCAACTTCATTTCCAGTGATCGTTAATTTGTTCTCTAAATTGATTTGGACATTGATTTTTTCTTTCAAGAAATATGTATTGATTTTTGCAACGATTCTGCGAATACTCGTTTTACTTAAAAATAATTTTGTCGCAATCTCGGAAAGAGAAGGTTCTGTAATAAATATGTACTTTAAAATTTTTACATTTGTTGAATTATTAAGTATCCTGACAAATATATCATCTAAATTCAATTTCTTCGGCATCGAGAGCGTTACCTCTTTGTACTGATTCGTTTCAATACGAGCAGGAAAACAAGCAGTATTGAAACTATCGATATCTGCCGCAATCGTTTTATCTGTAATACTCAACTCTTTGGCTAGATCACTAATATTCGATGACTCAATGTTTAGCAAATAAAGCAATGAAATTTGTCTTTCTAATTGTTTTTCAAGTACACCCATAGTCAACAAGCTCCTTTCTTTTAAAAACCTATAATGTATCGTACAGCTTTTTCGATAATTTCATAATATTAGTTTTTCTGTTTTACAAAAAACAAGTTCAATTATCACATCGCTCGGATGATATGATTAAAGTTTAATAAGTAAAATAGAAGAAACAATAAACACATCTATGTTATTCTCAAAATTTTGTTCCTCGATAAAAAATTTGAGTTGTGAAAATAAAAAAACATATATCGAAAGATTTTACTTATCATATGTAGCAGTTGGGTACTTCTAGTTATTTAGAATATCATATTATGTTTTTTATAAGAAAATAACTATTATATAAAGAAAACAATCTCACTTTTAAATAACCACCTATTATAATAAAAAGAAAAACTCGAATAATTAGAAAAGTATGATAAAATAATGTTTATAAAATGAATAAAGGATGTGAAATAACAGATTTTCTATTTTTTAGAAGATCTGAAAAGTATGATAAAACGAACAAATATGCTTGAAAAGACTTCTGAAAGGCAGATCAAACTAGCTTTACTTTTAGGTATGTCCGCCATTGACTGCTCTACTTTAGCGGATCAACTCGAAGTAACAAAAAAAACATTATTGACCGATATTGTGTTTTTTAACCATACATATGCACCAGTTTCCATAAAAACCGATAAATACCAAGTGGCTTCTTTACTATTGCCACCAGAGATCAATTTGGAAGATTTGATCAAACAAATTCTCAATCAATCAACAAATGTACAAATACTACAGATGATTTTTGAAGTAGAACCAACGTTATCTAAATTAGCAAATAAATTATATTTAAGTGAAACAAGTATTCGCCGGATCATCGCAAATATCAATACTTATTTCTGCGAGATCAATGCACCATTATCCATACATATCTCTTCAAAACTCAAAATCATTGGAGATGAAAGTTATATTAGGCAATTCTTTTGCAGTATGTTTCGTGAGCAATATACACCACAGCAATTGCCACATTTTTATCACATATTCGATGTGTTACAACGCTACTATAAGAAACAAGCAACACCTAAAACAATTAGTACATATAAAGTGATTATAAATAGTTTTTATCTTTACACAGCAATCATTCGTATCGGACAAGGCCATTTGATCCCAGAAAATAAAGGAAATCCAATCAATGATCCTTCTTTTTTTGAAATAATAAAAAATAACACAGTATTTTGTTCAATCATTGACAAAGAATACGGTTTTAATGTGACCGCTACAACCGTATCAAATCTATTAGATCAAAAAATCTATTTCCCTTGTATTCAGTCAACACCCAGCAATCATGGAGAGTACCAACGGATCCAACAATTCTCGGAATATTTTTACCGTTCATTGTCCCAAGACTTCTCTTTGAATCAAGATGGTATTCAGAAATTAAGTGAGCTGATCAATTACAATAAAAATCGGCAGTTCTTTAAAACAACCTATCTACAGATTTTATCTGAAATCCTGTTTACACATTCGCCACAAATACTTAAGGCGTACAATCAAGCCATTGACCATGCTGGATTAATGATGATCAAACGGAATCAATTACTCTATGAAGAGTTATTGTTAGAATTGATTTCGTTATCGCCATCTTTATTGACGACCGTTTTTCCTTACAAGAAAAAGGTATCGATTTTGATTGTTTCTTATCAGGAAGAAAGGACACTTGCACTGTATAAGCAACTGTTATTCAAAAAAATTCCTGCAATCCATATGATCCATACATATACTGATAATATTTTTCAAGTAAACTACGATACAGTCAATCAATACGATTTAGTTTTAACAGACATCGAGCTGAACCAAGCTAAAACGAAAGCAAAAACCATTAAAATTTCTAAAATACCAACAACCTCTTTTTGGAATAACATTGAAACAGTTCTTTATACATAGTTTTACCCCCATAAATTAGAAAAAGCAGACGAATATTCCGTCTGCTTTTTCTGTATGTGCATTTTCTCCACTTACTAACGACTTAACGCATGGTAACAAATTCTTCTGCACCTGTTGGATGAATGGCTACTGTATTATCAAAATCTGCTTTTGTTGCACCCATTTTGATGGCTACTGCAAAACCTTGTAACATTTCATCGACACCCACGCCGATGGCATGCAACCCAACGATTTTTTCTTCTTCACCCACACAGATCAATTTCATTTCACATTTTTGTCGATAATCGTTTAAGGCAAAATACATTGGTGTGAATCGTGAACGATAGATTTTCAATTGTCCTTCACCATATGTCGCCAACGCTTGCTCTTCTGTCAAACCGATGGTTGCAATCGGTGGATGAGTAAAGACGACTGTTGGAACTAAATTATAGTCTAAATAAGAATTTTCTTTGCCATTGAACAGTCGCTCTGACAAACGACGACCTGCGGCAATCGCTACTGGCGTCAAGTCGATTTTACCAATCACATCACCGATCGCATAGATGTGTGAGTCACTTGTGTTTTGGAATTTATCCACTTTGATAAATCCTTTTTCATCTAATTCGACGTTCGTTTTTTCGATGTCTAATGCATCTGTATTCGGTACGCGTCCACCAGCAAATAACACACACTCTGCCATTAGTGTTTCCCCATTTTCAAAGGTAACGGTGTAGACATCCCCGTTCTTTGTTATTTCACGAGCCGTAAAGTTTGCATACGTGTGGATTCCTGCTTCTTGATACATCTCAATCAAGTTGTCAGATAACATTTTATCAAACGTACGTAACGGACGTTCTTTGCGATAGGCCCACATCACTTCGCTTCCCAAGCCATTTAACACACCAGAAAGTTCAGCTGCGATATAGCCAGCGCCTAATACGATCGTCCGTTTTGGCAATTCTGTCAATGCAAAAAAGCCGTTTGAATCAATGGCATATTCTCCACCAGGAATCGTCATTTTGCTTGGCTTACCACCAGTTGCAATCAAAATGTGATCCGCATGGTAGCTTTCACCGTTTACTTCGACGGTTTGACTATCTACAAAGCGAGCATATCCTTTGATTGCTTCTACGTTGTTGCTGTCTAACCCTCTTTGATAAGCCCCATGAAGGAAATCAATGTATTTCTCACGCTTTTCTACTAGTTCTTTAAAGTCAACATGTTTGACGTCTGCTTGGATACCATAACTTGAAGCATCACGTTCGATCGTTTCTAAAATCGTGCTTGCTTGCCACATGACTTTTTTTGGAACACATCCGACATTGACGCACGTCCCACCTAGTTCATTGCCTTCAATCAATAATACTTTCGCTCCATGCATACCGGCACGATTCGCTGAAGCAATACCTCCAGAACCTCCGCCAATGACAATATAATCATATGTTTTCATCTTGTTCCTCCTTTTAGCAGCTGATGCAACATCCTATCTCTTATTTTTCAATAAACTTTTTTATCAGCTCTTACAAAAAATAAGTGTAGCACGTTTCTAGTCATTCCGTTGACGAGATGCTCATTTCGCTTCATAGCTTAAAAAATTATTTTCTTTTTCTAATCATATCTCCAGGTTTAACTGGTTGTGCGACTGGCATGGTCAAAATCATCATAGGATTTGGTGCTCGATCAATGGATTCTCCTTCTTCATTGTGCATCTCATCGACCATTTGGCTGAAGTGAGTAAATCCAGGCCCATAAAATTCGATTTCATCTCCTACAGAAAAGAGGTTTCTCTGACGGATCGTCGCTTGTTTCGTTTCCTCATCATAAGATAAGACTTCTCCAACAAATTTATATACAGGAATCTTACGACGTTCACCAAATAATTGCTCATTTTCGCTAGGTATATCATAATAAAATCCTGTTGCCAGTTCTCGTTGAGCCACTTTCCATAACTCATCGATCCATTCCTGTTTACACACATAGTTTTCAGGATCTTCCATATAACTATCTACAGCTGCTTTATAGACATTTGCAACTGTTGATACATAATGGATCGACTTCATCCGACCTTCGATTTTAAAACTATCTACGCCATTTTCAATCAAGTCAGGAATATGTTCGATCATCGACATATCTACCGCACTCATCGAAAACTCTTCTTCGATCTCGCCAGCATCTGTCAAAGAGTTTCTCTCTTGCCCAAACGGTAAGTCGTATAACTCATACTTCCAACGGCAAGATTGTGAACAGCCTCCACGATTGGCATCCCGCATCGACATATGATTGGACAAAGTACAACGTCCTGAATAAGAGATACACATTGCACCATGGATGAATGCTTCAATCTCAACATCAGTATGTCGACGGATCTCAGCAACTTCTTCCATTGAAACTTCCCGAGCTAAAACCACACGCTCCAAGCCTTCTTCTTTCCAAAATTCCAATGTTTCATAGTTGGTAGCAGAAGCTTGAGTCGATAGATGGATAGGTAATCCAGGGGCTTCTGTGGCACAGATCTCAATAAGTGCTGGATCAGAGACGATTACCGCTGAAATACCCACATCGCGCAGGTTACGGAAAAATTCACCGGCTCCTTCATCATTTCCTTCATGTGTGACCATATTTGCTGCTACATATACTTTCGCTTGATGTTCCTTTGCGAATGCCACACCTTCTGCCATTTCTTCATAAGTAAAGTTTCCTGCACGACTACGTAATCCATACGCATTGCCGCCAATATACACAGCATCTGCCCCATAATGGATAGCAGTTTTTAGTTTTTCAAGCGTGCCGGCTGGTGCTAAAACTTCCGGACGTTTTAATTTTCTTTTTGTTGTCATTTTATTTCACCATACTCCTTACTTGATAGATTCAGGATCAATATAAAAGAAACCTGTATCAAGTCCTCGATTCGTTGGATGTAATCCATTGATCTTATTCGTCATTTCTTGTGCTAAAGCTTCTGTCCATGTGTCTGCTAATAATGCTTTTTTTGCCTCAACAAATAATTTAGTGATCTCAACAAAGGCTTCACCAGGCGTAAAGACGCCATCTAATTTCCACGTACGGAAATGATGGGCATAAAGCTGTGGGAGTTCATTACTTAAATTGATGTCATTATTCGCAAAAATATGCGTACCATGTGAATCTTCATATATCGAATAATGTGTATCTTCTTTTTTAGGTTCAGCGAGAAAGAGTCCTCTTTCACGATCTTTTTTTTCGTCCTGTTGCGTGTAGTTATAGTAATTCTGTAACAGAGGACGTTTCGATTGATGGATGCATGTAGCTCCATACACAAGTGTTTCGACAGGAATCTGTAACTTACTTTCCATTTCTTTCATCTCATCAAATGGCACTTCCCGTGCTAAAACAGCAGAAATTGCCCCTTTTTTTGCCCAAAAATTGATTTGTCGTGCACTCGTCACTAATGTTTCTGCATCAAAAACATAAGGGATACTCAACTCTGGATTTTTTCTCATGGTATAGATAATCCCAGTATCACCAACTGTGATCATGTCTACATTGATTTCTTTTAGAAACAGCAGATATTCTGGCACTTGTTTCATTTTTTCAGGATGTATGATCCCATTGACAGCTATATTTACTTTCTTGCCATAGCGATGTGCAAG
Organism: Enterococcus mundtii; assembly: GCF_002947535.1. GTDB lineage: Bacteria > Bacillota > Bacilli > Lactobacillales > Enterococcaceae > Enterococcus_B > Enterococcus_B mundtii_B. The sequence continues at coordinate 68,704 of NZ_PUAP01000003.1, forward strand.
TGCGACTAATTCGCGTTGCTCTTCTCTTGTAAAAGAAGCAGGTAAGCGTAGACCGAAGCGTTCCTCCCCAAAATACAAGGTATCAGTGCCTGCTTCAAGCAATTCTTCTGCTTGTTTCATTGATTCTATAGTAGTTATGATTTCGATCATCATTTCCTCCTCCTACAACTCCATAATAGTAGCACAGCTCTGAAAACTTTCCAATACTTCTTACATTTATTATTGATTGTAACGATACTGTAAAATAATTTTTGCTTATCAATTGTGTCACCATTGATTTAGAAATAACTCCTTTAGAAAACCAAAAAACCCAAAAATTCAAATGATTTTTGGGTTTCTGGCTTGGCTATCAGAGCTAGCTATTTCTGTGGCGATCTCACTCTGTCATTATACTTTAGCAGTTATTTTTTTAGGTTCACGCACATTCACTGTGATTTTGCCCTTCGAAGCGCCCACAGTGATTTGATCTCCTAAATGGATCTCTCCTCCAAGCAAGGCTTCACTCAAGCGATCTTCTACTTCTTTTTGTAATGCCCGTCTTAGTGGCCGTGCACCATACTCTGGATCAAAACCGACTTTCCCAATCACATCAACTGCTGCTGGCGTGATTTTCACTAAGATATCTTGTTCTTTCAACCGTTTGACGATCGATTGGCTCATGATTTGAACAATCGCATGGACTTCATCTTTTGTTAATGAATGGAAGACGACTGTCTCATCGATACGGTTCAAGAATTCAGGACGAAAAGCTTTCTTCAACTCTTCAAGTATTCGTTTTTGCATTGCTTGATGATCCTTAGTAATATCTTGGACATTGAATCCAACATTTTTTTCTTCACGGATCTGAGTGGCACCGATATTAGAAGTCATGATCATGATCGTATTTCTAAAGTCTACTTTTCTTCCTTTAGCATCTGTTAAATGACCATCATCTAATACTTGTAATAATAAATTGAAGACATCTGGATGGGCTTTTTCTACTTCATCTAGCAAAATCACTGAGTAAGGTTTTTGACGGATTTGTTCTGTCAATTGCCCACCTTCATCATAACCCACATAACCTGGAGGCGAACCAATCAAGCGACTCGTACTATATTTTTCCATGAATTCAGACATATCAACACGAATCAATGCATCCTCTTCACCAAACATCACTTCTGACAATGCTTTCGCAAGTTCTGTTTTTCCGACACCTGTTGGACCTAAAAACATGAAGGAACCAATTGGGCGATTCGGATCTTTTAAGCCACTACGCGCCCGTCTGATCGCACGGGACACAGCTTTGACTGCTTCATCTTGCCCAACCACACGTTCGTGAAGCAGTGCTTCTAGTTCCAGTAATCGTTGACTTTCTTTCTTTTCTAACTGCTGCAATGGTACACCTGTCCACTCTGAAACAACAGTAGCTACATCTTCTTCCGTCACCCGATCCGCAAAGCCATTTTTATGTTTTGCTTCGATCGCTAAACGTTTTTCTAGTTTTTTCATTAAGCTTTTTTCTTGTCTACGTAAATGCGCAGCTGTTTCAAAATCTTGTTTTTGAATTGCATGTTCTTTTTCTTTGTTCACTTGATCGATCTCTTGTTTCAGTATCGTCGTTTCTGACAAATCATCCGCTTGTTCCAATCGAACTTTCGCTGCCGATTCATCAATCAAGTCGATCGCTTTATCTGGTAACTGTCTGGAAGTGATATACCGAACTGAAAGATTGACCGCTGCTCTTACTGCTTCATCGGTGATCTCCACATGATGATGTTCCTCATAGCGTGAACGTAACCCACGTAAGATTTCTTCCGCTTCATCTGCTGTTGGTTCATCTACTTGGATACGTGCAAAGCGTCGCTCCAATGCGGAATCTTTTTCGATATATTTTTGGTATTCGTCTAATGTCGTCGCACCAATCGTCTGTAATTCTCCACGTGCTAACGCTGGTTTCAAAATATTCGACGCATCAATGGCACCTTCTGCACCACCAGCACCAATCAATGTGTGTAGTTCGTCAATAAAGAGAATGACTTGACCATCGTGATAAATTTCATCAATGACTTTTTTCATCCGATCTTCAAATTCTCCGCGATACTTCGTGCCAGCAACCAACGCCCCCATGTCTAACATCATCAAACGTTTTGCTTTCATTTCTTCAGGTACTTCACCTAGAATGATTTTTTGAGCCAAACCCTCTGCAATCGCTGTTTTACCGACACCAGGTTCTCCAACTAAAACAGGGTTATTTTTTGTTCGGCGACTAAGTATTTGGATCAACCGTTTGACTTCTTTTGAACGTCCCACGACTGGATCTAATCTATTTTCCTTTGCTAACTTTGTTAAATCTCTAGCCAAAGAATCTAACGTAGGAGTGCCTTGTGTCATTGCTCGCTTTTCTTGGGGATTGCGACGGCGAATACCAGCAGTACTGGTTTCCGCACCCATCGTACGCTTCAATGACTGACGAACTTTACTCAAGCTGATCCCAAGGTTGATCATGATACGAGTAGCCATGATACTTTCATCTTTTAATAGACTAAGTAAAATATGCTCGGTTCCTACCTTTTGTGCACCCATTTTATTCACTTCGCTATTTGCCAAAGCAAAAATTTGTTTCATCCGAGGGGAATAAGGTAGAAATACACCTTTTGCATAAGTTTTCACTGTACCATAACCGACTAAATGCTCGATTTCTTCATAAATATCTTTTTCATTTAATTTCATGTCTCGTAATACTTTTCCGGCAATCCCATTGGGTTCGATCACTAAAGCCAATAATATATGTTCTGAACTTACCGCTTGATGTTTAAAGCGTTTTGCTTCTTCTTGGGCAATTTCTAACACACGTTGTGCTCTTTCTGTAAATATTTCTGCCATTTAATTTTCACTCCCCATCTTCATAGCTTAATCGTTCTAAAAAGGCTCGTAAGATTCGAGCTCGCGTATAATCTTCTGTGTCATTGATGTTCAATGTATTTTTTGCAATCGCACTCAACATCAAGTTTCCCTCTTTTTTGGTAATGATTTGGTCTTCATATAGTTTCTGAATAATAGCGTAGGCATTTTTTTCATTGATCGTTTCGCCAAATAGCAAGTTGATCCGTTCAAGCATTTGTTTTTTATCCGACATTCTCACTTTAGCGATACGGATATACCCACCGCCACCACGTTTACTCTCAACAAGGTAGCCACGTTGAATCGTAAAGCGTGTATTGATCACATAATTGATTTGTGAAGGAACGCAGTTAAAAAGATCTGCCAATTCAATCCTTCGAAGCTCGATCATCTCATTTTTTTCTAGGATCTTTTTTATATATGATTCAATTAGATCCGAAGTATTTTGTTGTGCCATCCCACTCATTCCTTTGACTAATATTGACCTTAATTATAGCGAATTTACAAGTAGAAAGAAAGGAGAACGCTTGTTAGATGTTTGATTCGAAGAATAACTTTAAGAGACGATTCATTTATGTAAATAAAAAAAACTAGGAGTTCAATGAAGTCCCAGTTTTTCCAACGCGCCCAAGAGGAGTCGAACCCCTAACCTTTTGATCCGTAGTCAAACACTCTATCCAATTGAGCTATGGGCGCATATTCAATTAATTAAAAGTAATCATACAATAGAACATGTAACTTTGCAACAAATAAAAAAAATCGGGAAGACAGGATTCGAACCTGCGACCCCTTGGTCCCAAACCAAGTGCTCTACCAAGCTGAGCTACTTCCCGAAAAAATAAAAAGACTACGCGCCCAAGAGGAGTCGAACCCCTAACCTTTTGATCCGTAGTCAAACACTCTATCCAATTGAGCTATGGGCGCATATTTGTAATGCCGAGGACCGGAATCGAACCGGTACGGTGATCACTCACCGCAGGATTTTAAGTCCTGTGCGTCTGCCAGTTCCGCCACCCCGGCGCGTAGTACATTGGCAAAGCGGAAAACGGGGTTCGAACCCGCGACCCCCACCTTGGCAAGGTGGTGCTCTACCACTGAGCTATTTCCGCGTATTTACGATGCCGGCTAAAGGACTTGAACCCTCGACCCTCTGATTACAAATCAGATGCTCTACCAACTGAGCTAAGCCGGCGTAAAAAAATAGAATAAATCATATGATGCGGGTGAAGGGACTTGAACCCCCACGCCGTAAGGCGCTAGATCCTAAATCTAGTGCGTCTGCCAATTCCGCCACACCCGCAAAAATATGAGCCGTACAGGGCTCGAACCTGTGACCCTCTGATTAAAAGTCAGATGCTCTACCAACTGAGCTAACGGCTCATATGGAGGTTAACGGGATCGAACCGCTGACCCTCTGCTTGTAAGGCAGATGCTCTCCCAGCTGAGCTAAACCTCCAAAGATAACAAAGCGTGGCGGCGTCCTACTC
>NZ_PUAP01000030.1 GCF_002947535.1 Enterococcus mundtii
AAATAAAACAGCGATTTAGAAAAAATCTAAATCGCTGTTTTATTTTTTTGATGTACATTCCAATTTATTTCTTTCGATAATTTTGTAGTAGGAGAACGAATAAAAAGAAAAACAACGATTCCCACAACGTAGTTGTCCAACTAAATTCTTTTGACACCCCAAAAAATAGATTGCCAGCATTGGAAACAATCAAGTAAATAATCGTTATTATAAATGCGTATATGGATTTTTTTAACATGTGACACCTCTTTCTAAGAATAATAGCTTAACTAAATCAAATGACTATTATTCTAACATTTTCCTTCAACTTATTATAAAATACTTTAATGCTTTTTGAAAAGGGTATCATCCTTTATAATAAAAGATTAAAACATTTAGTTCGAAAATGGAAAACTATAGTTGCTAGTTATGTTTTGTCATTTATATTTTTTATTTTGTAATATAAATGAGCATTATCTTTGCAATTTTTAATCTTGTATACTATTCTTGTAGTATAGCCAGCAAGAAACAATGGAAGTTATATAATAATTGTTTCTGTTATTTAAGATTTCTGTGAGGGAAGAAGTACCAAAGTTATTTTGAGCCTACACTTTTTGGTAGCGCTTACCAAGAAAAGGTATTTTGCAGTTTCCTCAAGGGATGGACTTGTTGGTCAAGTGTTTAAAACAGAAAAATAAGATAATTAGGAGGTGGAAAATGAATAAGGGGGTAAAGATCATCGGTGTAATTGTAAGCATAGTATTACTTTCAGTACTTTTGGTCATCGCTCTAGTTAATGCACCATATGTCTTACCTGAACAATTGGAACGTTTTCGCTTTTTTACGATAACAAATTATTATATGCAACAATATATTTTCTGGGCTGCTGTCGTATTTGCAATTGTTGTCGTTCTCATCTTATTATTTGTTCTTTTCTATCCAAAATCGAAAGGAACTTTCGTATTAAAGCACAAAGATGGAAAATTGACGTTGGATAAAAAAGCAATTGAAGGACTTACTCGTTCATATTTACATGAAGAAGAGTTCATTCAATCACCAAAAGTCAAAGTACGATCAACAAAACAGAAAATCAATATTCATGTAAAAGGCGATCTAAAACGTACTTCTTCTCTGATTGGCAAAACAGAAATGTTGATGCAAGAAGTCAGAGATCAAGTAGCCAATGTCCTTGGTTCAGAACAAGAGATCAAAGTAGCTGTCAATTACAGTAGTTATCAAGAAGAAAAAGAACATGAAGACAACCAGCACTCACGAGTAGAATAGGAGGGCACACAAATGAAAGAATTCTTTTCACTATATAAGCTCCCTATTATCTTTGGGGGTCTTGGCTTACTATTAGCCGTTTTATGGTTAACAGTTGGATTTTTCAAAACTCTTTTAATATTGATCATGACCGCTATTGGTGTGGGTATTGGTTTTTATTTAAAAGAAACAAGATTATTAGATGAATATTTCAAATCATAGGAGGAATTTAATATGGAAAACAAAGATTTCAAAAACGTGAACACTACTACAGGTACAAATCCAGTTGCTGATACTGCAGCAAAAGGTGAATTGACTTATGAAGACAAAGTCATTCAAAAAATCATTGGTTACGCATTGAAAGACGTTGACGGTTTGTTGACTCTTGACGGTGGATTTTTCTCAAACATTGCTGAAAAATTAGTTAACACAGATAACGTAACTGCTGGAATCAATGCAGAAGTTGGTAAAAAACAAGTAGCTGTTGATTTAGATGTAGTTGTTGAATATGGAAAAGATATCGAAAACATTTACGATCAAATCAAAGAATTGATCAGCACAGAAGTAAATGAAATGACTCATCTTGATGTTATCGAAGTAAATGTAAATGTTGTTGACATCAAAACTCAAGCAGAATACGAAAAAGATCAAGAAACAGTTCAAGATAAAGTAACTGATGCAGCAAAATCAACTGGTCAGTTTGCTTCAAAACAAACTGACAAAGCAAAATCAGCTGTTGGTAAAGGTGCGCAAAAAGTAAAAGAAAACAATGAACCACGCGTACAATAAACTTAATTTTTTAGAATTTTAGGAGGAAATAATCATGGGATTTATTTGGTCATTAATCGTTGGTGGTATTATCGGAGCAATTGCAGGAGCAATCACAAATAAAGGATCTTCAATGGGCATCATTGCGAATGTAATCGCAGGTCTAGTTGGATCAGCTATTGGTCAAGCACTATTAGGTACTTGGGGTCCAGTGATTGGTGGAATGGCAATCGTACCATCACTTATCGGAGCAATCATTTTAGTATTGATCGTTTCATTCTTTGCACGTAAACTTTAAGCAAAGTGTGCTTTCTCAAATCATAGTATTTGAGAGAAAGAAACAGATGGACTGAACAATTTAACCGACCACAGAGAGTAGTAATACATACTCTTTGTGATCGGTTTATTTTTTTACATATTTCCCAAGAACGATCATTCTTTTTTCATTATGTTTTCTAGCTGTCACCTAAGTAGTATACTATATAAATAATATGTAAACTAAAGTTTTTTTGATATTAAAAAAATAACTAAATGTTTTATTTATAGCAACTTTGAATGTTTAACTGATAGACAAGTGTTATTTCTAGTCTTGGTGTTGAATTTTGCTATAGATAAAGCTTTTTTTCTTTGTTATCCTTTTATTGAAATATTACATAAAATGGTTTCGCTTGCTCTATTTTATAACACTTATTCAATGTTCTATGGAACAAAAACAAATAAACAAGTAGTTAAGAATATTTTCAAGATATTTACAAATAATATATGTAATCTAAATATTCGAACGTTAAGATGAAGATATGAAAGAAAACAACTGTCATAAAAAATATAAGGAAGAGTGGAGGGTCACTTATGATTGAGGTGATCGGATTACAGAAAACTTTTGATAATGGCTTTGAAGCATTGAAAAAAGTTGATTTTTCGATAAAAAAAGGAGAACTTGTTTGTCTTTTAGGCCCTAGTGGCTGTGGTAAATCGACGATGTTGAACCTCATCGCAGGGCTGTTACAGCCTACAGATGGAGATATTCGTTTTAATGGAGAATCGATCATCAAAACGGAACCAAAAGACCGAAATATCGGATTTGTTTTTCAAAATTACGCTTTGTACCCACACATGACTGTCTTAGAGAATATTATGTTTCCTTTGTTAGTTGGAGATAACAAAAAGAAAAAAGCCGAGGCAAAAGTCATTGCTGAGAAATATATGGAATTAACGAATATCCAAGAGTTGCAGAATAAGAAACCTGGAACTTTATCTGGTGGGCAACAGCAACGTGTAGCGATTACAAGAGCATTAGTGCAAGAACCAGAAGTCTTATTATTGGATGAACCTTTAAGTAATCTAGATGCTCGACTACGCTTGAAGATTCGCGAAGAAATTCGAAGGTTAGTGAAGGAAGTCGGGATCACGACGATTTTTGTCACCCATGATCAAGAAGAAGCTCTATCGATCAGTGACAAAATCATCTTATTGGAAGATGGTAAGATACAACAAGAAGATGATCCTCAAAATCTCTATTTAGAGCCAGAAAATTTATTCGTTGCAAAATTCATCGGTAATCCGATCATTAATTTTTTACCAATCGAAGTCATCAATGATAGGGTCAAACATGCGTCGTTTGACTTACCGCTCAGTCGTTTTCTTGATCAGCGTTTCAAAGAATTGATGACAGATGGAAAATACTACTTAGGTATACGTCCGGAAGATATCTTACCAAGTGATAGGGGTCCTTTGAAAGGGAATATTCAAAGTGTTGAGTTGATTGGTCGAGAACGAATTTTACACTTTGAACTTGCTGGGGAACGAATAAAGTCGATCGTGCGTGTAGAAAATGAAATCAGTGAAGGAACTGTGATCACTTTTGACTTGGCCTATCATAAAGTGTTCATATTCCGCCTTGATGGAGAGAGGATCTATTGATGGGAAAGAAAAATTATAACTCTGAAAATCAACTAAAAGCTTGGTATTTTTTACTTCCAGCCTTACTTGCAATTTTCGTATTCAATATCTATCCGCTTTTTCGTGCTTTTTTTATGAGTTTTCAAAAAGGGACATTGATCAATCCTCGCTTTGCAGGATTTGAGAATTACCAACGTTTGTTTAGTGATCCAGTATTTTTTCGCGCGTTGAAAAATACTGCGTTCTACAGTTTCACCGTCGTACCGATTGCTTTGATCCTTTCACTAGGGATTGCGTGGGTGATTTTTGAAAAAGTAAAGTATAAATCATTTTTTGAAGCGATTTTTTTTATGCCTTATGTTACGAGTACGATTGCGATCGGTATTGTTTTTCGCTATTTTTTCAACGGGTCATACGGGCTCATCAATTATTTACTCGAGTTCGTTGGGCTTCCACGAGTGAACTGGTTAGATAGTGTTTCAATGAGTATGCCCACTTTGATCATCTTTGGTATTTGGACAAGTCTAGCTTTCAATATCATCATATTATTAGCGGGATTACGTAATATCGAGAAAGAGCATTACAAGATCGCGAAGATGTTTGGTGCAAATGAATGGGAGATTTTTGTGAAGATCACACTACCACAATTGCTGCCTACACTTACGTTTCTCCTAACAGTCAATCTGATTGGCGCGTTTAAAATCTATACGCAAGTCTACGCACTATTGGGGGGTCAAGCAGGGATTGCTAAAAGTGCGATGACCGCAGTGTTTTACATTTATGATAAGTTCCATGTTGCAGGTAGACCAGGTCTAGCTATGGCAGCGACGCTTGTTTTATTCTTACTTATTCTGAGTATTACTTTCTTCCAACAATTGATTTTGAAGAAGGTGGGGAGACCAAGATGAAAAAAATGGTTACGTTGCTCTCACTTTTATTTTTGACAATACTAGGAATCATTACTGTGTTTCCATTTATCTATATGATACTCGGTGGATTGATGACGTATCGAGAAGCAACAAGTATTCCACCAACTGTCTTACCTGAATCTTTTCAATGGGTGAATTATTTCTCAGTATTCGAAAAAGCGCCATTTGTCCAGTATTTCATCAACACGGCATTTGTATCATTAGTGACTACATTGGCAACAGTCATCACTTCACTGTTTGCAGCGTTTGCTTTAGCAACATTGGAATTTCGCTACAAGAAAATCGTGATGCTAGGATTGATTTCATTGTTGATGATTCCTTACGAGTCGATCATTTTTACGAACTATAATACGATTGCACGTTTAGGCTTGTTGAACTCTTATACTGCTTTGATCTTGCCGTTTTTGACGAGTATTTTTTATATTTATTATTTGACTAATTACTTGAAAAGTATTTCGCGTTCTTTTTATCAAGCAGCTAAGATCGATGGAGCTTCTGATATGGAATATATCAAAAAGATCCTTATTCCTATGTCCAAGCCAGCACTGGTAACAGTGGGGATTTTGACCTTCATTTCGAGTTGGAACTCCTTTTTATGGCCGTTATTGGTCACTAATGACAAAAGATTTCGATTATTGAACAATGGCTTGTCAGCATTTACCAGCGAAAGTGGCAGTGACGTTCACTTACAATTAGCAGCGGCCACCTTGACTGTATTACCAATCGTGCTTATTTACTTTATTTTTAGAAAAGAAATCATCCGAGGAGTGGCAAAAAATGGGATCAAAGGCTAATCAAAAAACCAGCATTACCTTTCACAGTGGGCTCTTGACGATTGGTGGAACAGTCATTGAAGTTGCTTACGGCGACGATAGAATCTTTTTTGACTTTGGGACAGAATATCATCCTGAGATCAAATTGCCAAACGAAGAACTGTCGACTTTACTAGATGTGGGATTTATTCCAGCAATCGACATTTATGACCCGCGATTGACCACGAACAAGAAGGAATCTAATTTTGTAAATACCGCAGTATTCTTATCGCATGTTCACTTGGACCATACAAAAATGATCAATTATCTTGATCCAGAGATCTCCTTATATACATTGGAGCCGACCAAAAATTTATTGGAGAGCTTAAATCGTAACGGGACATTCTTGTTGCCTTCACCTTATATAGAAGGAAATACACGAACGATCAAAACGATTGCCCCTTGTCAGGATCTTCGCATCGGCGAATTGATGATTCGTTTGTTTCCTGTGGATCATGATGCATATGGTGCAGCAGCCTTTCTTATCGAGACGCCAACTGCCTTGATTGCTTATTCTGGTGACCTTCGGCTACATGGATTTGATCGCCATTTAACAGAGGAATTCTGTGAAGCGGCACAGAAAGTCGATGTATTGATGCTGGAAGGAGTGAGTATTAGTTTCCCAGAGAACGAGAAGAAAAATGAGACATCACCAGACAGCGAACGAGCGTTAACGGAGCAACTGGTCAAGTTGATCCAAGAAAACGAGAATCGTCAATTGACTTTCAATTTTTATCCAGCGAACATCAAACGCTGGGAAGCTTTGATCGATGCTTCCCCACGACGAGTAGTTGTCGAAGCAGAAATGGCTTTGCTTTTACAAGAAGTCGCTAAACGAGAGGTTCCTTATTACTACGCTGAGAAGAAAGAGCGGATCGGTACATTAGACCCCCAACTTGAGTATTCTTACGAAACTTTATTAGCAGATTCAACGGATTATTTCTGGCAATTTGTTGGTGAAGTTGATTCATTACAAAAAGGAGGTCTGTATATACACAGTGATGCCCAACCATTAGGCGAGTTTGATCCACAGTACGCGATTTTTAGAGGAGCTTTTGAAAAACAACAAGTGGAATTTAAGCAGTTATCATTATCAGGTCATGCAAAACCAGCGGATCTAGCAGAAATCATCGATCGGATAAAACCTGCTACGTTGGTCCCCATCCATACATTAAAACCTGAAAGTATGCACAATCCATATGGAAGCAGAGTATTAGTAAAAAGAGGCGAAACCATTCAACTATAATTGGAGGAATATGTAAAATGAAATGGACAACTATTAGTAAGTTTTTGGTAGCATCAGCAGCTGTAATGACTTTAGGCGCTTGTGGGAACAATGGCTCGAATGCCTCTTCATCTGGTGAAGAAATCGTCACTGATCTAACAGAAGAGACGACGATCACTTTTTGGCACGCAATGAATGGTGCGCAAGAAACAGCGTTACAAAAAATGACCGATGATTTTGTCAAAGCAAACCCAAATATCAAAGTCGAATTACAAAATCAAGCCCAATATTCTGATCTACAAGCAAAGATCAATGCTACTCTTCCATCAGCAGGAGATCTTCCAACAATCACTCAGGCCTATCCTGGTTGGTTATATAACGCAGCTCAAGATGAGATGCTCGTCGATCTACAACCTTTGATCGATAATGACACGATTGGTTGGCAAGACCAAGAAGAGATTCGTAGCTCTTTGATGGATGGCGCCAAGATCGATGATGTCCAGTATGGTATTCCTTTTAATAAATCGACTGAAATGCTCTTTTATAACAAAGATATGTTGGAAAAATATGATGTCGCTGTGCCTACGACATTAGATGAACTAAAAGAAGCATCAAAAACGATTTATGAAGCAACGAATGGCGAAGTAGTAGGAGCCGGATTCGATTCTTTGAACAACTATTATACGATCGGTATGCAAAACAAAGGGGTCGAATTTGATAAAGAGACAGATTTGACAAGCGACAAATCAAAAGAATTGATCAACTACTACGCGGAGGGTGTCAAAGATGGCTACTTCCGGATCGCGGGATCGGACAACTATTTATCTGGTCCGTTTGCCAATCAAAAGGTAGCCATGTTTATTGGATCGATTGCAGGGGAAGGCTATGTGAAGAAAGATACGGAAGGTGTATTTACCTATGATGTTGCTCCACGCCCTGAAAAAATCAATCTACAACAAGGAACGGATCTCTACATGTTCAGTAGTGCCACACCAGAAGAACGGACAGCTGCATTTTTATATATGAAATTCTTATCTGAGCCAGAAAACCAATTGTATTGGGCAACCATGACTGGTTACATGCCGACGATCGAATCAGTATTAGAAAGTAATGACTACAAAAATTCATCAGAAACAAAAGTACCTCAACAGTTAGAAGAGGCAACGAAAGAATTGTTCTCGATACCAGTTGTGGAGAATAGTGACAATGCGTTCAACGAAATGCGTACGATCATGGAAAATGTATTAGCTAATACCGACAAAGATACGGATCAATTGATCACAGATTCAGTACCCCAGTTAGAAGATGCTTGGAATCAATAAAACCAACTGAGAGGACGAAATAATGGAAGTAACAATCCTTGCAACAAGTGATATGCACGGTTACGTTCTGCCAACAAATTATGCCAGTGACTTAGAACAACCATTTGGTGTAGCAAAAGTAGCCGGAAAACTGAATGAATTAAGAAAGGCAGCAACTGGTCCGGTATTCATGATTGAGAACGGTGACTTTATCCAAGGTTCGCCATTAAGTTATTTTGTTGCAAAACAACCGGAATATTCTGTCTCGACTTTAACCAAACTCCTAAATGTTATGAACTATGATGTTGGTGTGTTAGGGAACCATGAATTCAACTATGGCTGGTCATACTTGAATGAGGCAATCCAATCCTATAATTTCCCGATAGTCGTAGCCAATATGTTGAGGAAGAATCAACAGGAATCGGTTTTACCTCCGTATCAGATCATTGAGAAACAAGGGATCAAAGTGGCTGTTTTGGGACTAGTGACTCAGTATATCCCAAACTGGGAAAACCCTGAAACAATCAAGGATCTTCATTTTGTTTCGGCTGTTGAAACCGCCAAAAAATACGTGCCATTATTACGTGAGTTAGCAGACTTAGTGGTGGTCGCATACCATGGTGGCTTTGAAAAAGATTTAGCAACAAACGAACCGACTGAAGCATTGACTGGTGAAAATGAAGGCAGTCGATTGTTACAAGAAGTACCTGGGATCGATGCGTTAGTCACAGGGCACCAACATCGTGAGCTTGCTGAAGTCGTTAATGGTGTACCTGTGATCCAGCCAGGGTATCGTGGGGCTTTTGTAGGAGCAATCAAACTAACTGTCAAAAAACAAGATAACGAGTTTATCGTCTTAGATCATTCATGTAAACTTTGTCCAACGAAAGAGGCTTCTCCAGATCCTATCGTTCTTGAACAAGTTGCCCCGGTTTCAAAAGCATTAGATGTGTGGCTGGACCAACCAGTGGGAGAAGTACTGGGCGATTTAAGGATTATTGATCCTATGGCAGCTAGGGTCAATGAACATCCGTATATTGAATTGATCAATCGAATACAGATGGATGCGACTGGGGCAGAGATTTCAGGAACAGCTTTATTCAATAATGAAGTGACTGGATTCCCACAATCTGTCAGTATGCGTCATATTCTTACGAATTATATTTACCCGAATACACTGGCTGTTGTACGTGTGACTGGACAAGAGCTGAAAGCAGCGCTCGAACAAACGGCTGGTTACTTAACGGCAACCGATGAAGGAATTACGTTTGACCAAAAGTATATCCAGCCCAAACCTCAATATTATAATTATGATATGTATGAAGGAATCAATTACACGATCGATTTAAACCAACCAATCGGGCACCGCGTGACACGCTTTGAAAAAGAAGGGGAACCGATTCCCTTAGATAAGCCACTAGAAGTGGTGATCAATCAATATCGAGCAGTAGGCGGTGGAAATTATAAGATGTTTTCAGCGGAGAAGATCGTTAAAGAATGTCCGATCGATATGACAGAATTGATTGCCGAATATTTCAAACGAAAAAAAGTAATTGAAGCAAAAGTGGATCATAATTTCATTGTGATTGGAAAATAAAACGAATAATAGCATGAAATATCTCCTTCGAATGAGTGTACATCGCTTTCGGAGGAGATTTTCAGCATTTATATGCATGTTAAGATTTAGTCAGTTGTGCCAATAACTCAGTATAGCCTAGTTCTCTTGCGTAATCTTCCGCGGTTTTTCCTTGATTGTCACGTAACGTTTTGTCTGCCCCATGATTCAACAGTTCTTGAACGATTTGTTGATAGATTTCAGATCCATCTCGTAAGGCAACTGCTTCGATCAATGCGGTATAACCATAATTATTTTGATGATCGATGTCCACACGTGCGTCGGTTAATAGAAGTTTCACATTATCTAAATGGCCTTTTTCAGCTGCTGGAATCAAAGCATTACCACCAAAACGATTGACGATTTCTTGATTTGGTTCACGATGTTCCAACATATAAGATAGAATCTCTGTTTTCCCTTGTGCTCCAGCATAAAGGTAAGGGCTGTCTTGGATCATATCTTGGATGTCGATTGACGCACCGTGGTCAATCAGAAGTTTGGCGATCTCGACAAAATCATGATGTGTGGCAATTAGTAAAGGTGTTTCGCCTTTGTCATTTTGTTCATCGATTGAATACTCTGTTTGTAAAATATCCTCAACTTTCTTTCGATCGTTGGCTTCAACTGCGGCTAATAAACTGCCAGATGGGTAACTCACAAGCGATTCCTCCGTTTCTTCGATTAAATGATCGGTTTGTTCAGTGGTTGTTTGTTCGACAGTAGAACTATTACTTTTCGTTTGTTCAGGAATAGGCATCTGCTGTGGCTCTTCACAACCCGTTATTAAAAACAATGAAACTGCAAAGGGCACGATCAGCCAAGCTCTCATAAATACGACCCCCTTTCTATCATCATATGATGAAGCAATCAATACCGCAAATGAATGAGCTTACACTAGTAAAAGAATAAGGAATCGGTTGTTATTACACTTGAAGTTATAGTTTTTTTATAAAAAAGAAATAACGGTAATTAATTAATTCTAATCCTGCAAATTTATAATAAAAAAATTAAGAATAAAAAATGATATTTTTTTAAAAAAAGTTCAATACTAGGGTGCATCCATAAAATATTGTTTACACAACATTTTGTACGGTACTTTAACAAATTTTTCGTGTTTTTTTATTACCTTGCTTGCGGTAATTGCTGGTTAGATTTAATCTTATCTGTCTGTTATTCTTAATTTAAGATAACAAAAGCAAATACATAATATACATTTTTTCGAAAAGTTGATGTTATCTATATTAATCGTTAATTACGGAGGGAAACATGAAAAAACAAATTTTAGGAACCATTTTATGCTCAAGTATTTTATTTGGAGCAAGTCTAGCTATTGGTGGGAATGAAGCATCTGCACATGGATACGTGCAATCACCGATCAGTCGTGGATATCAAGGACATTTAGACAGAAATTCAAACTGGACTGCTGCTTTTCAAAAATATGGAGCGGTTATCAACGAACCTCAATCTTTAGAAGCATTAAAAGGATACCCACAAGCTGGACCAGCCGATGGACAAATCGCATCAGCAGGTGGTTCACTTGGTGATTTCAACCTTGATCAACAAACTTCATCACTTTGGACAAAACAATCGATCGATCAAGGAGCAAACTTATTTACATGGCGCTATACTGTCGGACACGCGACGACAAAATGGCATTATTATATGACGAAAGCAGATTGGAATCCAAACGATAAATTAGAACGTTCTGATTTTGAATTGATCGGTACGATCAACCATAATGGAACACCAGCATCAACGACACCACACGCAATCAACGTACCGAATGATCGTTTAGGCTACCATGTGATTTTAGCAGTATGGGATGTAGCAGACACGGCTAATGCCTTCTACAATGTGATCGATGTAGACGTGAAAGGTGATTCAGCTATTCCTGTGAAACCTCAAGCGCCTCAAAATGTACGTACTGAAAATGTAACTGCTTCTTCTGTAGAATTAGCATGGAATGGCCAAGCCAATACTGTATCCTATAACGTTTACCGTGACGGTGAATTAGTTGGCAATACAAATGATCCAGAATTTAAAGATGCAGGACTAAATGAAGAAACAACATACAATTATGAGATCGAAGCAGTTAGCCAAGCTGGACTGACATCTGATAAAACATCAATTTCAGTTACAACTAGAGCTTCAATTGCTGAAGAAAAACCAACTGCTCCTAAAAACTTACATTCAATGGGTGAAACGACTTCAAGCGTGTCATTGATGTGGGGAGCTTCAACCCATACACAAGGTATCAAACAATATGATATCTATCGCAATGGTCAGTTAGTTGCTTCAACGCCATCTACTAGTTACACAGATGAAAACTTAGCTTCTGGCACAACATACTCATACGTGGTACGTGCAATCAGTACAACAGACGAAGTTTCAGATGCAAGTAACACTTTATCAGTGACAACGAAACAAGATGAAACAATCGAAGGAATCCGTGAATGGAAAGTAGGTTCAATGGCTTCACCAGAACGTTATTCTATTAATGAAGAAGTAAGACACAATGGAAGAATCTATATCACTATTGTTCCACATTTCAACTTTGGAGATGTTACTTGGGCACCTGACCAAGCACCAACATTATTCCGCTTGAAGTAATCAAATTCACACTCAGTGCATTTAACTGCACTGGGTGTTTTTTTGTGAACAAAAATTGCAGTAAGAACGTTTAGTTGACAATGAAGGAGATTGTCCGATACCATGACTATCATCAGGAATGATCATTCAACCAGAAAGTAGGAAAGCAAATGTTCAAACGAGTACCTTCAGAGTTAACAGAAAGAGAAAATTATAAACTATTGATTGGCTCAGTTATCCCTCGCCCTGTGGCAGTGGTTGCGACAAGGTCTTCAAAAGGAGTGACCAATGTAGCACCATTTAGTTACTTTAATATCGTCAGTTCCAATCCGCCGATACTTTCTTTAGCTATCCAAAGAAAAAACGGGGAATGGAAAGATACGGCAAAAAATCTTCTCGAAACAAAAGAAGCCGTGATCCATGTTCTAGACGAAAGAATACTTGTAGATGCGAATCAGACAGCTGCTAGCCTATCCAGTGAGGAAAGTGAATTGACCTTGACTTCTTTCACCGTTTCCGAATCAGATACAATCGATGTTCCAAGGATCAATGAAGCTAGTATTGCTTTTGAGACCACACTCTATCAACATGTACCAATCAAAAAAGGCGAAGAAACAACAGCTGATTTATTTTTATTAGAAATAGCTGCTTATCAGATGAGTGAAAGTGTCTACGATGAACAAACAGGCTACATCGATCCTAAAAGTTTACAGCCAATCAGTCGCTTAGCTGGAAACGACTATGGGAAGCTTGGGGAGATTATTTCAATGTTACGCCCGAAATAATTACACAGTGGACGAACTCGTTTTCTAAAGACAAAAGAAGTTTCCTTGCTTGTCATCAAGTCTTAAAATTTATTAAGTAAAGTTTAATTTAGTTATTTTATTCTTTTTTTTATTGATTATCGATTCGAAGAGGAATAAGATGGATTTTGTAAAAATCAAATAAGTACTAACCTTGTTAGGTGAGGCTCCTATACAAACATAGGCTATTGCCCAGAAACGTCGAAAGACGCCAATGGGTCAAACAGGAATTGTCGGATTAAGGCTTTTTCAAATAGCTAAGAATGCGTTCTTTACGTTGTATAGTGCTAAAACTCGGACGATGAGATGATGCCAGGTCAGAAATCTTGTTCGAAAAGGTTTCTGACCTTTTCTTATGCTTTCTATTCCTTTTTACCTCGCTTTACCTAACTTGTGTCTGGATGAGAAAGGGGGATGCGTTGGAAAAGCTATTTGATTTTATCACTAGAGGTATTCCTATCATTACAAAGAATGCCGAACGAAATAAACGAGATGGACGAACAAAAAAGGTCGACGAGTTGCAGCTCAATCGACCCAAAGACATGAAAGAGAATAAACTCTTTACTTGACTCATCATAATAGACAAAGGTCCTCGTTTCAAGTAGAAGAGTTTGAAAGGAAGGATCAACTGAATGAAACCATTTCAAAAAATCGTATTAAGTATCTTGTTAGTGCTTGCGATGGTCATTGGCTTTTTTTCTTTTGAATTTATCCAAGGATTCTCATCTGTTAAGCAATCTGCAACAGTTGAGAAAGTCAATGCACAAGATGTCCCAACGATCATCAACGTGGCATTGATTGGTTCTGATGCACGATCAAAAGAAGAAAATGGCCGTTCTGATTCTTTGATGGTTGCCCAATATGATCAAAAGACGAAACAAGCAAAATTGATCTCTATCATGAGAGATTCTTATGTCTCAATTCCTGATCATGGAATGAATAAGATCAATGCTGCTTATTCTTATGGTGGTATCGACTTATTGGACCAAACATTACAAGATAATTTCAAGTTAGAGACCCCTTACTATGCAAGCATTACTTTTCAAGATTTTATTGATTGTATCGATGAATTGTTTCCGGATGGTGTGACGATCGATGCAGAAAAAGATTTGGATTTAGATGGGGTAGATATCAAAAAAGGAGAACAAACGATGGATGGAAATACCTTGCTTCAATATGCGCGCTTTCGTGAAGATGAAGAAGGTGATTTTGGACGTATCCGCAGACAACAGCAAGTGGTGGAGGCGGTGGCTAGTCAACTGAAAGATGTCACATCGATCGTTAAATTACCCAAAGCAATTGGAAAACTTTTAGGAAGTATCCAAACAAACCTACCGGAAAGTGTTCTGTTAGATTGTGGTTTAGATTTTCTAAAAGAGGACAAGAAAATCGATACATTGTCAGTGCCAGTTGATAAAAGCTGGGACTTCAACGATGATACACCCGCTGGTAGCGTCTTGGAACTCGACTTAGATAAAAATCAGCAAGCGATACACGATTTTTTGGACAAATAACCATCTAATCCTATTGATAAACCAGTTCCTAAAACGAACTGGTTTATTTTGATTAAAAAAAAGTTAACATAAGAACAGTACTGATTAAGAATCATTTGGGCTGCTGTTCTATTTCCTCTTCTATGTGTTAGAATATCTTTGATTCGTACTTTTAATAAAGAGAGGTATTCAAAACATGAAGAGGAGTGGCAGACAAAAGAAAAAATCGACCGGCATCTATATCGGAGCGGGAATCGTCGTCTTGCTCGCAGCAGCTGGTGGTGGCTTCTTTTATTATCAACACGTTCAGGAACAACAAGCAGTAAAAGCTGGAGAACAAACGATTGAAGGATTTATTGACTCCCTGAATCAGGAAAATTATGAAGAAGCGGTAAAATCACTTCAAGTAGAGAAGGGTAGTGATTTTACTGAACAAGATATTTTAGAAAAATATCAAAACATTTATGGTGCAGCAGAGATCAGAGGGATCAAACTCTCAGACTTATCTGTGACAAAGAAAGAGAATGATACGTATGAGTTTACGTATAAAGCTAAAATGAATACGACGCTAGGTGAATTGAAAGACTTAGCATATGAAGGAACCTTGTCCAAAGAGGGGGACCAAACCAAAATCAATTGGCAACCTAATTTGATTTTTCCGCAAATGGAAGGACAAGATAAAGTCAGCTTGAGTACAGATGTAGCGACGCGTGGTGAAATCTTGGACCGGAATAAACAGCCATTAGCGACAACTGGGAAATTAAAACAATTAGGCGTCGTACCTGCCAAATTAGGTGAGGGTGAGGAGAAAACAGCGAATATCAAAGCAATCGCTGAAGCATTCGATTTGACGGAAGCGAGTATTGAACAGGCGATTTCTCAAGGTTGGGTCCAACCGGATTACTTTGTTCCTTTAAAGATCATTGAAGGGGAAACACCAGAACTTCCCAATGGAGCAACGATCCAAGAAGTTGACGGTCGTTATTATCCACTAGGGGAAGCCGCTGCCCAATTGATTGGCTACGTAGGAGATATCACCGCAGAAGACATTGAGAAAAATCCTGAGTTGAGTAGCACAGGAAAAATCGGTCGTTCAGGTTTAGAGATGGCTTATGACAAAGAATTAAGAGGCACGAACGGCGGGAAATTAAGTGTGACAGATGAAGAAGGAAATGAAAAAGCTGTCTTACTCCAACATGAAGTGAAAAATGGACAGGATATCCAGTTGACGATCGATGCCAATGCGCAAAAAACGGCCTTCGATAGCTTAGATGGAAAAACAGGTTCTACTGTGGTGACAGCCCCTAAAACTGGAGATTTGTTGGCACTTGTCAGTTCACCTAGCTATGACCCAAATAAAATGACGAACGGTATTTCCCAAGACGATTACAAAGCATATGAAGAAGACCCAAATCGTCCATTTATCAGTCGTTTTGCCACAGGTTATGCGCCAGGTTCAACATTCAAAATGATCACCGCAGCCATCGGTTTAGATAATGGTACATTGAATCCAGATGAAGTCTTGACGATCAATGGATTGAAGTGGCAGAAAGATAGCTCTTGGGGTTCTTACCAAGTGACGCGTGTGAGTGATGTACCACAAGTCAACTTGAAAAATGCTTTAGTTTATTCTGATAATATCTATATGGCGCAAGAAACATTGAAAATGGGGGAAGAAGCCTTTAGAAAAGGACTGAATCAATTTATTTTTGGTGAAGATCTTGATTTACCGATCCAAATGAATCCTGCGCAGATCTCAAATGAAGACTCATTCAATTCGGAGATTTTGTTGGCAGATACAGGATATGGACAAGGACAATTGTTGATCAATCCGATACAACAAGCAACGATGTATAGTGTTTTTGCAAATAATGGTACATTAGTCTATCCACGACTAGTCATGGATCAGGAAACAAAAGATAAGAAAAATGTTGTTAGTGAATCAAGTGTCCAAACGATTTTGCCAGATTTAGTCGATGTCGTGCAAGATCCGAACGGAACTGCACACTCGTTAGCTGCTCTTGGCATTCCGCTTGCAGCAAAAACTGGCACAGCTGAAATCAAAGAAAAGCAAGATGAAAAAGGACAAGAAAATAGTTTCCTTTATGCAATCAATCCTGAGACAAATGGCTACTTAGTGATCAGCATGTTGGAAAACAAAGAAGAAGGCGATTCTGCCACTAATCGAGCACCTGCTTTATTACAATATTTGAACCAAAATTACCAATAAATATAGAGTTTGAAATCGGATACAAAACTATTGGTTATTTTCCTTTTCTAGTGATACACTAGTCTATAGAAACGAGTGTAAATAACAAGAGGAGGAGATAAGATGACTGATGTTCCAAGAGCAGTAAAAGCGGAGATGGCAGCTAGCATGTTGAAGATCCAATTTGATAATGGGGAAACGAGATATTTAAAATCACATCTAGCAAAAGAACATGCAGAAGCTTTTTCGATGAAAAATGGCAAGAGAAAGAATAGTTTATTGGCTTCACAAACAACCTGGGTAGGCTCGACTATTGAAATTCAACCAGATGGCACTCTTGTTCTGAATGAAAATGATTATTACTCTCCAGAAGAGTTATGGAACGATAGCAAAGAGCATATTATTTGATCAAAAATAGAGCCTTTCTATTAGATTCGAGAAATCTAGTAGAAAGGCTCTATTTATCTGAGAACGAATCACCCGTGATACACTTTTCTAGTAAAGTATTTAAGAATCAATGGAGAGATCAAGGTACTTAATAAGATTACGATCACAAGTGGAGAATAATATTTTGCTTCAATCAATTGGCTTTGTTGTCCAATTTGCAAGATGATCAACGCCATTTCACCACGTGAGATCATGCCAGCTCCTACCATAAAGGCACTATTCGTTGAAAAACCGGCTACTTTCGCCCCTAGATAACCACCACCAAGTTTAGTCAAGACTGCAACAGTCGTTAGGATCAAGATAAAAATCAATTGTTCCCCAAAGTTGGAAAAATCGACTTCTAGTCCAACACTGACAAAAAACACAGGGATGAACACTGCGTAACCTAATGCTTCAACATTATGGTACACTTCTTCTTTGACGGTCGTTTGACTCACAGCGATCCCTGCAAAAAATGCGCCAATGACTGAACTTAGTCCGATCAAATCAGCAATGTAGGACATACCTAGACATAAAACCAACGAAACGATGATGATTGCAGAGTTGGCATAGATTTTTCCAGCTAGTGACATCAAAAATGGAGCAATCCATTTGACCAATAAAAAAATAAAAATAAAGTAGATCACTTGCTCCAATAATAGAAGCGGTAAAGGGAGGCTACTGCCAGATTCTCCTGTCAAAAAAGATAAGCTGAAACTTAACACTAATACGACAAGGATATCATCAACTACCGAAGCACCTAAGATAGTCGAACCTTCTTTTGTGTTGACTACATGAAGTTCTTTCAATACTTCAACGGAGATACTCACAGAAGTGGCGGCAAGAATGATCCCAAAGAAAATAGCTTCATTCCTTGATACTTGAAAAATTTCACCCGTCAGCCAGCCAAATAATACGGGGAGTATGATCCCTAATAAAGCAACGAACATTCCTGGCCGAAAGTATTTTTTCAACAAAGAAAGATCACTTTCTAGTCCAGCTAAAAACATCAATAAAATGACACCTATTTCTGAAAAATCATGGACGAGGATGTTCGGATGCACCCATCCAAGACCCGCACCACCAAGTAACACGCCAACGAGTAGTTGACCAATTACCGCAGGTACACCAAACCTCCGTGAGAGATGAGAGCCAATGGTTGTCGCTATCAAGATCAAACAGAGAATACCTATAAATTCCATTCTTTTCATCCTTCCTTTCTCAAAAAGAATTTAGTTTATTCGTGTCAAATGACCTCCTAAATAGGATAACATAAATAACGTTATTTATGTAGTATCGTCCATTGGAGGAATAGATGAAAGCGTACAATAAAAAAGGTCAGGCATTTAAGCCCAACCTCGAAGTTAAATAACTAATCAATTGACATACATATTTCTTACTTTGAAGTAGTTGATGATCTCAGAGATTCCCATAAAGATCAAGATACCGCCAAAGATTTGGAAAAGGATCATCAAGCTTTGGAATGGATTAAATAGCAAAATCAATCCACCAATCAGTAAAATCACGCTGTATAATGACCAGCCTTTTGATTTCGTATTCAAACTAATGAACAATTGAAATGCGCCATTTGCTAAGATCATTAATCCTAAAAGAATCGGCAAGATAGAAACGTTTGCTGATGCAAATAAGAACACGATCAGTCCGAAAACCAGAAAAGCAATCGCACTGAAAAGTCCAAACCCCCAAACGCCCGTTTTTTGCTTGTTTTTATAGGCTTCAAATAAATTGATCAGTCCCAGTAAAACAAAATAAGCAGTGATAAGATAGCCGACAAAATTAAATACGGCAGTCGGATTGATGACTATTGCGATACCGGCAATGATATAAATTGCTGCTCGTAAAAAAGCATGTCTTTGAAAATTGCTTCGAATAAGTTCATACATTATTATAACCTCCTTTTTTTTATTTTAACGGTTATTGATGTATAAACCAACTATTAACTAGTGATTCCATTATTTTCTAAGGATTTTTTCCATTTTCTTTCCTTTAGCTAATTCATCGATCAGTTTGTCTAAATAACGGATTTCTTGCATCAAAGGTTCTTCGATATTTTCTACTCTGACACCACAAATAACTCCGGTGATTAATTTACGGTCAGGATTCAATCTCGGTGCCTCAGCAAAGAAAGTTTTGAAATCCTTTTCCAATTGAATCTGTTCCTCTAATTCAGTTTGTCCATAGCCGGTCAACCAATGAATGATTTGGTCAACTTCCTCTTTTGTACGATTTTTTCGTTCTGCTTTCTTGATATAAAGAGGATAGACAGAAGAAAAAGTCATAGTGAAAATACGATGTTCAGTCATAGAAAAGCTCCTTTTTCGATTATTATATAATGAACTGTTCGAAAAGAATAGCTGTAGCTTCAAGTCACGTGAAAGATCAATAGACAGGGGGATATAGATATTAAGATCCCTACAAGAAACATAGACATCTGTATCTGTGAAAATCAATGGAAGTCAGCATAATCACGTTCTTGTTTGATCTCAAAAATATAGGTAGCTAACTGTGCAATCATCTTTTTCCAATCATCTGGACGAACGATGCCGTTTAACAAATAAATCTTTTTGATACTCTCAGGTAGCTGGTTTAGCGGGCAATCACTAATGACGATATCGCATTGTTCCATATAGTAACGTTGGATGACGATCGCCTCTTTTGAAAAAATTTGTTCGATTTTAACAATTAAATCTTTACTGATATAAAAGTCTTTCGTATGATTCACACCGATGATGATCGGTGGTTGCTTTTTGAAACGGTCGTAGAAATGTAGTAATTCTTCGACTACCCAAGAAACATTTTCTTTTTCTAGAAAATCTGGTAGGTAATGCCAATTTTCTTGTCGAAAGTTCTCATAAAATTCAGCTACGACTGTTCTTAAGTGTTCATAGTTTTTCTGATCCTTATAAAGCAAGAAAGTCGGTAAAGGCGTATTCGGCTGTTCGCTATCCAAAAAGGTATTGTGAAGTTTATTGATTGTAAAGGAAAGCGCGTATAAATTTTTTTGTTTTTCAGGTAGCTCTAAAGCGAAATGCTGACTG
The DNA here is from genome assembly GCF_002947535.1 of Enterococcus mundtii. Lineage (GTDB taxonomy): Bacteria > Bacillota > Bacilli > Lactobacillales > Enterococcaceae > Enterococcus_B > Enterococcus_B mundtii_B. The sequence goes on from NZ_PUAP01000030.1 coordinate 20,371, forward strand.
AATGCTTCAACTAAGTTCTTGGAATAAATCAAATAAGGGAAATCGATTGCTAACAGTCTTTGATAGTGCGTCAAACTTTGCTCTTCACTATCCAATTGAGAAATCGTTAGGCGTGCTAATAAATTGAGTATGATTCGTTGTTCCCGACAAATCGGTAGATCAGGATTCAAAATATCCACATCAGGTTCTATCAAAAGATCAATATACTTAAACTGGCTTAACTCTTTTTGAACATTTTCTAATGATGTCATGGGAAAATTATCTTGGCAAAGTTTCAAGAGAAGATACAACTTATCCAAGACACCACCATTCATCCCATCCAATAAATCTTTTTTAAAGAAGGCATGGAGTGTGTACTCGATTTTTTTTGGCTCTTCCTTGTGATAGGGAAGGGAGGTATTAGCAAAAATCGTCCAATAGACATCTAGGAAACAATATTGGATTTGAATCTCACTACCAGTGATTATTTTCTTTCCCTTACTTGAAAACTTAAAGGAGATTCCATATAAAGCCAAAAATTGGTTGATTGCCTTCATTTTAGAATAGAGATATGAAGGACTGTAATTTGTCATTTGGCTGATCGTGACCATAGAGTTGACTTTCTGACGAAGTAAGGCAGCAATGATTTGGAAATTAGTTGATTCAAAACAATATTTACCAAATAATTCGTAATAACACGTCGCAAGGTCAGCATCGTTCAAAGAAATTTTGACGAATTTCTTGTTTTTCACTACTTCAACACTACTCAAGCCTAAAGAATGAAAATCCTGTTCGATTTCATGAAGATATAAAAGAAAGTTTGAATCAGACATCTTAAAGTAATCCGCTAGATAGTGCGTGGTGATAAAGAACTGATGCTCAGCTAAAAAAAGAAAAATCTCAAGTTTTGTTACATTTTTCTTCTTTAATAAAAACGTTTTGATTGCTTCTTGTGTTTGCATTGAAATTCCTCCGGTTGAAAATTTTACTGAAAATTTCTTTATTTTACACAAAAAAACAGTAAATCTTCCGTATCAATCTATATTATCTTATGTTTAACATGATAATGATATTAAATAGGAGGAATTCTCATGAAATATTTAAGTCTTCTCTTTGCTTCTGTTTTACTGAGTAGTGTTTCTGTATCAGTCGAAGCTGCACAGACAGATGAACAACCTAGCAATGATGTGGCACAACTAGCTGCACATTCAGGCTGGGCAAATGTGAATCAAATCAAATTTTTAGAAGAACATGCTTCAGCAAACTCAGGTATCATGAAACTTAGTCTAGGAGAGACGATCACGGTGAAAGCACTGGTGACTTATTCAGGGGATATCCAACCGATTTTACAGTCTGTTGTTCAATTTGAAAACGTTGATCCAGCCTTGAAGATCGAACATGATCCAGCTTCACTTGTATTCAATAATAAACTAGCAACTTTTACGTTTAATATTACATTGACACAACCAATCAATAGACCTGCTTTATTCTCTGTAAAAGTGGCAGATGGTCAACCTGGAGATAGACATCATTTGACACCATATAGTCAATGTCAAACAGTTGAACAAAAAGCGGGCGGAACAGGTGGCGTGACTGAGCCAGATCCAAATCCAAATCCTAAACCGGATAACCCAGACGAAAATCCAGACGTAACACCGGATAATCCAGATGAAAACCCAGATGTCACACCAGATAATCCAGATGAAAATCCAGACGTGACACCGGATAATCCAGATGAAAATCCAGATGTGACACCAGATAATCCAGATGAGAATCCAGATGTCACACCGGATAATCCAGACGAAAACCCAGATGTAACACCAGATAATCCAGACGAAAACCCAGACGTGACACCAGATAATCCAGACGAAAACCCAGACGTGACACCGGATAATCCGGATGAAAACCCAGATGTGACACCGGATAATCCAGATGAAAATCCAGATGTAACACCGGATAATCCAGACGAAAACCCAGACGTGACACCGGATAATCCAGACGAAAATCCAGATGTGACACCGGATAATCCAGATGAAAACCCAGATGTAACACCGAATAATCCGGATGAGAATCCAGATGTAAAACCGGATAAACCAGAGGGCAACAATGGAAACTATGAAGGAGATAACGGGGAAGATGGAAATGATGGAAATGGTGGACATGGTGATGGAGAAGTGATTGAACCACAAATCCACCCCGAAGGCAAAAAGCCAACGATCACAATACCTGAACAAGTAAAACCATTGTCTCAAATTCGAAAACAATCAATTCCACATATTGATACGACAGATGTACTGGTAAATAAAAAATCGTCTGAAAGTGCGAAAGAAATTCTGCCAGTGACAAAAATAGCTCACTCATTAAATCAAGTAGCTAATGATAAGAATTCTGCAACATCAACAGAGGAAACAACGAAGCAATTACCTAAAACGGGAGAGCACAATCGCTTCTTTACATGGATGTTTGGTCTGCTGATCACAGGAATGAGCATGGTTACTTTTAGAAAAATGAATTAATGATTGTAATAGGTAAAAAACGCCTTGAAACGGAATGTTTCAAGGCGTTTTTGCGTAGAAAATGATTAATCAGTTAACATAGTGGATTTGTTCTTCTTCAATCAACGGATAGGTGAGTAATTCTGTACTATCTAAATCTTCTTTCGTCATATCGACTGCATTGATTTGGCTATTTGTGTAGGTCGTGTAGTAATAGATTCCTTTATCTACATTGCAACAAGAAGAATAGATCGTATACTCAAATTTCCCATTACCAACATCACAGAGGCCTTTTTGTTGTTCGACCGATTTTAGGATATGGAAGAATTGACTAACGCTTTCCTGTTCCGTCGTTGCTTTGACGGAATTTAATTTTGTAAATGCAACTTTAACAAAACGAGAAGCAGATGATAAATCTCCAGGTAAGCCTAATCCACCCATCCCACGAGAATAGACCGATAAATCAAGTTCATCGGAAAAATGGTTTTTAGGGGTAGTCGGTGAGACTGATCGATAGTTATTCAAGTTAAATAATTGATAGTCAAAGGTTGGATTATTTGTTAATACACCGATTGGATTATCATAAATTTTTAAGCCTTCGGCAACTGATTCGATAACAATTGATGTTTCTTGATCCGCTAATATCCAATGAAGAGGAGATAACGGTAGTTCTTCACTGAAATTGATGTTGACTAAATTGATGTCTGCTAATAACGTACGAGCTTCTTCTACATTTTTACATTGACTCAATATCCATGGAATAAATTCAAATGGTGTAATATTGGTCTTTTCAGGATCTTCGTCAAAAAAATGGGCATTCCCAGGGAAATTCAAACCAGCCATACTCAAACCTTTTTCATTTGTTGCATCATAATAGAGGGGGTAGTTATCTACAACTGCTGCCATACCGATGATCGCATAATGAGACTCTTGCTTTGGGACTTTTCGATAAACAAAAGGATAATTTCTTGGAGTGATCGTCACCTGTTCATTATAAGAAACCTCTAAATCCAAATTCCGACCAAAATAATGATCGTTAGTTGTGTAAGTAATAGATGTACACATTATAATAACCTCCTTTTTTTAATTCTATATTAAGCCGATAAAAGGAAAATTACTAATAAAATGATTGCCGCTTCTTATAAGTTGTAAAATCAAGCGAAAAAAAACCCGGTAATTGAATTACCGAGCATCTTGTTCTTTATTAAAATTTTTAAGCATTTTTTTAGTCAAATGAAGCAACATAGATAATTCTTCTTCATCTAAAGGTAAAAATTCAAGGATTTTTTCAGGGATGTCTTTTGCTTGATCTTGCAACAAAAGTCCTTGTTCAGTTAGAGATAGAATAGTTACCCGTTCATCTGAATCAGCTCTTTTACGAGTGATGTACTGCTTAGTAGTTAATTTCTTTATTACAGGAGTCAAAGTTCCTGAATCCAAACACAAGATCTGGCCTAACTCCTTCATGGTGATTTGTTTTCTCTCCCATAAAACAAGTAAAACAAGATACTGCGTATAAGTAAGATCCAGTGGCTTCAACAAGGGTGTATAGTAACGAGTAATTTCTTTAGAGGTGGCATATAAAGGAAAGCATAATTGATTTTTTAGTAATAACTCCTCCAAATAGACCACCTCCTAATGTGCTACTTCATAGCATACTTGTTTTTTCTAAAAAAATCTAGTTCTCTACGGCTGTCAAAGTAACTTCAATATTGCCAGCTGTTGCTTTTGAATAAGGACAAACTTTATGTGCAGCTTCTAGTAATTCTTGTGTTTCTTCAATTGATAAACCTTCAACTGAACCTTCGATCTCAACACCTAAAACAAAACTCATTTCACTTTCTGCATATAGAGATACTTGAGCGCTGATCGTTGATGCACCGTCAATATTTTTTTGTGTTTTGATCAAGTCTAGTGCGCTATTGAAACATGCACTAAAACCAGCGGCAAACAATTGTTCCGGATTTGTTGCATCGTCTACACGTTTACCTGGAGCTGCAATGTTAAGCTCGAATGAGTGATCTGGACTGTGTACTTCCCCAGAACGTCCGCCAGTATTGATCATTTTTGTTGAATACATTTTTTTCATTAAAAAATCACTCCTCTTTTTATATTTGATACAATTAAATTGTACACAATTTAATTAGGTAGAGCAATTAACTTGCTTGTAAAAAAGTCTACTCCTGATTTATGAATAAAAACCAAGAGTAGACTTTTTTAAAGGAATAGGTCCGTTCATTTTAATTGTGACATCATTCGATCGGATGGTACGTAAATCCACTACCCATGACTTCTGCTACACTATTGACGATGACAAAAGCATTCGGATCGATTTCTTCAATTATCGGTTTGACTTTAGAAAATTCTTGGTCAGTGACAACCATCAATAAAACTTCTTTTGATAGATTACTATAACCGCCTCTAGCTTCTAGGATCGTGAACCCACGTCCAATCTCTTGACTTAAACGTGTATGGATTTCTAAAAGATGATTCTCGCTTAGAACCATGATCGATTTTTGACGATTGGTTCCTGTTTCAATGTAATTCATTACGATGGATGTAATTACGATCGACAGAATCGCATAGAGAAATTCATCAAATCCAAAAACAAATAAGGTTAAGGAAACAACGACAGCGTCGGTCATCAAAAGTCCAATGGAAGGACTCAAATTGAAGTATTTTTTGAAGATCAGGGGAGGGATCGTGGTACCGCCACTAGATGAATTATTCTTGTATAAGATAGCTACACCTAAAGCAAAGATCGCACTACCGAAAATGACTGACAAGAGACGATCAGGCGTGATCATATACTCTGGAACGATCTCAATGATCGCTGGGAAGACTAAACTACCAAATAATACTTTAAAGAAAGGTTTCTTGCCTAAAAAGACCAAAGCTAAGACTAACATGATGATGTTCAAAACCAGTATGACTGTTGCTCGGTTCAACCCTAAAGCTGACTCAAGTAAAATACCAAGTCCACTTACGCCACCAGCTGCAATGTGATGCGGACCTAAAAACATGTTGATACTGATAGCTAAAATAGTTAAAGCAAACACTATTTTAATGTATGTCCAAATTATATTTCTACCGTGTTTCATTTATCCACTTCCTACTATACATTTATTTCCAACTATTTTCATTATACATTAATTTTGTATAAAAGTTAACAAAGTTGAAAAAGAAAGTTAGATAAACCTAACTTTATGATGAATCGTTAAAAGATAAAATGGGTCGAAATGGTGGACACCAATTAATAAAAACAATTATGAAATGGAACAAAACGTGTATTTTTTGCTTCATACTGACTCGATATTTATAGAAACTATTTATAAAAGCTAATTGACCAGCAATGTGCATTGACCTGTAGCGATTTTCAAATCATTATCTAAATAAATCGTTGCCTGCCAAAAGTGAATAGTTTTCCCGACTTTTTCAGGATGTGCGACCACTTTCAATGTACCTGCAGAGGCTTTATTCAAGTGTTGGACTTGCAGATCGATCCCTACAGCAAAGTGGGGGGCTTGTAAATATTCGTTAGCCCCAATGCTACAAGCCGTTTCGATCAATACAGCATTGATTCCCCCATGCAAATAGCCATAAGGTTGGTGATGCTTTTCTTCAATTGCTAAAGTCAATTGGACTTCTTTAGGTGTAACTGACAGTATTTCGACTCCAAGATGTTGTAATAGATCCATAATTCTGCTCCTATCTAGTTTTTTTTAGTATAACAGAAATTCTAAATTTATTTTAAGATACTCAAACGTTTTCTTTTTTCTTGTGTATAATAAATTTAATGAATTTTAGGAGGAGATAGAGATGAGAGAATGGAAAACAATCAAGGAATATGACGAGATCCTATTTGAACAATACGGGAAGATTGCTAAGATAACGATCAATCGCCCAGAGGTCCATAATGCTTTTACACCAAAAACAGTTTTTGAGATGATCGAAGCTTTTACGATCAGTCGTGATCGTCAAGATATCGGTGTCATTATTTTAACAGGAGCTGGTGACAAAGCATTCTGTTCAGGTGGTGATCAGAAAGTTCGAGGAAATGGTGGGTATGTTGGTGAAGACCAAATTCCGCGTCTGAATGTACTAGATTTGCAACGGTTGATCCGAGTCATTCCTAAACCAGTGATCGCGATGGTCAAAGGTTGGTCGATTGGTGGTGGGAATGTCTTACAGCTTGTGTGTGATATCACAATTGCAGCAGAGAATGCGAAATTCGGTCAAACCGGGCCTAACGTTGGCAGTTTCGATGGTGGCTATGGGTCAGGTTATTTGGCTCGGGTCGTTGGACATAAAAAAGCGAAAGAAGTTTGGTTCATGACAAAGCAATATAGTGCCGAAGAAGCGTTAGCAATGAATTGGATCAATACGGTCGTACCGATCGAACAAGTAGAAGACGTGACGGTTGAATGGGCAGAAGAGATGTTGAAGAAAAGCCCCTTAGCTCTACGAATGATCAAAGCGGCAATGAACGCAGATACGGATGGCTTAGCAGGTATCCAACAATTGGCAGGAGATGCGACGCTTCTATATTACACGATGGATGAAGCACAAGAAGGGCGCGACGCATTTAAAGAAAAAAGAGAACCTGATTTTGACCAATTTCCTAAGTTCCCTTAAACCTCAACCTAATAGCTGGTTGCAAAAACAAACAATGCTTCATCCAGATGCACCAGCCTGTCAGTGGAACGACCAATGTTTGTCTTTTCGCGAGTTGGCATCACACGTTCAGAGTTTTGCAGAGTATTATCACCGACTATTACCCAAAACGAGTGAACGAATTGCCTTGTACTGTGAAAATGATTTAGATGCCTATTTAACGATCTTAGCATTATGGGAGTTAGGAAAAGAGATCCAGTTTATCAACACACGCTTGACGATGAAAGAGATCAGTGAACAGATGGCAGATGCAGGGACATCTATTCTTATTTCTGCCAAAAAATTGGCGGTCAACGATCAAATCACTTGGTATTCATTTCCCGATCCTGCGGAATTACGCGCGGTACAGCCGCAGGATTGGTTTGATGAGGGGTATCAAGAAGAGGCAATCGCATCAATCATGTATACTTCTGGAACGACAGGCAAACCGAAAGGCGTACCGCAAACATTCGCCAATCACTATGCGAGTAGCCAAGCGACTGCGCTAAGTTTAGAAGTGGACCGTTCAGATTGCTGGATCTGCTGTGTGCCGCTCTATCACATCAGTGGTTTGTCCATCTTGTTACGCTCACTTGCTTTAGGTATCCAAGTGGTTCTGTTGCAGGGATTCTCTCCTCAACAAGTCCATCAACTCTTAACAAATGGGAGAGGTAACTATATTTCATTAGTCAGCAAAATGTTGAAGGACCTTGAACCACTGATCCCAGAAAAGGGTTATGCCTCCTCATTCAAAAAAGTATTATTAGGGGGAGGGCCGGGGGAAGGACAAGTGATGCAAGCATGTATGGAAAAACAGATTCCTGTGATGCTTTCTTATGGCATGACAGAAACCTGTTCACAGATCGTCGCACTTTCTCCGGAGTCATTCGAAGCAAAAATCGGTTCTTCTGGTAAAGCTTTGTCTGGGGTATCGATCCGCATCCAAAAAGATACGAAATCAGATCAAATGGGAGAGATATTAGTCCAAGGACCATCGATCATCGACCATTACTTGAATCAAGTCAGTCCAGATTCATGGACAGAGGATGGCTGGTTTCGTACTGGCGATTGGGGGTATCTTGATGATGAAGATTATCTTTTTATTGTCAGTCGCATGAGTGAGCGCATTATTTCAGGGGGAGAGAACATTTTCCCTGTTGAAATTGAGCGAGTACTATTAACTTGCAATAAAATTGCGGAGGTCGCTGTCGTAGGTACCTCGGATGAAACGTGGGGACAAACACCTGTAGCTTATTTGAAATTAAATGAACCCCTGACTGATAGAGAAATCACTGAGCTATTAGCGCCATTAGCACGTTACAAGCATCCAAGTAAAATCTACTGTGTCTCTGAAATACCAAAGACCGCGACCGGGAAACCAATCAAACGTCTTTTTATGACAGAAGAAAGAGTGAATTATATTGAATATCAAATTAGATAGCTCAATCGAAGACTAAATTTTGAAACATTATCACTATTTTACTTATAGCTATGAGCTTGCCGGAAAAACGTTAAAAAAACTCTTTTCTTTAGTCCCATCAAATGGTGATCGCTTTTACTGGTGTACTCCCGATGAGAAATTTGAACTCTTAGGAGTAGGAGAAAATTTATTTGATGAGAAATATGAGTCTAAACCCTCTAGTATCAACGAATTTTCCCTAGAGTTTTCTAAAAGTTTTTTAAATGTATCGGACAGGAATGATGCTCCTTTGCTCTTTGGTGGATTTCCATTTGATCGAACCAATCAGAAAGAGAAGATTTGGGGTAAGCTTGAATCTGGCTTCTTCATTCTACCAAGTATTCTTTTCAAGCGAATAGATTCTAGGATTCAAGTTATTTTGACAATTAGAAAAAAAGATGCAACAACTCAAAGTCTTTTAAAAAATTTTGAATGTTTGGATAGCATTGTTCATGCACTATTACAAGGCGAAGAACAAGAACAATCAGCAAATGTTCTTGTATCGTCAGAAGAGTTGGCAGTTCCAGCTTTCCTACACAATGTAGACGATGCGAGGAAAGAAATCACACTCGAAGCCACTTCGCTTAAAAAGGTCGTCTTATCAAGACAATTGGCAATACATGGATCTTTCCGGTCGACAACTCAAATTCTTCAACGGTTAGCTGAACAACAACCAGAAACTTATTTATTTCTTTTAGCATCCGTTCAACATGCTTTCATAGGTGCTACCCCAGAACGATTGATCCAAGGAACGAAAAGTCAATTTATGACCGCCGGCATTGCCGGTTCGGCGCCTAGAGGGTCTACTATGCAGGAAGACCAAGAAATCGGGAAAGAACTTTTAAAAGACTCTAAAAATACGCAAGAACACGGAATTGTTGCGCAACGATTAGAGGATCAATTAGCGGATATTGTTGCAGGTGATGTCGCTGTTTCTTCCCGCCGGTTATTAAAAAACCGCGACATCCAACATTTGGCGATGACTTTCTCCGGAAAACGTCAGCAGGGAGTCTCATTGATCGATGCGGTTGAATTGATCCATCCTTCACCTGCTTTAGGTGGTGAACCGAAAGAACTGGCGTTGCAATGGATCAAAGAACATGAACCTTTTGGTAGAGGATTGTACGGTGCACCAATCGGGTGGTTGGACCCATTCGAGGATGTCGGTGAGTTTGCTGTAGGCATCCGCTCGGGCATCTTGACTGAAACCGAAGGAATATTATATGCAGGTTGTGGCATTGTTGCGGATTCTGATCCTGAGACAGAACGCCAAGAAACATTACTAAAATTCCAACCAATGCTTAGAGGAGTGAGAGGATGACTAGACAACAAGAGATGACTGCTTATTTATTGGCATTCATCAAGGGAATGAAAGAAGGCGGACTTAAAAATGTCGTGATCAGTCCCGGTTCACGATCGACACCACTTGCCTTATTGCTTCATAGAGACCCTGAAATCACAATAACAGTGAATGTAGACGAACGGTCTGCGGCTTTTTTTGCATTAGGTATGGCGAAAGCATTGAAGCAACCAGTTGGGGTTCTTTGTACGTCTGGTACTGCCGCAGCGAACTTTTTTCCAGCGGTTTGTGAAGCAAAAGCAACAAATATTCCTTTACTATTGCTCACAGCAGACCGTCCACCAGAGGCCCGCGGTGTTGGTTCGCCACAAACGATGGACCAGCAAAAGTTATTTGGGTCACATGTCAAAAAGTTTGTCGAATTAGCGCTTCCTGAAGGTACTCCGGAGATGCTTCGTTATAGCTATTGGCACGGCGCCAATTGTGCTTATGAATCGATGCGTGTACCGGCTGGTCCTATTCAGATCAATCTGCCATTTAGAGAGCCATTATTGCCTGATTTAGCTTTTTCTCTTGATGTCTCTTTTCATCCGAAAAAACGGGCTGCTCAATCTGTGTCGAAGCAAATGCCAGAGCTTGTTCCTTGGCTATCAAAAAAAGGATTGATGATCGTCGGGAAAGAATTGACACCTGATGAGGCAAAAGCGTTGCTTACTTTAGCAACATCTCTACAATGGCCGATAATTGGTGATCCCTTGGCGAATCTAGGTGCTTGTCAACAAATGAGTGACGCCTATCTCCCGCATGCAGATTTGATTTTTTCTGGACCGGTTCCTGAAACACCTGAAGTCATTTGGCAATTTGGTAATCTTCCTGTAGCTAAAAATGTAATGCTTTATTTAAAAAAACATCACGAAGCTATTTCTGACTATGTCTTGATCGATGAGGAAGAATGGCGTGATCCATTACATTTAGGAACAAGTTTTATTCAAATCAGCGTGCTTGATTTCTGTAAACTAGTACCGGAAACTTTGGATGCAATACCTACGCCAACCTCTGACGAATGGTTGGCGCAATGGAAAAAAGCTTATCAAAAAGCGAGAGAAGTCATCACTAAAGAATTGTCTATTGATGAATGGAGCGAAAGCAATGCTAGTTGCCAGTTATTGCAAGCGATAAAATCAGGGGAAGCTTTATTTTTGGCAAATAGTAACGCGATCCGCTTTGTTGATCGTTTTGCTTCGCCGACTAGAGAATCATTTCCGATCTATGGGAATCGAGGGATCAACGGGATCGACGGGTTGATTTCTACAGCTGCTGGAATAGCTTTGGCAAGGAATAAGCGGATATTTGTCTTGATCGGCGATCTTGCGCTGTTTCATGACATGAACGCGTTGGCGCTAATTCGACGTTATCATTTACCTGTTACTTTAGTCGTATTAAACAACAATGGTGGGGGAATCTTTTCTTTTCTTCCCCAAAACCAACTTTCAGAGACTGATTTTGAACCATTGTTTGGTACACCACTTGATTTAGAATTAGAGAAAGTAGCAGATTTATATAATGGTCATTATATACAACCAACTTCAAGTAAAGAGTTTGAGCAAGCGATTGAAAAAAGCCGGAATCAAGGGGATTGGACATTGATTGAAATCAAGGGACAACAAAAAGAACCTGTCCAATTATGGGAACAAGTAAAGCGTCGTTATCAGGAGGAAATAGACTGATGCCAGTTAAGACTGTTCGTGGTGCCACTTACCATTATCGTTGGTTACAGCAACCTGACCTCACGCAACCAACGGTCATTTGTTTACATGGCTTCACCGGTAGTACACAAACGTTTATGTTTGAGAACTCTAAGTTGAATTATTTAGCCATCGATTTGATCGGTCATGGAAAAACAGCGGTTTACCTGCATCCTTACCGTTACCAACTCACGTCACTAGTCGCTGATTTGGCGAGTTTAGTTTCGTTATTAGAAATTCCCTCTTTCTATGTATTGGGCTACTCGATGGGTGCCCGAGTGGCAATTGCTTGGGCGCTCGAACAACCCCAAGGGATCAAAGGTCTGATTTTAGAAGGCGGGACTGCTGGGATTACAGATGAGCAACAACGAAACCATCGTAAAAAAGCTGATCGAAAACTTGCTTTACGTTTATTGAGAGAGCCTCTGAGTGATTTTGTTGATGATTGGGAGAAGTTGCCATTATTCGCTTCACAACAGGCGCTATCCTTGGAACAAAAAAGTAGAGTGAGAAACGAGCGACTTGCTCAAAATAAGCTAGGTTTAGCGTTGAGTCTTTACTATATGGGAACTGGCGCACAAAAAAATTATTGGCCAGATCTAGCGAACATCGAATGTCCACTATTGTATCTTGTTGGTCAAAAGGATGAGAAGTTCCATAGGATTGGAAAACAATTGACAGACGTTAAAGAGATTTTTCGTTTCCAGATCCTTGCTGATTGCGGGCACTGTTGTCACATCGAGCAACCTAGGCTATTTGAAACAACTGTAACTACCTGGATCAATGAAATGGAAAGGGAGTGGACGCCATCAAAATAGTCAACATCCAACAGTACTGTTTGCGACTACCCTTAGTGACACCTTTTAGAACGAGTTATGGTCGTTTGGAAACAAAAGCTTTTGATTTGTTGATCGTGGAAGACGAGTTAGGCAATCAGGGGATAGGCGAGTTGGTCGCTTTTGAACGTGCGGATTACATTGAAGAAACGATCGAAATGAGTCGGTCAGTATTACAAAAAGAACTGATTCCTTGTTTATTCGAGCTTGACTTCTCACATCCAGAAGAAATTTGGGCAGCTTTTAAGCATACGCAAGGGAATTTTATGGCAAAATCAGCAGTCGAAACAGCTGTTTGGGATCTTTATGCTCGTCGAATAGGACGCCCATTACAAAAGTTGTTTTCTGCTGATCGATCAGCGATTCCTGTAGGAGTCAGTATTGGTGTCCACGACAATCCGATAGATTTACTTGCCACTGCAAAAGCTTACATTGATCAAGGGTACCAACGAATCAAGTTGAAAATCACTCCTGGCAATGACATAGTGCCACTGCAAGCGTTGCGTGAGCAATATCCAGAGATCCAATTGATGGCAGATGCAAATTCTGCTTATACGATCAGCGATCTGCCGTTATTCAAGCAAATGGATGCCTTGAAGCTTGCGATGATCGAACAACCTTTTCACCCTCGTGACTATGTTGATCATGCAACACTTCAAAAGAAAATCAAAACAGCTGTTTGTCTTGATGAGAATATCCGAACATTGGAAGACGTAAAAACAGCTCACGCATTGGGAAGTTGTCGAGCCATCAATTTAAAGATCCCTAGAGTGGGAGGGATCACTGAAGCATTAAGGATCGTCGATTTTTGTCAGGAAAATGACTTGCTCGTTTGGTTAGGTGGCATGTTTGAATCCGGAGTCGGTCGAGCGATGAATCTGCATTTTGCAAGTCAAGATTGTTTTACTTTTCCAGGAGATTTGTCTGCTTTTGATCGCTATTTCCATGATGATATCGTCGAACCAAAAGCAAGAATCACAGATGGACTTTTGATGATTCCTGGTCAATCAGGGATTGGTGTCACATGGCAAGAAAATCAGTTATTGAAGTATGCGTACGATAAAAAAACGTATAGAATTAAATAGTATTTAAGAAGATGAATCACGCATGTTTTGTAAACAGTGTGTCATTCATCTTTTTTTGCTAAAAATCTTGTTACCGATAACAGTAATGTAAGCGTTGTCTTTTGGTTATTTATCTTTTATAGTTGTTTTTGTTAACTGAAAGACAAGGGAGGACTGAAATGAATACTGCAGCAATTTATCATCGACCCGAAAGTGAATTTGCTTATTTATACAGTGAAACAACGATGCGGATTCGCTTACGTACAAGTAAAGATGATGTCAAACAAGTTTCTGTGATCAGCGGAGATCCGTATACGATTTTCTCAGAAAATTGGTATTTAAAAGAACAACTAATGAAAAAAGGGTTAAGTACACTTCTTCATGATTACTGGGAAATCGAATTGACGAGTGATACAAGACGATTGCAATATGGCTTTCACATCGTGGGAATTGATGGGATGGATTGTTTTTACGGAGACCAAGGAATATTCCCATATCAAGAAGAAACATTGGCGAATGCAAACTACTATTTCCGTATGCCATATTTTCAACAAATCGATCGCTTCAAAGTACCTGAATGGGCAAAACAAACGATTTGGTATCAAATATTCCCTGAACGCTTTGCGAATGGTGATCCAACAAATGATCCTAAAGGTACGTTACCTTGGGGAAGTAAAGACCCAGATCGGGAAGATTTCTTTGGAGGAGACCTTCAAGGGGTGATCGATCATCTCGATTACCTAGCCGACCTAGGAATCACAGGAATCTATTTCTGTCCTGTTTTTGAAGCTACCTCGAATCACAAGTATGACACGATCGATTACTATGCGGTCGATCCTCAGTTTGGTGATAAAGAACTGTTGAAAGAGTTGATCACAAAAGCGCATGATAAAGGGATTCGGATCATGCTGGATGCCGTGTTCAATCATATGGGTAGTCATGCGCCACAATGGCAAGATGTGATCGAACATGGGAAGAAATCCCGCTACAAAGACTGGTTCCACATCCATTCTTTTCCAGTGGATGCCTATCAAATGACAGATGTTCCAGAAACAGCTGAAAATCTGGCATATGACACATTTGCCTTTACGCCATTTATGCCTAAGCTCAATACAGCAAATCAAGAAGTACAAGAGTATTTATTAGATATTGCCACGTATTGGGTCAAAGAATTTGATATCGATGGTTGGCGATTAGATGTGGCGAATGAAGTGGATCATCATTTTTGGAAGAAATTCAGAGAAGCGGTCACTACGATTAAACCTGATATCTATATCTTAGGGGAAATCTGGCATTCTTCTCAAGCTTGGTTACAAGGCGATGAATTCCATGCGGTGATGAACTACGCCTTTATGGATTCGATCAAAGACTATTTCGTCCATAAAAAAATCACTCCAACACAAATGGTCAGTGGCATGAATCACCAGCAAATGCTTTATCGCGATCAAGTCAATGAAGGAACGTTCAATCTATTGGATTCTCATGATACAGCAAGAATCTTGACTTTGTGTAAAGAGGACAAAGAGCTGATGAAATCAGTGTTAGCTTTCATGTTCTTACAAAAAGGGGCGCCTTGTATCTACTACGGAACAGAAATCGGTATGACAGGTCATGATGATCCTGATTGTCGAAAATGTATGGTCTGGGAAAAGGATCAGCAAGATCTTGAATTGAAGGGGTTCGTCAAAGAATTGATCTGTGTGCGTAAACAAGTGCAACAAGTGTTGATTGAAGGGGATCTGACTTGGCGATCGGTCGACGATAAAAACGAACTAATCCATTTGACTCGTCATCTCGATCAGCAAACCATTCATGCTTATTTCAATCAAGGAACAGAACCGTATTTGGTTGATTTAGAAAACGATGTTTTGTTCAGTCAAAATTGTGACATCTTAAAAGACGGCAAAGCAGAAGTCCAAACGAATGGATTTTTGATCCTTTGTTAAGTTGTTATCGGTAACATAGAGAAAGCGTTTGCAAATCGAGCTTTTGTAAACATATAATCAAATTGTAAGAGGAATAGAATAGAATCGGAGGAAAAAAAATGAGTAAACAGTTGCTAAAAAAATTCGGGTTAGGTGCATTATCTTTAGGGTTTATCGGGGGGCTTGCTGCCTGTGGTAATGGTGGTTCATCAACTGCAGCAAATGAAGAAGATGGTAAAACATTAACGATTTCTGTCGACTCGGGCTACAAAGATTATGTGAATGAGATCAAAACAAAATTTGAAGAAGACAACGACGTAGAAATCAAATTAGTCGAAAAAGACATGTTCGAACAATTGGAATCGCTTGCGCTGGACGGACCCGCAGGTAAAGCACCAGATGTCATGATGGCAGCTTATGACCGAATCGGGGCGTTAGGTCAACAAGGTCATTTAGCAGAAGTAAAATTGGGCAACGAAGCAGATTACGATGATACGGATAAGGCTCAAGTGACTTATGAGGATA
Source organism: Enterococcus mundtii (assembly GCF_002947535.1). Taxonomy (GTDB): domain Bacteria; phylum Bacillota; class Bacilli; order Lactobacillales; family Enterococcaceae; genus Enterococcus_B; species Enterococcus_B mundtii_B. The sequence goes on from NZ_PUAP01000030.1 coordinate 36,352, forward strand.
AAATCTATGGGGCACCAGCAGTTATCGAGACATTAGTCTTATATTACAACAAAGACCTAGTTGACACTGCACCGACAACTTTCAAAGATTTGGAAGCGTTAGCAAAAGATGAACGTTTCAATTTTGAATCCGAAGAAGGAACAAACACAGGATTTTTAGCAAAATGGACTGATTTTTATTATTCATATGGCTTGATTTCAGGTTACGGTGGATATGTCTTTGGTGAAGATGGAACAGACCCATCTGAAATCGGGTTGAACAATGCAGGAGCAGTAGAAGGAATCAGCTATGCCACAGATTGGTTCCAAAATGTTTGGCCTAAAGGAATGCAAGATATCAAGAGTGCCGGCGACTTTGTCAACCAACAATTCATGTCAAACAAATCAGCAGCGATCATCGATGGTCCTTGGCAAGCACAAACTTATCAAGAAAACGACATCAATTACGGCGTATCAAAAATCCCAACATTGAATAATGGTGAACCTTATCAACCATTTGGTGGAGGTAAAGGTTGGGTCGTAAGTAACTACTCTAAGAATAAAGAAGTTGCTCAAAAATGGTTAGATTACGTAACGAATACAGAAAACCAAGAAAAATTCTTTGAAATGGTCAACGAAGTACCAGCGAATCAAGCGGCTCGTGAAACAGCAAAAGGCACGAATGATGAGTTGACGACTGCGGTTATTGAACAATATGAAACAGCACAAGCAATGCCAAATATTCCAGAGATGGCAGAAGTTTGGACAGGCGCAGAAAACTTGATGTTTGACGCTGGTTCAGGTAGAAAAACACCAAAAGAATCTGCTGATGACGCGGTGAAGACGATCAGCGAAGCAATTGAACAAAAATATTAATTAGATCATCAAAAAGGTTGGAGCTGTGAAGGAAATTGCTTCTCAGCTCCATGTTTTACCTTTGATGGACGTGAGAAGATTTTTTATCAAAAAGGCGCTTCAACATACAGCACCTGTTTTTAGTATCAAGAGGGGGGAACAACACCATGCAACAAGAAGATACAGCGGTCAATGTCAAAGGCACGATGTTACGTTCGATCATTCCAGGACTAGGTCAATTTGCAAATGGTCAAGTATTTAAAGGGGTCATATTTTTAGCACTATTTATCGGATTTATCATCCAAATGGTTTTAGGTGGTTTTCATTCCTTGATTGGCTTGGTTACTTTAGGTAGTGTACCAATGGAAGATCACTCATTATTTATGTTGATTCAAGGAACCTTGCAATTGATTTTGACTGCTTTGTTTTTATTTTTTTATTTCATCAATCTATTAGATGCGAAACGTGTCGCAGTCATGAGAAAAGAAGGGAAAAAGATCAATCGAACAATGAAGGAAGTCATACATAATGTGGGTGATGAAGGCTTTCCTTATCTTTTGACGCTACCAGCGTATCTATTGATGATTTTCACGATCATCTTTCCGGTTCTAGTGACATTATTTACAGCATTTACAAACTATGATTTCAAACACATTCCACCAGCAAGTTTGATCGACTGGGTGGGGGCAGAAAACTTCTTCAGTATTTTCTTTTTAAGTTCTTATCGAAATACGTTTGTTGCCGTTTTCTCTTGGACCGTCATCTGGACGCTTTGTGCAACAACCTTGCAAATTACGTTAGGTGTATTCACAGCAGTGATCGCGCATCAGAAATTTATCAAGTTCAAACGTGTTTTTGGAATTATTTTCCTTTTACCATGGGCAGTCCCAGCATTTATCACGATCATGAGTTTTTCAAATATCTTTAACGATAGTGTGGGAGCAATCAACACACAAGTCATTCCATTCTTGAACAATATCCCCTTTGTAGATATTGCCTCTGTCCCTTGGAAAACTGATCCGAACTGGACAAAAGTCGCGATCATCTTGATCCAAGGTTGGTTAGGTTTTCCTTACATCTATGTGATGGTCACAGGAATCTTACAATCGATTTCTGAAGACCTTTACGAAGCAGCGAAAATCGATGGTGCGAATGCTTGGCAGCGTTTCTCAAGTATCACGCTTCCAGCCATCTTTCTTGTAGCAGCGCCAACGTTCATCACACAGTATACGGGGAACTTCAATAACTTCTCCATGATCTACCTCTTCAACAATGGAGGACCAGGAAGTGTCGGTGGTGGTGCAGGCTCAACGGATATCTTGATTTCGTGGATCTATAAATTGACCACCGGGACCTCGCCACAGTATTCGATGGCTTCTGCGATCACGCTGATCATTTCGATGATCGTTATTGCCGTTTCTCTGCTGGTATTCAAGAAAACTAATGCGTTCAAAATGGAGGACTAGTCATGAAAAAATTTAGTACAAGTGCTAAGTTCCAACGGAGACTCTCGCATTTCTTTACTTATGTGTTTTTGATCCTATTGTCGATCATTATCATCTATCCGTTATTGATCACTGCCAGCACTGCCTTCAAACCGGGGAATATTGCTGCTTTTAGCTTAGATTTCACCGGTGATTGGACATTGAATAATTTTTCTCGCTTATTCAGTGAGACGTTGTATGGAACTTGGTATAAAAATACGTTGATCATTTCTGTTTTAACGATGGTCATTCAAGTAACTGTTGTGACACTTGCGGGTTATACGTATAGTCGCTATCGTTTCATCGGAAGAAAATCAAGTTTGATGTTCTTCCTAGTGATCCAAATGGTACCAACAATGGCAGCATTGACCGCCTTTTATGTGATGGCCTTTTTATTAGGTGCATTGGATCGTTACTGGTTCTTGACAATGATCTATATCGGTGGCGGAATCCCGATGAACACCTGGCTGATGAAAGGATACTTCGATACAGTCCCAATCGATTTAGATGAATCAGCTAAATTGGATGGTGCCGGACACTTTAGGATTTTCTTGCAAATTGTCTTGCCATTAGTCAAACCAATGATCGCAGTCCAAGCGCTTTGGGCATTTATGGGGCCATTTGGTGACTTCATGTTGGCACGTTTCCTACTTCGTACGCCTGAAAATCAAACAGTCGCAGTAGGGTTACAAACTTTCATTTCTGATGTAACCAACCAACGTGTTTCTCTGTTTGCGGCAGGGGCGATCTTGATTGCTGTACCAATATGTTTATTGTTCTTCTTTTTACAAAAAAACTTTGTGACCGGACTGACATCAGGCGGGACCAAAGGTTAGGAGTCGTTTGCTATGGATAAATTCCCACTCAATTACTTTTCAAGCTTAAGAAGTCCAAAACAGTTGTTTTTAGGTAGAAAACAACTCACTTGGCCAAAATTTATCGTGATCTTTCTGTTTCTGATTTCTTTTATGGTCATGCCGATCACTTTATTTTATACGAATCAAGTCTCGGCGATCCCGATGGAACAATTCTTATCGGTGAATACGTTGATCGATCAGGAAGGGGTGGCACGCTTACGTGAACTACAACTTACGAACGGTCGATTAACTGCTGACTCTGAGATCATCAGTGTAACAAACGATGTCATCATCGGAACAGCACTGACGAAAGAAGAAATGGCAGAAAGAGGAGCCGCAATCAATTTTGAAGAGACCAGTTGGACGATCCGTCAAGAAGAGGATGGACAAACACGAGAATACAATATGTCGTATCCCTCCTCATTTGATTTCATGAGAATTACCAGTCCTAAGGAGTTTGAACAGTTTTTAGAGAATGAATTTTATGCGAGTAATCGACCGATGATCATTTTATCTTACAGTTTGACGTTAGGTATTTTATTGTTTATCATGACTGGTTTGATTTTGTTCGGCGCTGCATTCTTTTTATGGCTGACAAGAAAAAGCAAATTTTCTTCAATTAAAAACTTTAAAGAGAGCGCAAATTTGATGTTGAATGTTTTAGGTGTGAGTTCGATAATTGCTGGTTTTGTCGGTTTCATCCATTTTGATTTTGTCTTGATGATGGGAATCCAGTCGACAATAGCCGTTTTATTGTTACTATGGATTTTCGCTAAAACTGGCTTCAAAGATTCAAAAGCGATCCAAGTCTGATCCAATCGAAGAATGAAGAATGTAAGAGGGAAAGCAGAAATGTTTCTGTCCTTGCATTCTTCATTTTTGTGTTTCTGAAATTTTCAAAAAGCTTTTATTTATTACATGCAATCTGTTGATTCTTTGACGAAATAGGTATAACGTAATAGTGTAATTTTTGTTTTAGGAGGATCATTATGTTAGAAAAAACAATTTATCATCAACTATTTTCGCACTCTTTTTCACTTCCAGTAGAAGTCACATATTGGGATGGAACGACGAAGCAGTATGGGGATACCGATAACCCTCCACAAATCAAAATCACGTTCAATGAAGAGATCCCGATCAAAGAGTTGACGAGAAATGCTTCTCTTTCTTTAGGGGAAGCTTATATGGATCATCGCATTGAAATCGAAGGGAATATCCAATCATTGATCAACGATGCCTACAGTCATACCGATAGTTTCTTGCGTAGCAAAGATTATCTAAAGTGGTTACCAAAAAAAGAGAAACACACTAAGCAACAAAATAAAGCAGATATCCATGCCCATTATGATCTAGGAAATGATTTTTATCGCTTATGGCTTGATTCAACATTGACGTATTCCTGTGCGTATTTCAAAACTCCAGAAGATAGTCTGGAGCAAGCACAGATCAATAAAGTCCATCATATTTTAGACAAGCTATTTATCAAAGAAGGAGAATCCCTCTTGGATATCGGTTGTGGCTGGGGAACTTTATTATTTACTGCTGCAAAAGAATATCATGTCAAAGCGACTGGTATTACCTTAAGTGAAGAACAATACAACTTCATCACCAATAAAATCAAAGAAGAGCATCTAGAAGAACAATGCCGTGTGTTTCTAATGGATTACCGTGAGTTGAAAGGGGAGACTTTCGATCATATCACTAGTGTTGGGATGTTCGAACACGTGGGGTCAGAAAATCTACCTGAATATTTCAAAGTAGTCAAAGATTTGTTGAAACCTAAAGGAACTGCTTTGATCCATGGAATCAGCCGACAACAAGGTGGTGCAACGAATGCGTGGATCAATAAATATATTTTTCCTGGCGGTTATGTACCAGGTGTAACGGAACTGATTAAGGATATCACGGAAAACGATCTACAAGTGATCGACTTAGAAAGTTTACGTCGAGATTATCAATGGACATTACAACATTGGACGCAACGTTTCCATGCGGTTCAAGAACAAGTGACTCAGGAGATGGGGGATCGCTTCTATCGTATGTGGGATCTTTATTTACAAGCCTGTGCCGCATCCTTTGAATCGAGCAATATCGATGTGATCCAGTACTTGTTAGTCCACCCAGGAAACAATTCGATTCCAATGCACCGGAAATAAATAACTGATCTTTCTGTTTTTTTATTTACATGAAAAGAACCTATTTTTACTTTCAAGTGTAAAAATAGGTTCTTTTTTTACTTGAAAAATCAGACCGCAGACCGATTTTACAGGGTATTGGCTGACAGTCTTCGTTCTTTTCGTTATACTGATACTAGATACCTAATAAAAAGGAGAATTGTTATGAAATCAAAAGTTATTTTTACAGGCTTATTTTCTTTACTACTTTTGGCGGGGTGCCAGCCAAACCAAACAACTACCCCTTCAAGTACGACCAACCAGTCGTCAGAAACGACAGTAACTTCTACGAATAAGACAGAAGAATCTAGCACAACTGCTGGTTCTGCTGCTTCTACTGATTCATCTTCTTCACAAACCGCAAACCCTGATATTAAAGTTTCTGCGGATCGCGCGATTGAATTATTCCAAAACAAATACCCAGATGCAGCCATCACTAGCTTAGAACTGGATAGTGATTGGGGAAGCTATTTCTACAAAATTGAAGGTGTCGATGATCAAAACGAATATTCAGTGAAAATCAATGCAATGGACGAAAAACTTGAGGCAGAAAATCCAGAGCAATTAGATCGTGACGAACAAAACGGTCAGAAAAAATCAGAAGATGGTTTAGATGTCAGCAATCTGATCTCGATCGAAGAAGCTGGGAAAATCGCCGTTGAAAAAGTTGGCGCTGGAACAGCAACAGATTGGGACCTTGATAAAGAATTAGGAACTACTTACTGGGATGTCAAAGTGAAAAATGGCAACCAAACGACAAATGTAAAAATCAATAGTCAAACCGGAGAAGTATTGTCTTCAGAGGTCGATGATTGATCGAACATGCGATAAATTTTTATTGATTTTGTTCGCTTTAATGATACACTAGAAAAAACGCTTTATTAAAAGGAGAGAATAACTTGAGCTTAACGACTACTTTCTTAAATCATTCTTTTGAAAATCCCTTGATGAACGCTTCTGGTGTCCATTGCATGACTACAGCTGAATTAGATGAACTTGCACATTCGAATGCGGGCGCCTTTATTACAAAAAGTTGTACCATCAATGAGCGAGCAGGAAATCCTGAACCACGTTATTATGATGTGCCACTTGGTAGTATCAATTCGATGGGATTACCAAACTTAGGGTTTTCCTATTATCTGGATTATGCATTGGCCTACGAGAAAGAGCATGGACAGGAACAACCATTGTTTTTCTCGATTGCCGGCATGAGTGCAGAGGAAAATCTAGAAATGTTGAAGTTGATCGAAGAAAGTGATTATCAAGGAATCACTGAGCTGAATCTTTCATGCCCGAACGTTCCAGGAAAACCACAATTAGCTTACGATTTCGAGGCAACAGCCACTTTACTGAAAGAAGTCTTTCAAGTGTTCTCAAAACCTTTAGGGATCAAACTTCCCCCTTATTTTGATTTTGCACACTTTGACCAAATGGCAGAAATCTTGAATCAGTATCCGATCGCCTATGTAAACTCAATTAATAGTGTAGGGAATGGTCTTTATATCGATACTGATAGTGAAACAGTCGTCATCAAACCAAAAGACGGTTTTGGCGGACTTGGAGGCGAGTATATCAAACCTACTGCGTTAGCGAATGTACGGGCATTTTATACCCGCTTGAAACCAGAGATCAAAATCATCGGTACTGGTGGTATCCGCAATGGACAAGATGCATTTGAGCATTTGTTATGTGGGGCAAGTATGTTACAGATCGGCACGGAGCTTCACAAAGAGGGAGTAGCTATTTTTGATCGCATCACCAAAGAGTTAGAAATGATCATGGCGGAAAAAGGCTACCATTCAATCGACGAATTTAGAGGGAAATTACGCTCGATGTCGTAAGCTCTCTTTCATGCTTATAACTAGAGAAAAACACTTGAAGCATTCAGCTGCTTCAAGTGTTTTTCTATTAGAATGAGAGACTAAGCGTAAACATTGTTGCTTTTTCGGTCATGTGAGAAAATAATCGTAACTGAGGAGGGAGAACATGAAAGATGCAACGTATCTTGCGAATGGTTTAAAAGCAAAGCAATTCAGCTCGGAAGAACTTTTTACAGAAACAAAACGAAAAATTGAAAAGCTCAATCCAGAAATCAATGCATTTGTCACCCTTGAATCAATTGATTTCCAAGTAAATGTAAAGCAGCCACCACTGGAGACAGATTCACTACTAAGAGGAATACCATTTCCTTTAAAAATGCTAGGACAAGAAAAAAAAGACTGGTTAGCAACTTCTGGTTCACGGATTTTTGAACAACACCGAGCGTCTAAAAATTCGAATTATGTCCAAGCAGTTGAAAAGGCTGGTTTAGTCCCATTTGGACAAACGAATGCGCCTGAGTTTGGCTTTAAGAATATTACCGATCCACAATTATATGGACCTGCACGAAACCCATGGAACTTGGCATATTCTCCAGGAGGATCAAGTGGCGGAGCTGCGGCGGCAGTTGCGGCAGGGATCGTTCCTATGGCAGGTGCCAGTGACGGCGGCGGTTCGATCCGTATCCCAGCCTCATTTTCTGGCTTGATTGGCTTGAAACCATCAAGAGGAACCATGCCAGTCGGTCCAAATGCTTGGCGAGGCTGGCAAGGAGCGTCCATCGACTTCGGATTAACGGTATCCATGAGGGATACAAAAGCGTTGTTCCAAGCATTACAAGGAATCAATAGTGGGGCACCTTATCAAGTGACACCAGCATTTTGGCAAAAACACCCAGTGAAAGAACGTTTGAAAATCGCTGTCTGTGTTGATTCGCCAATCGGCTCGAAGGTGAGCGAAGAAGCTCAAATCGCAATTAAAAAAGCGCAGCAGTTTCTGGAACAATCTGGGCATGAAATTGTTGAGATTCCTTATCCTTTAGATGGACGTACATTGATCAACTCGTATTATCAAATGAATGGTGCTGAAACGGCAGCAATGATCGAGTCGATCGAAAAAGGGTTGCAGCGGGGGATAGAAAGCAACGAGCTGGAACCAATCTCATGGACATTATGGCAATATGGTAAAAAACTTTCTGCAGCAGACTATGTGCATTCATTGCACGTATGGGATCATGCGGCTGTCACGATGGAAAGCTTATTTGAGTCCTTTGATTTGTTTCTTTCGCCAACCACAGCTGATACTGCACCTAAAATCACAGCTGACTTGCAAAGTGACTCGATCCGCCAGCAGATGGCTGATGTCCCTCATTTATCGGCAGAGGAAGGGTTGGCAGTCGTGTCAGCGATGTTTGAAGAGAGCTTGGCGATCACACCATATACACAACTAGCGAACTTAACTGGGCAACCTGCAATCAGTCTCCCTACACATGTCAGTGAACAAGGATTGCCGCTTGGTATCCAATTTATGGCTGCCAGAGGAAGAGAAGACTTACTGTTTCAGATTGGTGAATTATTTGAAAATCATGGTTTATTTTATCTTCCAAAAGGAATCGAAAAAGAGTAAGAGATTAAGGGAAAAATAATTCGTGCAATTTTTAAAACGGAGTAGCACTTAGGCGTAATACTCAACCGAGAATTTTATCGATCAATAAAGAACCAGTGCAACAGAAAAGACGAAAAATGTGATGTTTTAGCTGCATTTTTCGTCTTTTCTATGTTGCTTTTTACTGTTAGATAAGAAGCATACAAAAAAATAAAATGACAGTTGGATTATGGTGGATTTTCAGGTAGAATAAAAAGCGAAAGTATGTTCGGAGGTGAAGTGTATGAAAACTCCTTTAACGATCGAGCTTGAATCATCGTTGTATCATTATTGTATCGAACAAGGAGGAATCGTTGTCGAGGAAGTAACAATGCCTGAAGATCATGGAATCGTTGACACATTAAGTTGTCTAATGAAATTTGATGGAACAAGAGAATGGCGTTGTTATGAATTGAAAGTCACAAAAGCTGATTTTCGCTCAACTGCTAAATTGTCCTTTGTTGGCCACTATAATTATTTTGTTTTACCAAAAAATTTATATGAAGAAGTCAAAAGTGAGATCCCACCAGAAATTGGTGTATTAGTTTATCGTTCCTATGCAATAGAAGAGGAAATGCCTGTGTCTGGAACTTTTATTATTGCAAAAAAAGCAATGCGCCGTGAATTAGGCGTGGCAGAAGAGGCATTGACCAATCGTTTTATGGCATCTTTGTTTAGAGAAGTCAGAAAAGCCAAACAAATGGAACGAGGAGTGAAATATTTCCCTTCGGACCAACTATATAAAGAATTGAAAAAACGCTCAGAAACGCAAGATCCCTTCTCAAAAGAACGTTATTATGAACGCTTTATCGAAGAAATCGAAAGTCAAGCAATCCATGATCTGCAAGAAGAAAATCGTGCCTTGCGACAAGAACAGGACTGGTTGCGCCAGCAACGTCATATTCGACGTCTGCCAACTGAACCATTGGAGTGAATAATATATGTATTATCCTTATTTACGTGGCAAACAATTCGATCTACTTGCATTAAAAGAAAGTTTGAATCGTGGACTTTTATCCACTAAGATCCAGCCCATCATTGAGCCAGTACGTGATTCGGCGACACTAAAAAATGTTGTCGAGTTGTTTCAAAAAAAGAATCATCCGCTGATTATCATAAAGAATCCGCAAGTGGGTCAGTTCAAACTGTTCGATCAACCGATCCACACGTGGGCAATCAGTGAAGATAGCTCGTTAGCAGAGGCAGAGATCATTACGCCGAGCAATTATGAAAGAATGATTGAATCACCACCGCCATTCATTATTTTTGATGGACAACATCAACCTAGAGAAAATGCGATTTGGCAAGCATTGATCGAAACAAATGCGACATTTTTCATTCCTGATTCTAGTCGCTTACGCATGCAATTACCTGAGAATAAAATCATTGTCCGTGATCAATTTCAAACACGACGTCATGTAGAGAACTATGCTGAGAAAAATGATGATTTCTTTAGCGATGACTATCTTTTTTATCAAATGGATGGCTATCATGGGTTTTCCGATTTTACGATTGAAGGTAGTCGCTACTTTGATAAAGGATTTCCCAGTCGAGCGTTAGCCTTGCATCTTACATACATCGATGCCTATGGGAATATGCGAATCAAACACTTTGTTTCAGATACCAATGATTCCGCAAAAGATCAAGCATTGAAATTTATGGAAGCAGCCAATAAAATGTATGTATGGTTGATGAAGAATCATCAACAAGTTTTTATCACGGAAGGATTACTTGAACTTATCAGCTTGTATCACCAACAAAAATTCCCAGGTCTGGGGGTTTTGAAGAAATGGACGTTGTTACATCATCTTGAATTAGTCAGTCAGCTTTTAGAGCATCCGACAGACTGGTTGCGTAGTGGTTCAAGAATAGACAAGCTATACGAATTGATTACAGATCAATAAAAGGAGCAGAGATATGTACCTTAGAAAAACAACAGTAGCTGATTTGCCGAGAGTGTTGCAAATCATCGATCAAGCCGCAGCATATCTTGCTGAGCAAGGATTACCTCAATGGCAAGGGGAGCAAAAGCCATCAAAAGAACGAATCATCGAAGACATTGAAAGACAAGAAAGCTTTGTCATGATTGACGAAGAAGTCATTGTTGGCACTGCGGCGCTAGTTGCCGGCATCGATCCGGTCTATACAGCAATTGATGGAAATTGGCAGGGGGAAGAGTCGTATCTCTCCATCCATCGAGTCGCTCTTGATCAAAACGTCAGAGGGAAAAGACTTGGCAAACAATTAATCGAACATTTATTGACGGTTTCCGCATGTCAAGGAATCAAGGATGTTCGGATCGATACGTTTCCAACGAATCAACCGATGGAAAAGACGATTTACTCGGCAGGATTCCATTATTGTGGCATGATTGAATTTCCATTCCCACACGGAGAAAGAAAAGCGTATCAAAAAGTATTGTGAAACGAGTAAAATCAAAAGCAAGCCAACTGTTCAGCGATGATCCGCTGCCTGGATGGCTTGCTTTAATTTTTTTGTCTCGATTTCTAACGTCTGATTGTTTTCGAATGAGATCAAGGTAGGAATAAGTGTTAATTTTTCAAGTTCTTTTTGATCTTTTTCAAAGAGAGCGAGCCTTTGCTTGATTTTATCCGGTGAGTCGCCGCGAAGTATAAATCGTTCATTCAACTTTTCTTTTGCTACTGAGATGAAGATAGGCACGATACAACGACCAAATATTTCATACAAGTGCCAAAAACCTGGAGCTGTAAGAACGGTGAAGCAGTCACCCTGTGCCAGCTTCGTTGCGATCTCTTGTTTGCTTGAGCCATAATAGTGATCGGCATACCGATCCCATTCGGCAAATTCCTGATGGGAGATCATCTGTTCGAAGGTTTCTTTAGAAACAAAATGATAATCAACGTGATTTTTTTCATTTCTTCGTGGGGGGCGGGTCGTATACGTAATGATCTTTTGCTGTGGAGAAAAAATGGCATGAGCGAGTGTCGTCTTTCCGGAACCAGAAGGACCAATAAATACATAACATTTATTCATAGGAAATATTCCTTTCTATAGGTACAGGATCAAAGATATGTATATAACTAATATATACCGAAAAGTGGAAATCTGTCATTTGAAATAAAAAAACTTAACTAATTCAAACAGGTCATCTGTTCAAACCAGCTAAGTTCAGTATACTTAAGACCCTAGATAAAAGATAGCTTTATACCAGTATTCCAGTAACAATTGCGCTTAAAAAGCTGACTAATGAAGCGGTGAACAAAATTTTCAATCCATGTTTTGCTACAAGATTACCTTTTTCTTCATTCAACCCTTTCATTGCCCCTGAAATGATCCCGATCGAAGAGAAGTTTGCAAATGATACTAAGAAGACTGATAAGATAGCTGTGGTACGTTCTGTAAATTCAAAGGTACCAGTCGACAATTCGGTCATTGCTACAAACTCATTTGTCACTAGTTTGGTTGCCATGATACTACCGGCATCGACCGCTTCTTTCCAAGGAATCCCGCTGATAAATGCAAATGGTGCAAAAATATAACCTAAGATCTGTTGGAACGTAATTCCAAAGATCCCGTTGAACAAGGCATTGATCATAGCAATCAAGGCAACAAAACCGATCAACATTGCAGCCACCGTGATCGCGACATGGAAACCATCTAAAATGTATTCGCCTAACATTTGAAAAAATGTTTGTTCTTTGTCTTCTTCAATCACTAATTCATCTTCTTTTTCGTCTAACTCATAAGGATTGACGATCGAAGCAAGAATATATCCGCCGAAAAGATTCAACACTAAAGCAGTGATCACGTATTTTGAATCGATCAACGCCATATAGGAACCAACGATGGACATCGAGACAGTTGACATAGCGGAAACACTCATCGAGAACAGGCGCTTTTCTGTCAAAAAAGGCAGTTCCTTTTTGATGGAGATAAAGACTTCTGATTGGCCTAAAATCGCTGAAGCCACACCATTATAAGATTCCAATTTCCCCATGCCATTGATTTTACTCAATCCTAGACCGACTGCTTTCATAAATAAAGGAAGAATCTTGATGTAACGCAAAATCCCAATAATGGCAGAAATAAAGACGATCGGCATCAACACATTCAGGAAGAATGGGGCACTTCCAACGTTTGCTACACCACCAAAAACGAAATTGACACCTTCACCGGCAAATGCCAATAAGTGATCAAATAGCTTGGCTAACATCCCAACAACTGCTGTACCAAAAGTCGTACGTAATAAAACAAACCCAAACGCAAATTGCAACACGAGCATGATGATCAATGGTTTGCGTTTGATGGCTTTTCGATCGCTACTGATCAAAACCGCCAACCCAAAAATTAAAAGTAAACCTATTATTCCAATAAACTGACTCAAAAAAATCACTCCTTACCAAATTCCGTTTAATTCTACATGTTATTTTTAAAGAATACGAATCTTTTGAGAGAAATTTCATGAGATTTTTAGACTAAAGCGTATACATGGAAGAGAGGGGAAAGACAGGTGTCTTTTAATGGGCAGGAGTGAATCAAGAAATCCTAAATTATTGATTTTATCTAACGGTGTTGGCATATATGTATGCATATATTTGTTAGTAAACTATGACCAGAAGCTGTTAGACAAATAACTTCTTTACTTTATTGTTTTCCTTTGAAAGCAGTAAACGTCAGAAAGCGAAGCAGCTCCTAAAAAAAGGGGTACCCACAAAAATTTGAGCAATTTTCATGGATACCACCTTATTTATTGAGGCAACTTTTATTTTTCTCTTTTAGCTATCATCGAAGAATTATTTATTGATAATACAAGTTTTCTGAAGGGTAAACCGGCGCACTTGTGATGTCGATACCTAATTGTTTCAGGTTTTGTTCGTCATTCTTATTGATCATCACAGTTGAATGTGCTTGCGCACCTTCAAGCTCTGCTAATTTTTCATAAGCAACTTGAGCGATTGGATTTGTGACTGCACTGATTGATAAAGCAATCAACACTTCATTGAGATTCAATGTATCGATTGACGAGTGCAACGCCTTGCTCTTAAGTCCTTGGATCGTTTCCAACACGAGCGGAGATAACAATGGGATCTCATCGGAAATGTGGGCGAGATATTTGATCGCGTTCAATACCACAGCAGCCGAAGCATCCATCAATTGACTTGTCCGCCCTGTAAGGATCACTTGATCAGGCAGTTCGATCGCAATCACTGCTAGCGGTTCCGTACTAGATGCTTGACTAGTTTTTGCATACTCATGGGCAGGGGTCACGACTTTACGGTCTTCAGGACGTAATCCGACTTCTTCCATGATCAATTTGATACGATTGACGGCATCTTCATCTGTCAATCCTTTTTTAAAGTCACACGCTGTTTGGAAATAGCGTCTGATGATTTCTTGTTTTGAGGCTTCCTGTACGACTTCATCATCCGTGATACCAAAACCTACGCGGTTGACGCCCATATCAGTAGGTGACTGGTAGACCGATTCTTTGCCAGTGATTTTTTCGATGATCCGTTTGATGACAGGGAAAGTCTCCACATCACGATTGTAGTTAACAGCCACTTTGTTATACGCGTCAAAATGAAATGAATCGATCATATTGACATCTTTTAAATCGACTGTTGCTGCTTCATAGGCAATATTCAAGGGATGTTTCAATGGAACATTCCATACTGGGAAAGTCTCAAATTTAGAATAACCTGCTGCATTGCCTTTTTGGCTTTCGTGATAGAGCTGATTCAAGCAAGTAGCTAATTTACCGCTACCTGGACCTGGTGCTGTCACGACAACGATCGGTTTGGTTGTTTCGATGTATTCGTTCTTACCGAAACCATCTTCTGAAACGATCTTTTCGACATTGATCGGGTAATCCTCGATTTCAGCGTGTTTATAGACTTTGATATTACGACGCTCTAATTTGTTGATAAATACTTTAGTTGCTGGCTGACCGTTATAACGGGTGATCACTACACTATTGATCGATAATCCATATCCTCGTAATTCATCGATCAAACGTAAGATATCCATATCATAGGTAATCCCATAATCACCACGAATCTTATTCCGCTCGATATCACCGGCATACACACAAATCAAAATCTCCGCTTGATCACGTAACTTTTGCAATAATTTGATTTTAGCATCTTCTTCAAATCCAGGTAAGACACGTTTGGCATGCTTATCATCAACTAATTTCCCACCAAATTCCAAATATAACTTATCATAATGATGGACGCGTTCAAGGATATACGCAGATTGCTCTTCGATATACTTTTCTGAGTCAAAACCAATTTTTTTCACTTGTTTCCCTCCTTAGCTACTCTCGCATTTTTTCATTTTTTGGAGGTTTCGTCAACTATCAATTAAGTATATAAAGAAATTTCAAAGAAAAACAAAAGAAACATGCTTGTCTCAAAAGGCATTCATTGGTATGATAGGTTTGATAAGGAAGGTGTCCTATGAAAAAAAGACAAAAAAAGAAAAACGCGTACAAACAGTATATACGCTCAATTTTTACAGGATATGAGCATATGTTAGAAGATAGTGAACTGAATGAATTGAAGTTCTCTTATTTAAATGAAGAAACATTGCTTACACGAGATGAGAACCAACGCATCCATTTTACAACAAGAGATTTACCCAAAAAATAATGCTAAGAGCGGGGAATCGATGACCCGCTCTTTTATATTTTCTAACTCATCAGTTAATGCTAGTAAAAGTAATTTTTGTTCTAAGTTAGCGCATACTTAGTAACACTTTTATCTTAGAAAATGATACTATTGGATTACATAGAATAATTGATAGAAAATTGATGCGTTCAAAAGCACGAGGAGGCCAGTAAGATGATAGACCCACAGACGAACGAACATTATGATGAAAACGAACAAGAGGAAACATCTTCGTTTTACGATATCAAAGAAAAAGCGAGCATGAATCTTTCACAATTATTAGAAGATCTGCAAGCTTTTGAACAAGCTGTCCGCGAAGAGAATATTCCCGCAATCTATCAGTTATACAATGGGCGCTTGAACGATGAGCTTAAAAAGAGTTCAAATGAAAATCATGAGATCGATCAGCTGTTGATGCGAAAGATCCATGATCGTTTCTTGCAAGAGTTTCCTTTTATGAAACACACAGAGACCCTCTCTCCAACGATGAGTTATTACCAGATCGGCACCTATTTTCATGAGCGAGCAACGATCGGGATCGATGCCAGCTTACCTGAAATTTTTGTATTGCCGCAAATCGATGAAGAGTGGGAGAATTATGCCACGCAACAAACACATGATTTTGATAAACAAATCAATGAGTTAGAAGCAAAAGTGATCACTGCAAAAGCAGAGATCGAACGTTTAGATGATGCCATCAAAGAAATCGATCGGCAAATCACTGAGTTAGATGATACGAAAGGATTTTTGAATCGTAAAAAAATAGACGAAGAAATCCAAGCGTTAGAACAAAAGAAACAAACTCTTGAAAATGAAAAATTAGGTTGGTTGCCGTATATCGAAGAACCTGAAAAAATCCAAAAACAAAAGCAAACGTTATTGCATGAAGAAAAAGCAGATCAGCTACGCGCTGCGATCGTGGAAAAAGAACAACGTCAAATCAAAAAGTATTTTGGCGATATGGAAGGTTTCAGGCAGTCGATCCATCGTTTCTTGATGTCGTACCTTGGTAGTGAAAACCCTGAAATAGTAGAAGAGGGAGGGGACGAGTGATGACAAAACAAGAAGAGTTAGACCAACAAGAAGTGACATCTGAAGATCATGGAATGACCGAGTCAGTCGAAGAAGCACAAAGTAATGATATAGAAAAAGCGAATGAAGCAGAAGAAATTCGCGAAGAAGCCAAAATCCATGAAAAAGAAAAAGTCGTCCCAAACTCGACGAATCAAACAGCGACCGATCGTTCAACGGTTGAGCAAGCGGTCAATGAAAATCAAGCATATCTTTCTGGTAAACAAAATGATCATGAAGACATCGTTGATCTCATTGCAGCCGCAGAAGAAGAGTTGGCTGATTTACGTTTACGCAAATATTTGATCGAAGCGGATTTCAATGAGTTATTGGTCGCATATCATCGCTACGTGTTAGAAGATACACCGATTTCTGCAATTGCTAAGACGAGTTTGATCGAATACTTTGCCTACGAGATATTAAAACCATTGAATGATATCGGCTTGGAGTTATCCAAACAAGCATATGATGTATGGGAAACAAGATATTTTTCAATCAATTATAGTTTGACACCACAAAAAGAATTGATGTTCTCATTTGTGTTACCAACGATCGACCAACGATATCAAGTAGAATCCATCAATCTGATGCGGGTATCCCCAGAACAAATGACGATCGAGATCGATGATGACCGAGTGTTAGCATTGATTCGTCATTGGTCTGTTGAACGCGTGTTTTCGGCTAGTCAGATCACGATTTTCAATCATAAGTTGAATCAATTGTTTGCTTATGCACGTAAATTAGGCTTTACAGTCGATCAAACCTTATTAGACAACACGAAGCCACTAAGATTAGATATTGCAAGTAAGTTTCCAGCCACACAAGAAGTGTTAGATGATATTTTTATTGTCACAATGAAAAATCCGCAGTATGATATGGAAAAATTGGATGATACGACTTATAAAGTGTTGCTTGATAAAGGGCAGTCGCTCCAAATCTCTCTAAAAGACGAAACACAGACAGATCTGGCGATTTCTTCTGGTGACTATCATCGTTCAGTGATCGATTTCTTTATCAATTATGAATTTTTAGTGCCTTTGATGGTCCGCAAAAATTGATAAAAAAGAACGATCATTCCGTATTCGCTTCAGAAAGATCAGTTCAGATGATCGATGAAAAAAGAGCCAAGGAATCGGTTTCTCCTTGGCTTTTTTTATACTTAGGAGGGGTAAAATGAAAAGGATAGGAACCAGTTTACTCATTGTCTGTTCAATGTTGCTTTTCTTTACCGGTTGTACAAATCAAGAGCCAAAAAAAGCTGATCCAAAACCTTCAGCCATGGTGACGAAAGCAACAGCAACTATCACCTTGCAAGAAGCTGGGGTTGATACCTTAGTAAAAAAAGTGACTTTCCATACAGGAGAAAACCTACTGGATGTGCTTGAACAAAACTTTAGTGTGGAAGAAGACAAAGGATTTATCACCTCGATCAATGGTCAGAGCCAAAATACCGAAGAAAAAAAATATTGGATGTTCAGTGTGGATGGTAAAAATACAAAAATGGGTGCAAAAGAAACAATTTTACAAAATAATCAAACCGTGATCTTTAATTTAGATACTCTTTGATGTTGTTAGGAATGAAGGGAAGATATACAATGGAGAATTTGAAGAAGAGCGGAATGTTTTCTGTATTGGCTGCGTTAGGTGCCAACCTCTTAGTTGCGTTTAGTAAATTTGTCGGTTATGCCATCAGTGGTAGTGCTGCGATGTTGAATGAAAGTATCCATAGTATCGTTGACTGTAGCAATCAAGTATTACTACTAGTCGGTGATAAACGTGCGAATCGTGGTCAAAGTGAATTACACCAATTTGGCGAAGGACGAGCAAAATATTTTTTCAGTACGATTGTTGCCATGATGTTGTTTTTTGGTGGGGGCGCGCTAGGTGTGATGGAAGCTTTTGAAAAACTTACCCATCCCGCCCACGAAGTTGGTAATCCTTGGATCGTCATCCTGATCCTCTTATTTGGTTTAGCTGTAGAAGGGAGTTCATTGCGAATAGCAATGAAAGAAATCCGCGAATTGAACACGGAGAAACTTTCAACCATGCGCTTTTTACGTGAAAGTCGCCACAGTGAGATCCTGGTGATCTTCACCGAAGATCTCTGTGCTGTAATTGGTCTCATTCTTGCCTTAGTCGGCACCGGATTGACCATGGTGACAGGAATTGCAGCTTTCGATGCCATCAGCGGTCTATTGATCGGCTTTTTATTGATGGGTGCTGCTATCTTTCTGGCAAAAGAATTTTATAGTTTGATCATTGGCGAGAGCGTGACTACAACAGATTTGAAAAAGATCAAATTTGCTTTTGAGCGAAATGAAGTCAATCGCGTCATTGATATCAAAACTGTACATTTAAGTCCGACAGAGATTTTAGTTGCCGCCAAAATCGATCTATTTGAGAGTAAAGAATATCAAGTACACATGATCATCAATGATATTGAACGGACGATCCGTGAACAATTAAAGGATAAAAAAATCTATATTTACATTGAAACAGATAAATATGATCCAAATTATTCGCAAATAAAGAAAACACAAGAAACTACGATAAAGAGCGTCGAGGAATGATTTGAAAACCAATGTTATTTTTCGCTTGTAAAAGGGTCGAATAGCAAAAAAATAGCTCATTTATTTATAGTATGAAATCATCGAAAAAAGGAGGAGGATTATGAATTTCCTCTCTCTTTCTCGATGATTTTTATTTTTTTTCATTAGAGGTTCTTTGAAAATGAGAAAAATATCATGTTGTTTAACGATAAAACGGCTACATTTTTATTTATTTATGTTACAATTAGTCCGCTATTTATTTGTTGTTAATTGAAGGAGATATCGTTAATGAATAAACAGAAACGGGCGCCTTGGCAGGATTCGCTACATGCTGCGTTGCCACTTTGCCTTAGTTATATCCCAGTTGGATTAGCTTGCGGGGTCTTACTGCAACAAGTTGGTTTTGATCCACTCTTAGCTGGTCTATTATCCATCTTAGTATTTTCTGGCGGCGCACAATTCTTAGTTGCCTCTATGCTAGCCACACAAGCGCCATTTTCAACCACACTTTTAATGGTTTTTTTCTTAGAACTACGATATATCTTGCTAGGATCGAGTCTTTCAGGCTTTATGAAGAAAGAAAAGCGATTCTTTTTAGCTGTGTTCTCTCAATCATTGAATGACGAAAATTATGCAGTCAATTATTTGAAATACTCAACTGACCCTACTTGGGACAAGCGACAAGCGAAAAGCGTTGTATGTCAATTGGTTTTCAATGGGGGCTTGGGCGATCAGTAACATGGTCGGAAATATTTTTGGATCAGTGATCCGAGTGGATACAGATTTGGTCCATTTCGCTTTGACCGCTATGTTTATTTTTATGTTCATCATGCAAATGAAGAATGCTTTACTCATCTTCACAGGGATCTTTTCTGGTGTACTCAGCGTCTTGTTCATGGTACTATTCCAAAACACTTTCGGTTTGATCGTTGCAACGTTGATTGCTTCTTCAGCAGGTTTTGCCTTAGAGAGAGCCTTCAAGAAGGAAAAAGAAAAGAGAACCAGCAAAGAGGAACAGCCTTTGAATGAACCGTTGTTCCATTTCCCAGAACAGGAGGTCCAACATCATGACTGAGTGGTACTTGTTGTTACTGGTATTCAGCTTATTTGTCGTTGCCTACATTCCACGAGTTTTTCCTATGCTTTATTTTACGCATCGAAAAGTGCCTAAATGGTTTAGTGAGTGGATGAAGTATGTACCAGTCGCTTTGTTTGCAGCGTTAGCCTTCAAAGATGTTTTTATCACACATGAACATTTAGATATCGCTTGGAATATCAAAATCGTTGCGATGCTACTTGTTGCAGGTGTAGCCTATAAAACCCGCTCAATGGCATTGTCTGTCATTACAGGACTTGCATCTGTGTTTTTATTATCAATGTTATAGAATTTCTTAAGCTTCTCCCAAAAATAGAGAAGCTTATTTTTTTGTTTTCATCAACGAGTTGTCCTCCAAGTTTTTTTTGTTATAATAGGGAAGATGTTTATTCTAATAGAGATAGTTGAGGTTGACATATGAATAAGAAATTGATGCAAGGGACATTTTGGCTTACCTTTGCCAATCTACTCTGCAAAGTTTTAGGTGTCGTTTATTTGATTCCTTGGTTAAGTATGATGGGGAACAATCAAGATGGCATGTTAGCAACTACCCTTTATAATGTGGGCTATTTACCTTATGGTCTTTTCCTGATGTTAGGGACAGTTGGGTTTCCAAATGCCATTGCAAAAAAAGTGGCGGTGGCGACGAAAAATGGGGATGAACAGGCGTGTCGCGTCATTTTTCGGAGTACGATCAATATCATGTTCGTTATTGGGATCCTATCTGCGGTATTGATGTATTTGTTTGCTCCCGCTTTAGCAGGGATCAGTCCGATCTCCAATGTCGATAACGGTATTTTGGCGATTCGTAGTCTCTGTCCTTCCTTAGTAGCGATCCCAGTATTAAGTGCGATGCGCGGTTATTTCCAAGGAAAAAATCATCTTCGTCCTTACGGTACTTCCTTGATCATCGAACAAGTGATCCGTGTGATCGTCATTTTAGCCGGTACGTACTATTTACGTGTGTTGACAGACGGCACGATCGTACAAGCGGTATTGATCAGTACGGTTGCTTCATTCTTCGGTGGACTAGCGGCTATTGGTCATATGTTTGTCGTGGGGCGTAAAAACGACTACTTCCGTTTAAAAGATTTCTGGATCTCAAGTCGCTATTTCCAAAAAGACAATCGTTCCGCGTCTGTTTCAATCATTCGAGAAACATTACCCTTCATTTATGTGGGTTCGGTGATCACAATCGTACAGATGATCGATCAGGTGACGATGAAACCATTCTTGCATTTATTCAGACCGGAAATTGCAGACCAACAACTCGAATTTTTGTTCAGTCGAGCATCGGTCAATCCGAATAAATTGACATTGATCTTGATTTCGATGGTCGGAACGGTCGCTATCAGTAGTTTGCCGATCCTAAGTACTCTTGGGAAAAAAGACCGTCTACAAATTGAGAAAACGGTCGGAGATAGCTTTTCGATTGCCTTGTTGATTCTTTTGCCTTCGTTAGCAGGGATGTCCTTGTTAGCAGGTCCGTTATACACCTTGTTTTTTGGCTATGACCCAGAGAGTGTCGGTTACTTCCAAATGGCGCTTTTAGCTTCCTTGTTCTTCTCGTTGTTTACGATTCTATCGACGATGTTGCAATCACTGAATCATCATTTGGTTGCAATCAAACTGACAACAGAGGCGATTATTTTAAAAGTCGTATTCCAAGCGATCGGTTTAGCTTTATTTGGTGGATACGGAATGAGTTTATCCAATACGTTGGCTTTTGCTTTTGTGTTTGTTCGTGGGTATCTTTATTTATCAAAAGAATACCGCATCTCGCCATTCGCAAAAATCAGTCACTTCTTCTTGAAGACGTTTCGTTCGACGATGGCCATGTTACTACTTTGCTGCGTTCTTTTCTTCGTGTTGAGTCTTTCATTGTCTATGACATCAAAAACGCATGCAGTGATTTATTGTGTGGTGATCGGTGGCATCGGTGGCTTGACGTTCGTCTTTGCCCAATTTGGGCGAAACGCCATGCAAATGGTCAAGAATTTCAGACGATAAGGGGATGCTGTAGCAAGCACCAAGGATTGTATAGGTAGTAAGAAAGCGATCTAACTATAAATAGTAAGAGGTCGGGACAGAAGTGTTCAGCCTCGAGAAATAAGGCGCCATCCACGAAAATTGTTCGTCAAATTTTTGTGGATGGCGCCTTATTTCCGAAGAGGTTACTTCTGTTCCCGCCGTTTATTCGGTTTTAGGTGGTGGGAGAGAACTAATGTCCCACTCTCTTTTATTTGTTCAAATGGATGGGAAAGTGATAAAAATCTTAGATTTTAATAAAAAACATAAGTTGCTTTTTCTATAATCCGGACAAAGGTTCAAATCTTTTCTTACTTATGATATAGTATTAAGGACTGGTAAAATTCTTTGAAACGAGGAACTTAAATAAATGAAATTAGCAATCGTAACTGACAGTACAGCTTTCCTGCCAACACGTATCAAGAACCATCCTGATTTATATGTGATTCCTATCCCTGTGATCTTGGATGGAAAAATTTATAACGAAGGTATCGACATTGAAGCAGACGAATATTATGGACTATTGAAAAACAGTAAAGATTTTCCAACGACTTCCCAACCTGCAGTAGGTGAAGTTTTGGCACTTTATGAAGAACTGAAAGCGAAAGGCTACGATACGATCTTAAGTATACACTTATCAAGTGGGATTTCTGGGTTCGTCAATACGTTATTTGCGATGAAAGACGACGTCAAAGAGATGACGATTGTTCCTTATGATTCGAAAATCACAAGTATGCCAATGGGTCACATGGTCGAATCTGCTTTAGACTTGAATGATCAAGGCTATTCACTTGAAGCCATTTTAGCTCACATCGATCGAATCAGAGACAATACATACGCCTATTTGATCGTTGACGACTTGAATAACTTAGTCCGTGGAGGTCGCTTGACTAACGGTGCTGCGCTGATCGGCGGACTATTGAAAATCAAGCCGATCCTGACTTTTTCGGAAGGCAAAATCATTTTATTCGAGAAGATCCGTTCAAGCAAAAAAGCCTTTGCCCGTGCAGAACAAATCATTGGCAAACGAAATGAAGAAATAAAGCCACCGGTGAAATTATATGTGATCCACGCAAATAATTTAGAAGTTGCGGAAGAAGAAAAAGCAAAACTTCAAAAACAATACCCACAAGCAGAAATCGAGATCGGGCACTTTGGTCCTGTAATCGGTAGTCATTTGGGGGAAAAAGCGATCGGTATTGCGATCTCTGCGCAATAAACGGGGTAGGAAGCAAGAAATATGAAGAAGAAAACAGTTTGAGCAATGGTTTGCTTGGACTGTTTTTTTGCATTTCTTATATAATTGTCATATACTAACTTTAATTATCTAGTAGTTTACTAAATTACTAAATTACTAAAAAGGAGTCGAGAAGGATGGAAATACCAACAAATTTAAAACATAAACCAGTAATCGTCGTCGAAGATTATGATAAAGTTGATGGCAGAAATGCTTTGCATACAGATGCGAAAGGTCTATCATTAGGATTAGCTCAGTGGAATGATCGAGGAAAAGTCGATATTTCAGGAAAAGTGTGGCGTCATACAGGTGAAAAGTGGTCACGTCAATCGGAAGAATTGCCGATCACTCGTATCCTTGACTTAGCGATCTTAGTGGCGCAAGGAAGTGTTTACTTCCAAGATGCCTACCGCCATGAAAAATTTTATGATCCTGAAAATCCTGTCGTTGATATCATCGGTCTGCAAGGAAACCGGATGACGGTGGAAGTGGATACGAAAAACCCTAAAATCGATGAAGATATCATGTTATACTACGATGCTTTACAAAAAGATGGGGAATTACTCGGCGAACGTTTTCGTATCTTGAAACGTTTATTAGATGATCTAGGGTATTAATGTTATAAGGAAGTGTTTAATCATGGAAAACTTTTCACTCACCGATCAACGAACGTTTACACCGATCGAAAAACAAATGATCTGGAAAAAACCGACAAGTCATCAGACAAGTGCTGAAGAGCTACGTATTGCAACTGAAATCAAAGCAAACTGGTTAGATTCGGAAATGAAAATCAGCAATGTGTTGCTAGAAGGAGATGCGGGTTCTGGGAAAACGCAATTAGCCAAAGCATTATCCTTTGATCTGCAGTTGCCTTATACGAAAGTGACTTGCTTTGCTGATATGGATAAATCAGATGTCTTTGGTGCATTACTACCTGTTATAGATTCAGATCAAGAAGAGGATCAAGAGTTATTGACTGCGATTTATCAAACGGATACATTAGCTGCGGTATTGACGTTGATCGAACAACATTACTCCGTCGATCAACAAACGGCAAAACAGAAATTAGCCGATCTCGTGCAACGAATCGAAAACAACCAAGAAAGTACGATCCATTACAAATACTATCCGTCAGAAATCGTTCGCGCGATCGAAAAGGGCTATCTTTTAGAAATCCAAGAGCCGACTGTGATACGTGATGCTTCGGTTCTCGTTGCTTTGAACTCTGCCCTAGAAACTAACGGTTTGTTGAACTTACCTACTGGTGTGATCAAACGACATCCAGACTGTATCATTATCATTACCACGAATCGCAACTACCAAGGAAACCGACCATTGAATGAATCGCTTCGAGATCGTATGCAACATGCTGAGAAAATGGATCTGCCAGAGCTTTCTGTTATGGTGGAACGTGCAATCAGCAAGACACAAGTCGAAGAGCCAGCACTTTTGTTAAAAATGGCAGAAGTGATCCGACTGTTGGACGAAACTGCCAAAGCAAATGCTATCAAAGGTGTGGCAGGGATGCGTTCTTATTTTTATTGGGTCAATACGCTGAAACAAAATCAAGATATTTTTGTATCACTCTATCCCAAAGTCTTATATAAACTGACGACTGATCCAGATGAATTACACATTTTGACGACTGCCTTAACTGATAGTGGGCTTTTAGATGAACTAAGAGAGTTACTTCGTCAAAAAAAATGGGGGGATTTATCAGAGGCATCCTCGCGAATCAAAGGAAGAACGATTGGTGCAGAAGAAGCGGCAGAACGCCAAATCGAGAAGCTAGCAGAAGAAACCACTCTGCTTGGTGAACACCCCTCTGAGAAAGAAGAAGTGTTGCCAGAAGAGCCGATAAATGAAGCAACTGCGAATGAAGAAACGCCAACTGACACGTTGCCTTTATCGGAAGAGCGGAGCCAGGAAGTCGAAGGACGAAGTCAACAACAAAACCAAGCAGATGACGAATCCCAAGAGATGTCAGCTTCAGATATGGAAGCCTTCGACAAGCAACTCAAGCGTGAACTCAATAAAGAAGCCCGTCAGCTGATGAAAGGTACGATCCATGAAAAAGAAGGGTTGATCGTTCATCGCCCTAAGTTCGCAGTAAAAAATCCGGAAGTGGCGACTATCCGACAAGAGATCGATCCAATCGTGGATTCATTAAGTCGGCAAATCCTTGATCTTTTAGAAAATGAGCAAAGCGAAACTTACCAAAAAGGAAAGTACGAAGGGCAACGATTCAATGCCAGTCGAGTAGCTTATGGTGATTTGCGGCAATTTGATAAAAAAAATCCCCCTCATGAGCAACCTTCCTTAGCAGTTGCTTTACGAATTGATGAATCTGGGTCAATGGTTCGGGAAGATCGTATTCTAGCAGCTAAAAAAGCAGCATTTGCTATTGCGGAGTTTGCCAAAAAGGTACGCATTCCTTTGTTGATCTACGGGGATACAGCAGATGTTTCGACAAGAGAAAAAACATCTGTCTTTTCGTACAAAGAGTTCTCGGATTCATTTGAATGGTTGGAACAGAAGTTAGTGACTATGAAGCCAAGACAAAACAATCGTGATGGCGCAGTGTTACGTCTGATTGCTGGAAAGCTGGCAGAACAACCTGCGACAACCAAACTGATCGTCAACATCAGCGATGGCCAACCAAAAGCGTTACCTGATTACACAGGCACTAAAGCAAAAAAAGATATCCAAGAAGTATTGACTGAATATGAGCGCCAAGGTATCGTCTTTATTTCTGCGGCAATTGGACAAGATAAAGAAGAAATCAAAGAAATCTACGGCGCAAGTCGCTTTGTCGATATCACTGATTTAGCGACATTCCCTAAACAATTGATCCAATTGATTTCTCGTTATTTATAAATTTTATGCGAATATCAAAGATGGTGGATAGATCATGGTCTTTGATGTTCGCTTTTTTTAGTTCTTTCATTTATCATAAGCACTACTCCAACTGATGTTAGCAGCAAAAAAAGTTAACGGTAACAAATATGTAACCGTTTCAAATTAAGCTATAATAAAGAAAAAAGGGGGATAAGCATGAAGCAGACAGAAAAGTGGTGGAAAGAAGCTGTTGGATATCAGATCTACCCAGCGAGCTTTAAAGATAGCAACAACGACGGCATCGGTGATATCAACGGGATACGCCAAAAACTTAGCTATTTGAAAGAGTTAGGGATCGACTTTATTTGGATCAATCCTATTTATCAGTCGCCATTTGTCGATAACGGCTATGATATCAGTGATTATCAAGCAATCCTTGAGAAGTTTGGTACAATGGATGAGTTTGATGCTTTACTAGCCGAAGCCCATCAGATGGGGATCAAGATCATCATGGATCTCGTCATCAATCATAGTTCTGATCAGCATGAATGGTTTATTGAATCTCGCCAGTCAGTCGATAATCCGTACCGTGATTACTACATTTGGGTCGATGGTACACCTGATCAAGCACCGAATGAATGGCAGTCGATCTTTGGCGGTTCAGCCTGGCAATACGATGAACAAACTGGTCAATACTACTTACACATTTTTGCAAAAGAACAACCTGACTTGAACTGGGAAAGCGACAAATTAAAAGCTGAACTCTTCACGATGATCCGCTGGTGGTTAGATAAAGGGATCGATGGATTCCGCTTAGATGCAATTTCTCATGTAAAAAAAGATGAATACTCTGTCAAGGCAACTGAGAACCCATTTTCTCCTTTTCAAAATGTCTCCGGCATTGAAGATCATTTGACGGAATTGAAAAATGTCTTTGATGAATACGATATTATGACGGTAGGAGAAGCGAGTGGGGTATCTGCAAACGAAGGACCTGAGTGGGTAGGTGAAAATGGCTACTTCGATATGATCTTTGAGTTTGATCATATTTCGATCTGGAAACATGAAAAAGATGGGGATCTAGATGTATTGAGTTTGAAACAATCATTGAGCGCTTGGCAACGGGCACTAGACGGCAAAGGTTGGAATGCACTTTATATGGAAAACCATGACGTGCCAAGATGTGTGTCTGTCTTTGGGGATACGTCTCCTAAGTATTGGCAAGTTTCTGCAAAAGCTATCGCCATGATGTATTTCTTTTTACAAGGTACGCCATTTATTTATCAAGGACAAGAAATCGGTATGACGAATCTCCCATTTTCTTCTATTGATGAAATCGATGCAGTGGATTCGAAAAGACTCTATCAACAATTGCTTGATGAAGGTCGCTCAGAAGAAGAAGCATTGGATATCGTAGCCAATACCACAAGAGATAACAGTCGTACACCGATGCAATGGAATGATCATTCGTATGCTGGTTTTTCCGAAGTTGCTCCTTGGTTAGTCGTCAATCCCAATCATCAAACGATCAACGTCGCTGATCAAACCAATGACCCAGATTCTATTTTATCTTTTTACAAAAAAATGATTGCCGTACGTCGAGAACATAAAGGGTTGATTTATGGTAGTTTCAATGAATATCTACCTGAAAATGAACAGCTCTTTGTGTATGAGCGAATACTAGATGAAGAACGTTATCTGATCATCGTCAACTTGACCGATGAAGCAGCCCCTTATACATTACCAACAAACATCGGTATAGATTGGGAAGGGTTACTGGAAAATCAACCGAGTTCGACATTCCAATCAAGTGGAACGTTCGCGCCGTATGAAGCACGTCTTTATCGTAAAAACTAACTAATAAGAAAAATAATAGGATCAAAAATATAATTTATTTATTTAACTTTAAAACCGAATAAACGGTGTTCCAAAAGTAATGCCTTAGAAATAGGAAATAAGTAGGGAAACCCAAAAATTTGAAAAAATTTCGGGTTTCCCTGCTTATTTCTCGGCGCTGGACGCTTCTGTCACAATCGCTTATTCGTATTGCGCACGAGGTCCGCCAATGTATTTAGGACGAGACCGTAAAGCAGTAACATGCGCACGACCTAATGTGTTAGAGCGGGGGCGTATAGGCACTTGAACATGCTTGATGTGCATCCCGATCGCAGTATCACCGATGTCGATTCCTGCTTGAGCAACGACATGTTCGACTTCGACCGGGTCGCTGAATTGTTCAAATGCTGCAACTGAGCAGGCACCTCCTGCATGGAGTGCCGGAATGACGGAGACGATCTCAAATTGTTTCTTTTCAGCTACCGGACGTTCGACGACTAATGCTCGATTAAGGTGTTCACAGCCTTGGACTGCTAAGGAAATGTCAAGAGGGTCTAATTGTTCTTTCAATGTTTCGATGACCCATTGTCCGATTTCTGCATTTGAGTTTTTACCAATATGCCCACCAACGATTTCACTGGTACTGCATCCTACAACGAATAGATCACCCGCTTTAAGCTGGGCTTCCTCGAGAATATCTGAAACCATTTCAGATAATTGTTGTTTGAAACTGTCTTTTGATACTTCCATTTTCCATTCATCCTTTTTACTTGTTTTTTACCGTTGATTGTTGCAGAGGTAAACGCATCAATGCCTTTGTAAGTGGGATCGCCACCACGATACCGACAATGTTTTGG
This sequence comes from Enterococcus mundtii, assembly GCF_002947535.1. Taxonomy (GTDB): domain Bacteria; phylum Bacillota; class Bacilli; order Lactobacillales; family Enterococcaceae; genus Enterococcus_B; species Enterococcus_B mundtii_B. The sequence goes on from NZ_PUAP01000030.1 coordinate 65,324, forward strand.
ACTAAATTACTTGGTAGAGATGCGACACCGACTGGCCAGTCATATAGCAACCAACTAGCAAAGAAGTAGCCCACCACCATGATGATCGTTCCAAGTGATAAACCAAAGCCCCAACGCACAGAACCTTTGCCCGCAAAATAGCCAGCAACCAATCCTTGTAAGCCGTGGATCAATAAAGAGAAGATCGCCCATTGGGGATATCCAGATAATAAATCAATAAACAAGCCACTTCCTGCACCAACGATCAATCCACCCATCGGACCAAAAAGGGCAGCTGCGGTATAAATGCCGACTTCACATAAGGTGACAAATCCGTTGGTTCCAGGTATCGGGATCAAGATGACTAAAGAGATCCCCACAGTTAAAGCTGTCAGCATGGCATAGATCGCAATTTTTTTAGTATTCATTCGTTATTTCCACTCCTTTTCCTTTTGACCAAACACTTCCTGTTTGATCATTCATCATGACACCATTCAAGATACAGTCATAAACAAAAGCCTTACTCCGGGCAACTGCATCAGTCAAAGGATAGCCTAAGACCAGATTTGCTGCAATCGCGGAAGCAAATGTGCATCCTGCACCGTTAACAGTTTGTTCTTCTAACTTTTCCCGTCTAAAAGAAATTGTTTCTTTTCCATTAAATAAAACATCCAATGCTTCATTTCCGATAATCCCAGTGCCACCTTTGATCACTACGTTCTTAGCACCTAATGAATGGATATATTTTGCACAATCGACCATTTGGAGAAAGGTACTGACGGGTTGACCATAAAGCAGGGAGGCTTCTTTCAAATTCGGGGTCAATACATCCGCAAATGGAAAGAGCTCCTGTATCATTTTTTGCATATAGGATTGATTCAAGGTATTAGTTGTTTCTTTAAACGCAAACACAGGATCGATCACAATGGGAATATCCTCAAAATATGTAAGGAAATCCTTCACAACGTCAATGGCCTCCAATGAATGTAACAAGCCAATTTTTATCCCATCTAAATCTGTCATAGATCGAATCGAATCTAATTGCTTGGCTAACCATTCAGGCGGGATCGTTTCTAATATAAACGAACCATCTGAGTCAAGCATTCCGATACAAGTCAATGCACTCATCCCAAAAATATGATGGTTTTCAAATGTCTTTAAATCAGACTGTATGCCGCCACCAGCAAATGGATCAGATCCTCCAATCGTTACTATTTTTTTCACTTTCATCCCTCCACAAAATGAGTATACCTTTTTCGAATAAAAAGAAAAACAGCCAATTGGCAGATTATCAGGTCAGCCACTTTAAGTAAAAAAGAGAAAAGAAATCTATATACAAAAAAAACAAGTACTTTCCTAACTAAAGGAAAAGTACTTGCTTGAACCACTGGGTCAGCTAATTATTGATTTGCTTCTTTAAATTCCTTTTCAATTTGTAACCGTTGGACTTTCATCGTTGCTGTTCTTGGAATATCTTCGTAAGCACGAATGATCGGTGTGTTCAAACGTGGTAATTCATGGACTTGGTTCCACCAACGATCCCAATCCATCTCTTGATTCGGTGCTAAAGCAATGATTGGTTGCGGTGAATTATCTTTATCACGAACGATGACGACTTCAGCTAAAAATTCCAAGGAATCCAACAAATAATCTTCGATCGCTAATGTACTGTTGATCGTATCGATCAAGTCAACTTGACGATCTTTCAAATGCAGATGGCCGTTTTCATCGATACAACCATAATCGCCGCTATCCCACCAAACACCATACACATTTTCTTGGAAACGAGTATCTTCTTTATAATAAGTCAATGCACGACCTTTTGATAACAAGTGGATGTGACCATCTGTGTTAGCCGGTAGTTCATTGCCTTCTTCATCAGTGATCCTTGCTTTGGTCAAGTCACCTAAACCAACACCCATATCACGTGCATCACTTGTTTTTAAGCTCTCTAACGTATGAGCTTTCAAGATCATCGGTCCACATTCACTTTGTCCGTAGACTTGTAAAAAGATCGCTTCTTTTGTCGCTGACGTTTGAAGGAAAACTTCCATTGTTTGATTGTTGATGGCATCAAATGTGGAGTGGTAGTAGCGAATACCTGAAAAAGCGTCAGGATGTTCTCTCGCAATAAAACTCCACTGAACAAAGTTATTTGGATGTGTCTCTAAAGCAATTGGCGGATTCTCTAATAACAGTTTCACCACATGTTCACCTTGAGGATCAGCAATTGGCATCATCGGAAAGCCCATCGCCATAAGAGAAGAAATACCGATATTGAATCGTGAATGAACCGGCGAAATGTGAAAAGCCACCAATTTCTTCTCAGCAATCTTAGTAAACACCGTTTTTTGCCATTTTGTCCGCCAACCCATTGAATGTGCAGAGTGGCAAATCAATTTTGGAATACCGGTCGTGCCTGAAGTATGAGTCATATAAGAGATTTCATCATTATCTAATTTCTTTTGTTCCACAGGAGTGGCTGGTTGCTTGAGCAATTCAGCTACAGCTAGTTGTTTGCTCTTTGTACCATTAGTAATTCCTGCAACACGTTCACTTGTTACTTCGTCGAATAAGATAAAAGGGTCTTCTAAACGATCAACAAATACTTCTAAAGTACTTGTTGGTAAATGATAAGAAGGCATGACAGGAACAGCACCTAGATAAGAGGCAGCAACCGCCATCAAGTAGGTATCAAAAGCAGAACTTTTGTAGATCATGATTTTATCACCAAGTGACACACCTAGATTAGCGAGTTGATAGGCACGTGTTACTACTAATTCATGACATTGGCTGTAAGTGCTTTTAAAACCAAGCTCCGGAAAAGCCACTAATGCCCGGTCAAAAATCATTGGCACATCTGGTGTACGTTCAGCAGCTTCTTGAAAATTCGTATAAAGATTAAGTGGGGTATAGTCGATTGTTTCCATCTTTCACGCTCCATAAATAAATTTGTTAATAAATGTACAAAGTCTTAATTATGATAGCATATCCTCAAACTAAATAACAGAAAAACCTAAATGTAAAGTTATCTATCGGATAGAGATGAAAGATAGGGTAAAAAAGACGGAACATCCACTTGGTTTGAAGTAAGAGGAATCCTTTGAGGAATGTTTGTCAATCATTTTTCAATCTTCACAAACTACTATGAGATGAAACTCATAATAAACAATTTTTAAAACCAATAACATATCAAAACATTCTATACCTTTTGATTTTTCCACTAAAATAATCAATTGAAAATTTTGTCAACACATAACAAATTTCTATTCTACATAAATCGGAAAAGTTGTTAATAAAGGGATAAATAGACATTTTTTTATTTTTCCAAAAAAAATAGTACTTAAAATTAGTTATTTTTTGAACAATATAAACTAAAATAATAGATATACCATTTGAATAAACTATATTGAAAAGGAGCGAAAAAAATGCCAATCGAAGAATATCGTAAAGCAGTCGGTACATTTGAGAATAAGCGCAATAAAAATTCTGATCAAAATGCAAGGCAAGAAGCAGTAAATTTCATCTCTAGCACTGCAAATAACCAGCTAACGGAACGAATAAGATGGTCTCCATTACTTTTCTTACAACTACTAGTCATTACTGATTCTCTGGCTGTGAAAGGGACCCCTCCAAGAGCACTCCGAACAAATAGACCTGCCTTTGAAGCTGACACCTATGTGGATATTGGTCCAGTAAAAACTGACGTGAATCATATTATGATGGATCAAACCCCAACGAATCAGACTAGGATATACCAGCCGACGATCCATTCTCTTTCTTTTCGTTCGAGTGTAAATACGACCCTCGTTCAACCAGCACCACATGTCAATGTTTCAACCTACCGTTCTGATCCTGTAAAAAATGCGACTTTACAAGAACCTATTTCTTTAGCTGCATTTACACATCATTGGACACTACACGTACATAAAACCATTCATAATCTGGAAAAAATCGATGAGTGTAATACCACCATCACGCCCATGTCCGTACTTGAGCATGGGTTGTGGGAAAAGAAAAATCACACGCTCTATCATTTTAATACGATCTGCCAAAAAGCGATTTCAAAATTACAAGTATTAAGAGAACAATCAAAAGACGATCCTCAAGAAGTCCATCATTTTTCTTTTAAAAATAAAGATTCAAGGAATAAAGTAGACTTAGATAAGATCCAACGTGAGTCAAAAAAAATCGCTCGTATGGTCCTATCATCTTACTATGATTATGAAGCGGAACCTTCAAGTAGTCACAGCGAAAACAATCATACGCGACCGGTCCTACCAACCTCTTTTTTGGGCAACTTGACGGATACTTTTACTTCTTTTTTTTACGAATACCAGAATAATAGTCACACGACTAGTTCAGGTGAACCACCGGTAGAGGGAGTGTTGTCAAAATTTTTTACGGTGTTAGCTCGGACATTTTCAGCCGAAAATCTTGCGTCTGAACATGCTCAAAAAGAAACTAGAATCGACGCTGGGTCAGCTTACGCTCCTCAGACACCCAAGAACGACCAAGATCAGGCACCTAAGAGTGAGCATGTTCAGGCACCCAAAAGTGACCAAGATCAAATATCTAAGAGTAAACGTGCTCAAACATCCAAGAGCGACCGTGCTCAAGCATCGAAAAGTGCCCACACAACTGAGAGACCGATTTTAGAGGAAGAAGAAGAACATTTAGCAGCGCCATTGTTAGAATTAGCAAAAAAATTCAACGAACGGATCGATCAATTCTTTGAGGAGATCAACTTTCAGATACTCCCTGGAGCGAATGCTCTGCCAACACCTCAAAAAAATCTGAATAATCAAGTCTTACCTTATGCCTCCAGTATGAGGGTTTCCATGCATTATCTGGAAGAAGAACCTTCAATTGAAATGCAAAAAATAATCAATAAGGTACTGAAGTGCTACGTGAATATTGAACCTTTACCTTCAGTAACTATCAAAACTTTAACACCATTTTGGTTTCATTTAGTGCTATTTCAAAAAAGACATAAAGTAGGCATGGCAATGGGTACGATCAGAAAATCACTTTGCGCTTTATCTGATGACGTTTGCTTCTCTAATAGTGTTTCCACAAAAGAACTGTTTCATGCCCTCTATAAATGGGGAACTTCAAAGGACCCAAGTGACCAGGAGCTAGTTTTAGAAAGAAGACGGAAAATCGCACAGGTCATTTTGGAGGCTTATGGTGTAAAAGATGAGGAAATTACAGATATCCAAGCAATAAAAATATTTCTACAAGCGCGGAATAATCATGCCTTCGCGCAGTATAAATTTCAAGTGCCAGACACACTGAATCAAGTGACACAACAAATTGCTACGCCTCCCGCCTCAACGGGTGTGCCCCCTTACGATGCGAGTAAAATACCACTGAATTCAGTAGAAGATATCACACAAACTACTCGAACCTTTATTAACCAAAGAGTGGATATGTATACAAAAGGTCAACCTTTGCCTATGCCAAAAACAGAACCGATCGACGCATTCTGGTTTGACTTAGCTGTCTTTCAACAACGTATAGATACTGAAATCGCAACCAATCGAATCAAAGAGCGCGTTTGTGACTACCTTGGTTTCTGTTTGATCGATGATTTGTCCACCAAAGATTTTTTCCTCGCTCTACTAAAGTGGGGGGAGAGTGGCATATCAAGTGTTGCCATCCTTGAAAAAAGACGTCAGATCGCTAACGTTATTCTTCAAAGCTACGGCATAAATGATGAAGTCACTTCAGACGATCGAGCCCTAGCCATTTTTTTCCAATGGATGTACAACGATGTATTTAGCGACATCCAGTTCAATGAACCGAGCCTAACAGACATCCAACACTTAAAATCAACTTCTCCAACACAAAAAAAACTATTGCCTTATGACATCAGTCCGCAAGTATCTTTGAACTCATCTAAAGAACTTTCAGACGAAGAACACGCTGTCGTAAATAAAATCGTCACCGCTTATTTAAAAAATCAGCCTTTGCTTGATAAACCATCATTGACTTTACCGCCAATATGGTTTGATCGAGAATTGTTTGATCGAAGAGCAGAGACGGAGAAAGTCAATAAGCACATCATCGAGGAACTTAGTGAGGAGTATACAGAATTAAGAAGATCATCAAGATTAGCGTCAAATGATTTTTCACTTGTTTTGCAAAATTTTGCCAATAACGGAGGCTCAAATGCGGCGATTATCGATCGGAGATTACAAATTGCCAAAACGATTCTAAAAGAACATGGACTACCTGCACATAACTTATCAGAGGAACGAAGCATCGCTATTTTTTTACAGTGGCGCTATAACAATGCGTTTAGTGGTTACAAATTCAAAAAAGAACCTGATCATTTGATTCAGAAACGGGCGGATCCAAGGTCAGGCGAACATATCCCAGGTACCGATTTGTATGAAAGTGCTAAAAGCTTACAAGCTCCATTATTGTCATATGAGGAGCTGACTATGGACGTTGAACATGAATTAAAATTACGGCTCATATCCTATCTTGATATAAAGCACATATACACAAACTTGAAACTAGATAGCGTGTTAACACCCTTCTGGTTTCAATATGAGATTTTTAAAGAACAAGTCCATACAGAAACAATCAATGATGCCGTTAAAGATTTTTTACTCAATGAAGACGATAGTTTTAGGAAACTTAAAGGAGAAGTTATACGCTATTTCTTTATTGAGCTGGCTACATTAGAAAGTGAAGAAAGTCCAGTTCAATCAATGATTAGAAGAAGAAAGATTGCCCACGTCATACTTCATGCGCTTAGTCGCCCAGCGACAAGATTATCTGAGGCAGAAGTAAATGCGATTTTCCTACAATGGCGAGCAAATAATGTCTACAAAGATGCCAAGTTTCAAGACATAAAAACAATTCCTTTTTTTGAATCTCCTGAGTATACTGAAACAGCAACGACAAATCAGACGGCTAAAGTGATTCCTTCAGAACAGGAAAATGATTTGATACAAATCAAAAAAGTTGTGCAAGCAGTCATCGATAACAAGAAACCTTTGGAATCCGAATTACATGATCTACCCAATTTTTATTTTGTTGGCTCTATTTATCAAAACAAACATAGAACCGCTAATGTAAATGAGAAAATAAGAAAGTACCTTATCCAGCAAAGAATCGTGGAAAAGCTAGATACGCCCGAAGATCTAATTGAACAAGTCGAAAAATGGATAGGTAAAAACTGGCAAACTGAAAATAGTATTGATTCAGAAAAAATGCATTTTTTTACATATATGATCTCGAAAGAATACGATGTCCCACTCATGAGATTTGGTGAACAGTTACCACCAAGAAAATTGCAGGCAATTTATATGCAATGGAAACTGAATACTTTACTAGAAGGAGCGACCTACCGATCTACAAATGAAAAAACAACCTATTATAAAATATCTCCAGATGATTCACCCTATGTTTTAAGTAAATTCCAACAGAAGCGAGAAAGCGACCACATCTACAGGCAATTTAATAAGGGCTTGCTACCCAATATTCCCAATGGAAAATTACTCATTCCGTATGTGTATTATCTTAATATTTTTAAACAAATGGAAAGAACATTCTCTGTTGATAGGAGTATAAGATTCTCTGTTAATGAGATACTTAGGAGATATTTAAGAACAAAAAATATCACACTGAATCGTTTAGAAAACCGCTATCTAACCAAAGCAGTAGAAGACTGGATACTCTCTGAGCAAAAATATCCTCTTATGGTTGGAAGGGTGTATAAAATAGCCAACACTATCCTTGATGCATACAATATCAATGAGGAAGCTTTGACTCTTGAAAAAGCATATGCAGTGATACTCCAATGGATAGATAATAATGCGCAGGTTGGTCTCACTTTTGATATGGAACAATTGAATTTTGCCTATGGAAATGATGAAGATAGCAAAAATCAAGAAACGATAGCAAAAATCAAAGCATTTATTTCTGAAAATGACATCAAAGAAAGCACGGAAAATAACAGTGAGGTAGAAATTGATAAATTCGGAAATTCTGCCATACAGGCTGAAGAAACATTGCAAAAAGTAGCTGATTATTTAACTTCCTATGGCCATCCTTGCAGTCCCGATGATAGAAATAACTTAGTTAAAGTAGCGTCCCACTGGACGCTCCAAGAGGGAACAGCCACCGAAAAAGTTGATTTGAACAAAGTCAGAAACTTATTAGTTCTGTTTTTCGGAATCTTAAAAGTTCGGAGTCTCTCAGATGAAGAGGCCCATCAAGCATTCCTTAAATGGGCGATGGATACACTAGAAGGAGTTGCTCAACCTATGGAGGCAACAACGGTGCCTCCCCCAATCGATCGATCATCCTCAATCACTGAAGATAGCCCTTGGCAAGATGAAAATATCAAACACCAAATCGAACTATTCTTACAACAGAAAAATCTGCTGTCTAGTACCCCGAGTAAAGAAGAGTTGTTGGTCGCTTTCGGCAAATGGTTTTCTCAAGATGGCGCAGGTGTCGCTCTCATGAATGATAAAACCCAACCTATAGCAAAAATCATTCTGAAAGAAATGAAGCTGTATGGTGGAGAAGCAGACGAAAAAATCAGCGATAAAAATGCAGAATTAACGGTAAACAAATGGATCATTGAAGCGGTATTAGGAAACTCGATCGAAGCCTATGTAACAAAAAATATTCTAGCCGTACAAGATCCATCTGAGTTTACTATCGGTCAATTAAGAAATTTATTAGAGGTAGATGAATTAACAAAAGCAGGTGTGTTCAATTTGCAAAAAAAAGATTCGAACATATCAGAGGAATCCTTGAGCATTTTAAAGAAAGTCTGGATTCTTTTAGTTCAAAAGACATTACCAAATTATTTCCTTGAAACGAGTCTAATACCCGATGATTTACAGATATCTGATTTTGGATCGGTCATGCAACTGGTCGGATCAAAATTACTGGAAAATGTAGGTTATCGCACGAAGTTTGATCAAACTGAAATTCGTAAGATAGGTGCTCTGTTCTGTGAGACGATCAGTACAGAAGGGATTACAACAATTGATGAACTAGATACTTTGTTGATCCCCGCATTGATCACTACGGCGCAGCTCGATCCAGAAGGACTGAGTAAAGCAGGTAGAGAAGGAAATTATAAAGAATATGCGTTGCGAACCTTTATTGGTTATTGGCATAAGCGAGATGAAATACGTCTTGATATTCAAAAAGAAATACAAAAAAGATTCATCCCCTATCAACAAGCAACCATCAATTGGCGCAGAAAACAAGCGATAACAAATGACGTCGTGCAAGAGTGCGAGCGACTTGGCGCCACGTTTACTCTTGGAATGGGCGAAACCTATCTAGGTGGTGGAAATCCATGCCCTCATCTATTTACTCCTATCAATATTGAGGTCGCCTATAGCAGCTTGACAAAAGCTGTTTCTGAGACTTATTTTGACTTAGATCAAAAAATAATTGAACTTTCATTAAATTCGATGAATCCGGAAGATCACCATTTTATCTTTTCTCCGTCTACTACTGTTTTTTCAGCATCTGCAAAATTATCGAACAAAGTACACTACTATGGTCCTTCTGCACCTGGTTCGATGCCTATGGTCTTTTTCGAACGTGATCCATGGTTAGACACAATTCTTGAACTTGAACAGACGGATCTATTTGTGGCAAATAACGGAAAAGAAGAACGAATCTACGCTTTAAAAAAACTAGCAGATGAAGGTGGGTATACCATCCATCGTGTAGATAGAGACCCTTTACTATATCTTGACCGAGGTTTGTTTAATAACAAGCATCTTTTGAGTCAAGGCTATAAAAAGGAAGGCGATCAGATTCGAATAGGCAATAAATCCTTTACCTTTACTATTGAGATCAAAAAAGATAAAGTGCTCTGTCAGGGGAATGATACACAGCCATTTGTAGAACAGCTTGCTCGACAACACAGTGATTCGCTCTATAATATCATGTATGAACTCGGAAACGATAAAACAATCACTGAAAAAGTCTGGAATATAGTCAAACATTTTATCCCATTTTACGATTGTATCGTCGGTATCATTGAAAAAAATGTTGGGGAAGCGGTGGCATCCTGTACGATTGATGCTGTTATGTTGATTCCTATTTTTGGTCAAGTCACAGCACTCAATTGGAAATTTGCACTAGGTGCATCCAGAGCGTTGGCGAAGGGCGGGATAAAATTAGTGATCAGAAATAGCGCTTATTTTCTCCCTAGTATATCTGACTTAAAAACCTTGATGAAAAGCGTTGCACGATATGTCGATCCAGGATTTGAAGCGTTAGCTGGAGGAGGACGTTTGATCATCAAACGGTTGATTAATTTAAAATATAGTTCAATGATTACAGAAGAAATGAAAATACTATTAAGTAAATTAGAAAAATTTGACAGTGCAACTAAAACGATATCTGTTGAAGAAGAGTTAGTGCTTGCTAAGCTATCAAAGGATGGACCACATGTTTTTGTAAAGCGTGTAAAGGACAATTTATATTTACAGGTGACCGATATAGAAACTGGAGATGTCTTTGGAAAATATTATACGTTGCAAGGCGACCAGTTGAAACTCTTTGAAGGCCCAATTTCCTTCACTTCTGAACAAATTGAATTGATCAAACACTTAACAAGTACAGTCGCTGTATATAAGTCTTTTTCCGATGAAAAAAATTTAAATCCAAAGGGGTACGGAGATGGCCCGATCTTAACGATCAAAAAAACAGATCTATCCCCAGAGTATTATATCAAGTTATACGGTCATGTAGTCCCAGTCAGAACGACGGTTATCGATGGTCAAGGACTCCGTTATGACGTATGTAAGGATAACAAGGTCTATCCGGTGAAGTATAATGGGATCGAGTGGGGATTTGAACCACTATCATCACCGATGGTAGCAAAAGAAGTAATCGAAACAATCACAAAACAGCTGGACCAAATAGAAACGATTAAAGATCCAAGTACGCTTTCACCACCTGATGAAAATGGTTTGATGTGGAATGCTCAAAAAAAATCCTACACCAAGATCAATGATCAGTATGTTCCGATCGTATTACTGAATGAAGAAACAAATCGTTACTATTTATTGAAGAAAAACGAGAATGATCCGACGACGATTTTACGTTTTGATATAGAAAAGAATTATTTCCGCTTGGAAACCCCTGAAGAAAAACATTTGATCGATCTGGAAAAAAACGTCCGAAGAGCAGGAGGAAAAGAAAGCCCTTCGGAAGAGATGCCAGGTACTTCGCAAGCAGGAACTTCAAACGGGGCAACGGATTTGAAAACTCCAAACACAATCAGAGAAACTGCCTACTCTGTTTTTCCGAAAGTCCCTGGAAGAGAAAAAGAGTGGAACATGATTCTAGACGCTACCCCTTACTTTGAAATCGATGCAGTCAGGTTTGTGGATCATAGCGTAACCCTTCCACCTTTAGATGGGTTTATCCCACTACCTAGGAATCGAGTCAGAATTGGTCAAGAACAAGAGTTTTTAGGTGATCTAGCAGAGGTCATCCAACTATATCTACCTAAAACTCCCGATCTCCCCTACAAGGTATTTTCTGGTCTTGATACGAGTAAGTTTCCGCCTTCTCTCAGACCGTTTGTAGCAAAATTCGCAGAGGAAGTTCAGGAAACTATAGATATCTTCGAAAATTATATAAATTTAGCTGATTCCTGGCTAAGTCAAGACAAGATAGAAAACACCGATGCAGCTAAACTTTTGATGCCACTATTTGAACTACAGGATGTTGGAAATAAGGAAGAAATCATGCGAGCTGCAATTAAGAGGTTAGCATTTATAGCAAAAAAAGGGCTCCAGTTCGTTGAACAATCCGCTGCTTTTGAATTTGAAAATATTTGGGTGATATCTACTGATTTAGTTTTTCAAAAAAGTACCAATAGTTATTTTTCTCAATATAGAAAGCGCCCACTTGCAGATGCCTTTGTTTTAGCGCATGATCCGAAATGTCGAGTCTTTATTTTTGCTGATACTTTTCATATGGACTCAAATATAGCTGTGAAAAATCAAGTACGTCCAGGTATAAAGGAAACCTTAATCCATGAAATCTCACACACGATGACAAGCACAGAAGACTGGATATGTTACTCCTTACCCCCTCAAGGAGTATTTATGAACAGTCTTGAAGAGATACGAGAGGCATTTCATAAAAATCAAAAAAAGCTTTTAAACTCTCGTGCATTTCAAGACTTTGTTCAGCAAGCAGCTATGCACTACGGCTTACCAGAACTATCAGTAGAAAGTGTTTATTTGTCCATCCCTACAGATCCTTTCTTAAGCGCAAATATTAAAATGACTGATGCAGAAACCGTAATGACCCTTATCCTAAGTCTTGTTAAAGGTGTACCTTTTGAGCGACCTAAAGTACAAAAAAGAGAAACAAACAGCATGGATCTAGGGGGTGGGTATCTCATGATGGCGATTGCCCTATCAAAAATATGGGACTATAAGCCGAATGAGAGAGAAATCCCATTGGAAAATGTCCATTCGATGCTAAATGATACAATTACTTCTACCCCGGAAAGTTTTAGTAGTCATAGAGAAAAAAGAGGAATCGCAACCATCATTAATGAAGGAAAAGCGAATAGTGAACGCGCTACAGTCTTCGGCTTTACCGAAAAGAAGGATAATAAACGGAATGTCTTGGATCCATTTGGATTGATCAGAAAACAAAGAATGAAGAAAAAACAAGAAACAGGCCAAAAACAATGTCCTATAAATCAAAGTCCTATAAATCCCTTTGGACAAGGAGGGAACAACGATAAAAAAATGAAGCGAAGTGATTTGAATGTATCACAAAGATAAGATAGTCACTATGATTGAATCACTTCTTTATCAGTTACGACATGCTTACCTCATTTCAAGAAAGAAGAAAAAATCAACTTGATCATTTTTTAAAACTTGAAGTGAGGATACTTGTCAGTTAATAAAATCTTCAACAAGAAATAGATCCCATAGAAAGTGAAGAAACAGAGCGATATAGCGAACTTTCTATGGGATGATTTCATGAATCAGTGAAGGTTCAATGATAGGAGAAGGCACGCATTTTTTCATAGATTTCTTCAAATGAATGAGGCCGTACGTAGCGATTGCCACAGAGATAATTCACTGCATCTTTGTCGCTTAAGTATAATTCAGTATAGTAGCGGAAGGTTTTCCGACACAATTCCGGTGAAACGTTTTTATACACGGTGATCCGATCAAGGATTTGGCGAATCGTGCGAGGAGAAATTTGTTCATCGTGAGAAGAGCGGAAAACAAATGATTCTCCAGAAGCTCCTTTTTTATGTTGGTTGGCATAATTTGCAAGTATCGGGAGTGCTTCATTTGGAATAGGTACCCGATCCAAACGATTGGCTTTTCGATCAACAACCAAAATCTGTTTCTTCAAGTCAATATTTTTCCATTTTAATTCAACGACTTCATGGATCTTCAAGCCACAATAAAGAAGAACAGCCACGATCGCCAAATTTCTTGCACGGTTTTTTTCTTCAAAAAGTGCTTCTCTTGGAGAATTAAATCCTTTTTCAGGAATAAAAAGTGAGTCAAAGTCACTTAACAAGGAAGCATCGATATAACGAGGCGTTGGAGAGGTCGTTTCTGGTAAACTATCTCCCAACAAGGAAATCTCTTTTTCAACAAGACCTTGTTCATACAAAAAACGTAAAAAATGATTCAAGGCATATTGCTTACGAGAGATCCCGTAGTAACCGTTCTTAAATTGCTGTTGCGTTTCTTGCGACGCCGCTGTATGGAAAGCGCGCGTGTGAAGGTAAACTTCACTTAAAAAATTAAGGTAGACTTGTTTTTCCAATTGGATGATCAACTGATCATTGATTTCCTGCTTATGGGTTTTTCGTAAGTAATCGGTAAATAAATGGAAATCTTTTGCATATTCGTAGCGGCTAGCTAATGATAATTTTTTTGCGTTTGCCTGCAAAAATCCATTGAAGATCGGTGGTAACTGCTGCATCCGTTGTTTCAACTTTTCTTGTATCTGTTTCCTTGTTTTGACATCCATGCAAAAAACCTCCATTTCTTAGTTTAAAATCAGGTAACAGTGTGTAATAAATTTTCTGGAAAGATGACTTCTGTCCAAAATTTTATTGGACTTTTGAGGTAAGCAACAAAGAGTATCTGTTACTTATTATCCTAGTCTCATTTTACTACAATCATTCAATGAATACTAAAAACTAAATCAACAAAAAAGACACTTCAAAGTAGCAACAGCTATATTTCGAAGTGTCTTTGTCATATGTCACAAAAGCTTATTTGATTGGCAACTGAATCTTGAAATCAACTCCCATAGGAAGGTGATCAGATACAGTCAATTGTCCCTTGTGTTGCTCGATCAATTGTTTTGCGATTGCTAAGCCGAGTCCATAGCCACCCGTTTCCTTTGATCTTGCTTGATCTTCGCGGTAAAAGCGATCAAAAATACGTTTTTTGTCTTCATCACTGATCGAAGGACCGGTATTTTTGACATGGATCACCCAATCTTTATTCGTATTAGTGGATGTGAGAATGATTTGGTCGTGTTTACTCGTGTATTTGAGTGCGTTGTCTAGCAAAATAACTAATACTTGGTGGATTTTTTTCGGATCGGCTAAAACGCTCATGTCTGCTTGGTTATCCAGTGTAAATTCTTTTTGATCGATCGTCGCCATCTCTTGGAAGGGTTTGATCAACTCAGCGATAAATCCTTTTGTTTGTAGCTCTTGTTTTGCGAGCGTATCTTGACTCGAATCGCTTCGTGCTAAGGTCAACAAATCGGAAGTCAAACCAGTCAATCGTCTCGTTTCAGACAACGCTTGCGCAATGCTTTCAGATTCTTCGATGATCGTATGATTTGGTTTAGTGAAGAGGTGTTCCAAACTATTTTGAATGATCGTTAAAGGTGTGCGTAACTCATGAGAAGCATTTTCCACAAATTCTCTTTGGCGACGCCATGAAGCTAAGATCGGACGCATGTTGAGCTTAGACAAATAATAGCTGACACCAATGGAACCTAGCCAAAAAACGATCATACAAAGAATCAAAATCGTTTGAAAGGTTCTGAGAGAGGAGTTGATTTGATTCGTATTTTCCAAAACTTGGACGTAGGCAACTTCTCCTTGGTTTGTTGCTTTTTTAGTGATCGAACGAAAATAAAGAGGCGTTCCTTGATCAGCTTGTGCCAGATCAATGTTTTGAATCGTATTTAAATGGGTAGTATCCAACTTGATTCCTTCGATTTGGTTAAAACGGCCACCAATGGTTTCTTTATTCAACACTTCACCCGATGCAGACCATAAAATGACCTGAGTATTGAAACGATCGCCTTCAGGTAGCGAATCCGCTTGACGTGGGGGGATCTGAGAGTTGAAAAAAGGGTCTCCTTGTTGGTAACGTTCAATTTCTAATTGCACCATATGCGAGTTTATCGTGATATTTTTCAACATTAAATCGGTCTCACGATAGGCTGACTGGTTCAATAATTGCAGAATGATTCCCCCAAGTAAAAGAAATATCAAGGCAAATGCTGTCACATTGGCGGCGAAAAGTTTCGTACGTTGTTTGTTGAAAATAGTGTCTGTCATCGCTTTACTCTCCTTGCAAGATATAGCCGACATTACGCAACGTTTTGATTTCTTTATCCAAGCCGGTCTCTCGAAGGTGCTTTCTCAGATTACTCATATAGACTTCCACAACAGTGATCGTCGTGTCAGAATCAAATCCCCAGATACGGTCGAAAATCTGTTCTTTCGTCAAGATGATTCCTTTATTTTGCAAGAAGTAAACGAGTAACTCATATTCTTTTCCTTGAATAGGTAGTATTTGTTTCTTATATTCGACGGTATTTTGTTGCAAGTCACAGATGATTCCTTGATACTCCAACGTATGTTCACTGAATAGTCCTAGTGAACGTTTCAATAATGCTTTGATCCGCATCAGTAATTCTTCACGATAAAATGGTTTGGTCAAATAGTCATCTGCACCACGTTCAAACCCTTCAATTTTGTCTTCTAAGCCATCTTTAGCTGTCAAGATCAGGACAGGGGTCAAGATGTTCTTTTTCCGAAGATGGGCTAAGACTTCATACCCATTCATTTCTGGGATCATCAAATCAAGAACCGCTAGATCATAAACGCCAGATTCCAATTCATATAAGCCTTCGCTACCATCATAGACTTGGGTCACTTCCCCGATTTCAGAAATGATCTCTTTGATATTATCCGACAATACGTGATCATCTTCGACCACTAATAATTTAATCATACATTCCACCTCGATTGTTTTAACCATATAGATTGATTTTACCATGATTAGCATAAACAAAACTTAAATTTCGGATTAAGTTACGTTTAAGCTAACCTTTGTATGCTAGATGACATCACTTGATAAAACAGGAGGAAAAAGATGAAATTAAAAAATGTATTCCAACGCAAAGAAACAAAATACCTAATACCTATGACACAGTTCGATTCTTTTGTAGCAGATTTGAAAAAGCAGATGCAGATCGACGAACATGGCTTGCACACGATCTTATCGTTGTACTTCGATACACCAGACGATCGTTTCATTACCAATTCTATGACGAAGCCAAAATACAAAGAAAAATTCAGAGTAAGAAGCTACGGCGTACCAAATGATACATCGATGGTCTTTCTAGAAATAAAAAAGAAGATCAACGGTATCGTCTATAAAAGGAGACTACCGCTAACTTATTCTAGCTACCGACAATGGCTTGATAAAAGATATTTTCCCAAGAGTGAACACGAACAAATCCAACAGGAAGTGAACTGGTTGTTCAAAAGAAATCCAGATTTGTCACCTAAGACAATGATCATCTATGAACGTATATCGCTATTTGGCAAATCAGATCCAGATTTTCGTGTGACGTTTGACCAGCACATCCGCTTTCGCAGTAACAACTTGGATCTATCTGTCACCGGGGAAGAGACATTGGTTGCTCCTGAGATTGGCGTATTGATGGAAGTGAAAGCGCTAGGGGCGTATCCCTTGTGGTTTGTGGAGCTACTGAACGATTATCAGCTAAGAAAAGGGAGTTTTTCAAAATACGCAGAAACGTACCAGCGACATTTATTCATTCAGACAAAGGAGGGAAAGAACCATGCTATCTAGTTTGATCGAATCAGGGACAACCATTCAACCTCAGGAATTATTGATTTGTATCGCCACTTCATTAGTTTTAGGTTTATTAGTTGCCTTTATCCATATGCAACGTAACGTTTATACAAAAAGCTTTGTTGTTACCGTTGCAGTCTTGCCGATACTGGTTCAATCAGTCATCATGTTGGTCAATGGCAATCTTGGGACAGGCTTGGCAGTCGTCGGTGCGTTCAGTTTGATTCGTTTTCGTTCCGTTGCGGGCGGTTCAAGAGAGATCACTAGTATTTTTTGGTCGATGGGTATCGGGATTGCAACAGGAATGGGTTATGTTGCCTACGTGTTGATATTCTCAGTCATCGTTGCTCTCTTTTTATTACTACTTTATCTTTCACCTTTTGGCAACCAGAATAAAGTAGCTGAGCGAGAATTGAAAGTGACGATTCCAGAAGATTTGGATTATCCTGAACTATTTACCGATATTTTTGAGGAATATACGTATACGCATCATCTCAATTCCGTTCGAACTACGACAATGGGTAGTTTGTATGAATTACGCTATATCCTTTTACTAAAAGACCATCAACAGGAAAAAGAAATCATTGATCAAATCCGCGTTCGTAATGGTAATTTACCAGTAATACTCGGTAAAGTAGCCACAAATCGTGAGGAATTATAAAAAGGAGGAATCCGCATGAAAAAAATGTATTCATTGTTCGCTGCCAGTCTCTTATTAACCGCCTGTTCTTCAGCAAATTCAGCCACATCGGATAACACGAGTACGGAGGAGAGCGAAGCAACCACAGTGACGAATCTCTCTACTGATAAGACATCTAGGGAATCCGAAACTACTTACGGTAGCTATGAGACAGAAGATGAAACGACTAGCTATGACAAAAGTACCGCTGTCGACATCCAATTAGGAGAGGAGACAGAAGTGACAGGAGAAGGGGTCGAAGTAGCGGATAAACAAGTCACGATTACACAAGGAGGTACCTATGTGATTAGCGGAACATTGACTGATGGTCAATTGATCGTTAACGTTCCAAAAGAAGAAAAAGTCCATCTAATCTTCAATGGTGTTACGATTAGCAACTCTAACGGACCTGCAGTGAATATCCAACAAACAGAAAAAGCGATAGTGACTTTAGCAGACAACACCGATAATCACTTAGCTGATAGTGAAACATATCCACTAGCAGATAACGAAACTGAGCCAGATGCCACATTATACAGCAAAGAAGATTTAACGATCAACGGAACTGGCGCATTGACTGTTGATGGCAATTATAGTAACGGTATCCGCAGTAAAGATGACTTAGTTTTGATATCCGGAACCTATACGATCAATGCAAAGAATAACGGATTGAAAGGAAAAGATGCGGTCTCGATCAAAGGCGGGAGCTATCAGATCACTACCGAAGAAGGAGATGGCATCCAAGCAAATGGGACAGAGGATGAAACAAAAGGTGCGGTGGCAATCGACGGCGGGACTTTCAATATAAACAGTGGAAGAGACGGCATCCAAGCAGAAACATCCATCCGTAGCCAAGGAGCAGAAATCACGATCCAGACGGCAGACGGAGCCGATAGTACGAACTTAGATACAAATGAAAGTTACAAAGGCATAAAAGCCGGGAATAATGTATTGATCAGTAGCGGTAACTATACCATCAATAGTGCCGATGACAGTATCCATACCAATAACAGTGCGGAAATAACAGGCGGGATAATCACATTAAGCTCTGGAGATGATGGGATTCATACAGACAACGAGTTGACCTTCAATGGTGGCACGATTGACATCCAGCAATCCTATGAAGGAATTGAATCAGCAGTCATCACCTTCAATGACGGAGATATACGTGTCACTGCTAGTGATGACGGGATCAACGCCGGTGGCGGTAGTGACACAGAAACGACGACTGGACAATTTGGAGCTGACAGCTTTGGTGGTCCTCCGGATGAGGCGGATGAGAGCAAAGAAGTCACGATCAACGGTGGCACGATCTATGTCAATGCAGAAGGTGACGGGTTAGACAGCAATGGGAACATTGAGATGTCCGGTGGCACGATGCTGATCGACGGTCCCGTAAATGGTGGCAATGGTGCATTGGATTATGGTGGGACGTTTACTTTGACAGGAGGGACATTTGTCGCGGCTGGCTCAAATGGGATGGCGCAAACCGTCAGTGATAGTTCTACTCAAGCAACAGTAGCGATCAGCTATGACACTCTTCAACAAACAGATACACTCATGAGCCTACAGACCACCGCAGGAGAAGCAGTGATTGCGTATCAACCGACGAAAGATTATCAAACAATCGTTGTTTCCTCCCCACAGCTTGCGGTTGGGGAAACGTATACAATCGCTACCGGTGGCACGACTCAGGCTGAACTTACTAATGGCTTTAGTGAACAACTATCAATCAGTGACGCAGAAGATTTAGGCACGTTCACCTTCGCAGATACTTCAATGACGATTTCTCAATCTGGCGAAGAAGTTTCCTTTGGTCAAATGGGACCAGAAGGTTTTTAGCACCATCCTAAAACTTGAAAGCCCCCCCAAATAGCACCTGTTACCACGCTATTTGGGGGCCTTTTTTTGTTCATTATTTCTTTCATTTGAGATATCATCTGTTTTTAGCGTTTAAAGAAGCATTTTCTAGTATTTTTTTCTTCGTAAAAATACTATTATTATGAACTGGATAATCAAACGAAGCAATTGACTTTTTCTTTGCATAAGCGCTATACTTTTCTTCAGTGACACTTTGTCACTCATGAAGAAATCGAAATGGAGGAATCAAAAAAATGTTTTTAGCGATAAAAGAAATGCGCTATGCCAAACTACGTTATGGGCTGATTATTGGAATCATGTTTTTAATCGCTTATGTTGTGTTTATGTTAACGGGTTTAGCAAGTGGGCTCTCTGAAGAGTTCAAAAAAGCGATCGTTGACTGGCAGGCACAAGAAATCGTGTTGTCCGAAGATGCCAATAAAGTCTTTGCTGCGTCTCAATTGACGAGAGGGGATCTGGATCAGGTAGACGCAAAAGACAAAGCGCCAATTGGCTTATTCAGCGGAGCAGTCAAAGCAGAAGAAAAAGAAAATATCACTGTATTTGGGACGACAAGCGATGCGTTCTTATTGCCTGATTTATTAGAAGGCGAGATGTTCAAACAAAAAAATGAAATTATTATTTCCAAAAATATGGCAGATCTAGGTTTTTCGATTGGCGAAAAAATCAAAATCGGTAGCTATGATGAAGAACTAACGATCGTTGGGATCTTCCCTGAAACTTATTACACGGTTGGTCCGGTCGTTTATACAGATCTTGATACATGGACACAGTTGAAATTTGGCGATCAGCCTTTTGCTTCTGATGAGAAGAAGCCGATCAATGCCATTGTCACGAAACAAGCTGCCACTGTGCAGTCGGATGGGGCATCAAAAACATTACAAAAATTGTCGATTGACGACTTTATTCAAAGCCTACCAGGTTATTCTGCACAAAACATGACATTGAATGCGATGATTTATTTCTTGTTTGTCGTTGTTGCAGCAGTTGTAGGCATCTTTATGTATGTGATCACCTTACAAAAAACAGCGATTTTTGGTGTGATGAAAGCACAAGGGATCAGAAATTCATTTATCGCCCGTTCCTTACTAGCACAAGCATTCATCGTAGGAGTAGTTGGTGTAGCATTCGCAGTAGGGCTTGCTTTCTTGACTAGTTTGATCTTACCGTCTGCCATGCCATTCGCCATCATGTGGCCTCAGTGGCTTTTATATAGCGGGATATTGATACTCGTTGCAATGATCGGTGGGCTATTCTCCATTCGGACAGTCGCTAAAGTTGATCCAGTTATTGCGATAGGAGGGTAATAGAAAAATGAAAGAAATCTTGACAATGAAAAATATCGTCAAAAAATTCGGCAACGGCCGAACAGAAGTGACTGCACTAAAAGAAATCAATTTTTCAGTGAAACAAGGAGAATTTGTCAGCATCATCGGCCCTTCTGGTTCAGGGAAAAGTACATTTTTAACCATCTCTGGTGGACTGCAAACACCGAGTTCAGGGGAAATAACGATCAATGGTCATTCTTTTTCCGCATTAAATGAAAAAAAACGTGCAGACTTACGTTTTAAAGAAATTGGTTTTATTTTACAAAGTTCAAATTTGATTCCTTTCCTAAAAGTCAAAGAGCAGTTTTATTTAGTGGATCGCGTCGCTAAGAAAAAAGCAGGGGATGAGCGCATCGATGAATTGCTGAAATCATTGGATATCTATGAGTTGAAAGACAGTTATCCGAAAGATTTATCCGGTGGAGAAAGACAACGAGTAGCTATCGCAAGAGCATTATTCAATGATCCAAGCTTGATTTTAGCGGATGAACCAACAGCAAGCTTAGATACCGATCATGCCTATGAAGTCGTCAAATTGTTAGTCAAGGAAGCCCACGAGAAGCAAAAAGCCACCGTCATGGTCACGCATGATTCTCGAATGATCCAATGGAGCGACCGTATCTACCGCATGGAAGACGGTTATTTAACAGAACAAGCCAAAGCTTAAGCAGTAAGGAGAGAGCTTATGCCAAAAGAAACATTTTTCAATATTTCCAAAGAAAAACAGCAATGGATCTTAGAGATTTTATTAGATAAATTTTATGATCGGCACATCAGCCAAGTCAAAGTTTCAGAAATCGTTGAAGCAATGGGGATGTCTCGGGGTGCGTTTTATAAATATTTTCAGGATTTGGAAGATGCGTATACGTTTACTGTCCGAAACTACTCCAATCGGGTCCATGGAGATATCATTGCTTCGATCAATCGAAATCGAGATCACTTTTTCTTAGGAATCGAAGAATACCTCGCTTGGTGTGGAAAACTGAGTAAAGATAGTTCTTATTGGCGATCCATCAAATTACTGACTAGAGCCAGCGATTTAGGTTCAGCGAAGCGTTCAAAGAATGAAGGAGACGCATCGATGGTCCAACAATGGCTTGATCTATTGAAAATCAACCAGATTACGATGGACACGACGGAAGAAGCCATCAGCTTTTTATATTTCGTGATGGCTCTTGTCATGAATTCTTTGACAGATTATATGGTCAACCAATGGACAGCCGAAGAACTAGTGGAAGATTTCCGCTATAAAGTTAAATGGTTAGAAATAGGGATAAAGAGCAAGACAGACAGCTAGCCAAAGTCCATAAATAAAAAGAAGCGCCTACTTCCACAGAATTTTCTGTTGTTGGGAGTAGGCGTTTCTTTTTATACGCTCGCCGAATAACCATTTTTAAAGCTGGACGGTAACTATTTGGAGCGTTCAATCTTTCAGGTCAAGTTGCTTTTATCCCAACCTCAAAAAAAAGAGGTTTACTATTGACTTGGAGTTTACTCCAAAGACTATACTAAGTAATGAAGATATATATCCAAATCGACAGGAGGTCTAGCAATGAAAAAACTTTATCTGATGCGTCATGGTCAAACCTTGTTCAATCAATTAGGAAAGGTCCAAGGGGCATGTGACTCACCCTTGACAGAAGCTGGGATCAGACAAGCAGAGGTGGCAAGAGCATATTTTGAAACCAATCAAATCACCTTTGATGCGTATTATTCATCCACCCAAGAACGAGCTTCTGATACGCTAGAAATCATTATCGGGCAAAAAGAATATCAGCGTTGCAAAGGGTTAAAAGAATGGAACTTTGGCCGATTTGAGGGAGAAAGTGAAGCGTTGAATCCTAAACGACCAGTTGGCGAAACTTCTTATGGTCATTCATTTGTTCCTTATGGCGGCGAGTCGGCAAAAGAACTCCAACAAAGAATGAACACGACCTTGATCGACATCATGGAGAAAGATCACCAAAACGTGTTAGCAGTTAGCCATGGTGGTGCGATGTACTTATTTATTCAAAAATGGTTACCTTATGAACAAGTAGCCAAGCTAAAATTTTCAAATTGTTGTATTTTAGAATTTGCGTATAGCGATCGTCAATTTTCATTCATCCAGGCGATCAATCATCAATTTTAAGTTTTTTTGATAGATGAAGCAATAAACTCCGATACTAATAGCCCAAAGACTAAAAGAAGGATTCAGTCTTTAGGCTATTTCTTTTTACTACAACGCTTACTTCTTGTATTCCTTTAACAATCCTTTTTGGATCAGCTCTTGTTTTTCTTTCAAATTCAATAAATTATCTTGGTAGTTTTGCGTATACATCAAGGAGTACAAGGTATTCAAGACATAGTCAAAGGCAATTTGAGAAGAGAATGTAGCAACTTTCGCAAAATCATATTCTTCTTGAGACACGACTAACCGCATCGCTGCTTTTTTTGCCATTTCAGACTGTTCATTTCCTGTGATCAACAAGCTAGGCGCCCCGATGTGTCTCAGATAGGTGAGTATACGTTCATAGTGATGGATGCGCCCACTATAGCTAATAAAGATCGCACAATCATTTTCCGTCAAATTAGCCGCATTCCAGGATGAATCGCTATATTCTTCGGCTAAGATCAAGAACTTATTTAGCTTCACTAATTTGTTTTGGAATTTCCGAGCAGTTGTTTGCGAATCACCTTTTGCAAATAAGAAGATGCGCTCTGCTTTGTTCAAAACAGTCGCGATGGTTTCTAACGATTGATCTTCAATTTGAAATTGCGCTTTTTTGATGGCTTGAATGGATAGATCTGCCATTTTTTTGGCGATCATCTTCGCATCATCTTCAATAGTGAAAGGAAAATTAGGATCGATGACTTGATTGAACTGAGCAACCAGTTGGTGGACTTCTCGTCCTAATTCAAAGCGAAATTCTTTAAATCCGCTATAGCCGATTTTTTTACAGAATCGGATAATTGCGGAGTGGGAGGTATAGGTCTCCTTTGCCAGCTCTTCAATCGTCATATAAACTGCTGCTTCCAAATTCATACGCAGATAATCGGCGATCCGTTTTTCATTTGTAGTAAATGTTTCTTGTTGCGTTAATTTTTCTTCAATAAGCATCAATCACACACCTCCAAATCTATCTTACTGAATAACTAGAAAAATAACCACTTCTTTTTACAGTAGTCTAAGATTGAACATCTTTTTCAGGAATACCGTTATTCTTTCAATTTCTTTGAACATTTCTACCAAAAAAACAAGAATCGGCTTTCTAATATCTAATGTGCGTTATACTCAAGAAAAGAAATCATTTGAAAGTAGGAGGAAACGACATGTTAACAATCGCATATTTAGGCAATGGCAAAAGTACCAATCGCTATCATTTACCCTTTTCAAGAAGACTACCTGACAAGATCAACGTCAAAAAAATCTACTCTCCATCAGCACCTGTCTGGGAAACTTTTGCTGAAATCGAATATACCGATCAGTTGTCTGATCTGTGGGATGATCCTGAGATCCAATTAGTGGTCATTACGACACCAAGCCAATTTCATGCAGAATACGCAAAACTTGCGTTAGAAAACGGCAAGAACGTCTTAGTCGAAAAACCTTTTGCGGAAACTTCAAAAGAAGCAAAAGAATTATTCGACTTAGCAGCGGAAAAAGGACTATTTATCCAATGTTATCAAAATCGCCGCTTTGATTCGGACTTTTTGACCATCCAAAAAGTGATCGAAAGCGGGAAGCTTGGTGATATCTTAGAAGTGGAAATGCACTATGACTACTTCCGACCAGAAATCCCAGAGAATACTATGGAATTTTCAGTGGCAAATAGCTACTTATATGGTCATGCTTGTCATACAGTGGATCAGGTACTTTCATATTTTGGTGAACCGGATGATATCCATTACGATGTCCGCCAATTACTAGGTGCCGGTCGGATGAATGATTACTTTGACTTAGACTTTTACTACGGTCGCATGAAAGTTTCGATCAAATCAAGTTACTTCCGTATCAAAGAACGTCCTAGTTTTGTTGTCTATGGCAAAAAAGGGATGTTTGTCAAACAAACAAAAGACCGACAAGAAGAACACTTGAAAATGTTCTATATGCCTGAAAATGCAGATTTTGGGATTGATCAACCAGAACATTACGGTGTATTGACGTATCTTGATGATGAGGGAATCTATCATGAAGAAAAAGTCGTCTCTGAAGTCGGCGATTATCGTCTTGTGTATGAAGGCATCTACGAAACATTGATCAATGGCGCAGAGAAAGTCGTAAAAGATGAAGAAACGTTGTTACAAATGAAAATATTAGAAACAGGTATCCAACAGATCGAAGAAGCAAAAACCGCATTCGAAGATTAAGCATGTTGATACATTCAGAAGGGGAGAGCCTTTTTCCAAGTAATGAAAGAAGCAAGCCGTAAATCCAAATGGTGATTTACGGTTTTTTTGTTCATTCTGTAACTGACTCACTCAGAGCAACAACTAATTCTCAAAGGACGATCGCTAAATTTTCATTCGCCTTTTGGATAATCTTCTGTTACTATTTAGTAAACAGTAAACAAGAGGTGAGTAAATGGCATCTATACGTGATATTGCAAAAATCGCTGGGGTTTCAGCAGCGAGTGTTTCCCGTATCCTGAATGAAGATCCCACATTTAGTATCAACGAACAAACAAGGATACGTGTGATTGAAATTGCCAATCAATTAAACTATTCTGTCGATAAAAATAAACGCGGCAGTCGAAGTTTAGGAGATGAAATGACGATCGCCTTGATCGTACGACATCAAGAAGAAGCAGAATTAGATGATCCCTATTTTCGCAAAATCCGTGGTGGCATTGAAAAAGAAGCGGCAAAGTGGCGTTTTCGCACCATACGTGCTTTTCACATGAGAGATGCCCATAAAGAATGGAAAGAGTTAGCGAAATATGGTGCAGTGATCATGATCAGCGAAATGACGATTGAAGCAACGAAAAAAATCGCTACGATCAATCCCAACTTGATCCTGGTCGATAATTACTCGAACTCTGAGGAATTTGACTGTATCCAAACGGACTTCCAACAAAAAACCGTTGAAGTATTAGAAGTTCTATATAAGAAAGGCCATCGAAACATCGCATTTATCGGTGGCTACAGTAGTCAAGTAGCTGAAAACGGTGAAGTTCATAAAAACAAAGAAGAGATCCGGGCGGAATCTTACTTGAAATGGATGAAATTAAATGGCTTACAACACTATGCAAAAACCTATCAAGGCAATTGGAAACCTGAAGATGGTCTTCGTTTAGGCAAAGAGTTATTGGCGCAACCCTCACCGCCCACAGCAGTCATCGTCGCCAGCGATCCGATGGCAGTAGGTGTTTATAAAGCAATCAATGAAGCGAATAAAAAAATCCCTGATGACATTGCTGTCGTGAGTTTTGATGATATCGAAATGGCTCAGTTCATGACACCAAGCCTATCGAGCATCAAAGCGAATCCGGAAGAAATGGGGCGTTTAGCTGTCCGTTTAGCGAAGGAGCGCATGTTAAAAGAACGGACGATGCCGATCCGTGTGATCTGTCGCAGTGAACTCGTCTTACGAGATTCCATTGGACAGGACATCCCAGTTTCAAATTAACTTATTTTGTGCATTTATCTTTTGAAAAAGTTCGAGAATTTCTCTTTCTCGAACTTTTTTTATTTTCCACTTGTGTAAACATTAAGTAAACAATTATACTCACGAAGTAAACGTTTGCATAAAAATGAATAAAAGGAGTTATCACACATGAAATTTGTCGATAAATTAGCTGAAAAAATGGTGCCCGCTGCAACGCTGATCGCAAATAATAAATATTTACTTAGTCTCCGAGATGGTTTCATGATGGCTTTTCCAGCAACTATGTTTGCTTCCATCATGATCATTATCCAAAATTTGCCAACGACATTTGGCTTCGCTACGTTTCTACCGGAAGCATTCAATACCTTTTTAAATGAGTTCTTCGGACCTGTCGGCAATGCGACAATGAGTATTTCAGCACTTTTTATTGTATTTGGGATCGGCTATCAATTGGCTGGTCACTATAAACAACCACAAATCTTTGCCGGTGCCATTTCACTTTCTTGTTTCATCATGCTTTTACCGTTTGGAAGCGATGAAACAATGGGGACATTTATCCCTTTATCCAAACTAGGTGCTGAAGGGATGTTCGTTGGTATATTGACAGCGATCGTCGCTACAGAAATCTATAGTCGGATCAGTCGTTCAGGATTTACGATCAAAATGCCAGAATCCGTTCCACCAATGATCGCTGAATCTTTTGTGGCAATCATCCCCGGAGCTGCTCCTTTATTTTTATTCAACGTCATCCGCTATTTATTTACTTTTACCACATGGGGGAATGCAGTGGATTTCGTTTATCAGATGTTGCAACAACCTTTGATGGGCCTTGGCGGAACTTTACCAGCTGTATTGGTCGCTGTTTTCTTTACGCAACTTTTCTGGTGGTTCGGTATCCACGGCACGTTAGTCGTCAATGCAGTGATTGATCCAATCATGGGTGCTTTAGCCATCGAAAACTTTGAAGCATATAAAAATGGCGCAGAACAGTTGCCACATATCATCAATACGACCTTTATGGGTGTGTTCGTCAATCAAGGAATGCAACTTGGTATTTCCATCACAATGGCGTTCTTTATTGCTCGCTCCATCCGAATGAAGAAAACGATGAAAACGATCATTGCGCCAGCAATCTTTAATGTATCAGAACCAATGACTTTTGGACTGCCCGTCGTGCTGAACCCTATAGCATTCATCCCTTGGATTCTAGCGCCACTAGCTTCTACCACGATTTCATACTTTGCGATTTACTTTGGCTTAGTTCCTCGTCCAATCGGGGCAACGGTTGTCTGGACAACGCCGATTTTGCTGTCCGGTTGGTTAGGAACTGGTTCGATCACCGGCGCACTTTTGCAAATCGTAACAGTAGTTGTGATGACACTGATCTGGGTGCCTTTCTTAGTTGCGATGGACCGTGAATATTTGAAGGAAGAACGTCAACAAGTGACACAAGAAAAAGAAAACCAACTAATGGACGGAAAAATCACCGTAGAAGAACAATAGGGAGTGAACCGTATGCGGATCGATACCTTGAACTACCGAAAGAAAATACCGACACAAGCCGCACATTTTTACCAAGTACTACTTGAAGAACAATTAAGCTATTTTCAAAGCAAGGACCCTTCGATTACTGAGCTGACAGAAGGAGCAGCCGTCACGACTGCGCTTCAAACAAAATTAGGGCAAGCGACTGTCGAAAGCACGATGACGATCCAACGTCTAGTCAAAGATGAATTACTTGAAATGACTACTGATTACTCCGGTGGAAAAATCATTCAAACTTACCATCTGAACCGTCAAGATGAGCAGCAGTTCACGTTGCTTTATTCTGAAAGAAATGAACTGGTTGATGCTAAAACGCAGCTGAGTTTGCTCTTTGTCCTGCCATTTTATAAATTCTTTTACAATCGTCAGTTAGCCAAAAGAGTTAATTATTTGATACAGAAGCTTTGATTTCTCCACAAACAGTAAATAGAGGAACAAAACGTCGTTCTCTCCATACCGCTGATTGTTTTACTAACTAAAAATTAAGAGGTGTTGCCTTCCATGATTGAACAATTGAATAATCGCATATTCCACATGAATAATTCGCAAGTTAGCTTTATTCTCCATGTCATGCAAAATGGACAGATCGAGCAGATTTATTACGGAAAACCTTTACATGGCTTATCTGTCGAAGAAATCGACTACTTGGTCGCAGATCAGAATAAATCTGCTGGAACAGTCAAGTTTTTTGAAGATGACCCGAACTTTTCGTTGACCGATCATCCACAAGCCTATCCTGTTTATGGCTCTTCTGATTTCAAAGAAGGAGCGATCGAACTTTCAAGTAACCAAGCGCCTTATTATACAGATTTTCGTTTTGTCGAAGCAACGACTAAAAAAGGCAAGACAAGAAACTTGAACCGTCCGACCACTTATGGCAATGAGGAAGAGACAGAAACCCTCTCTTTGAGATTAGTGGATCAGGAACATCAGTTAGAACTGATGCTTCATTACACCTTATTTTGCGATTCCACCGCCATCGTTCAAAGTCAAACGCTGACGAATCAATCTGAGTCTGATTTGCAGATCCATCGCATGCTTTCAGGCGTCTTGAATCTTTCTACCAAAGCATATGATTTTACTCATTTTTCAGGTGCTTGGTTAAAAGAACGGCATGAAAAGAAACGACCGCTTGAACAAGGAGTCGTAGCGATCGGCTCACTAAAAGGTGCAAGTAGCCATCAGCATAATCCTTTTATCCGTTTAGAACATCAAAAGTCAACGCTTGATCAAGGTGAGGTCTATGGAATGAATCTTGTTTATTCCGGTAATTTTCTTGCTCAAGCAGAAGTCGATGAATGGGACAAAACGCGAGTAATGATCGGTATTCATCCGACACAATTTACTTGGACATTAGCGCCTAAGGAAACCTTTACGACACCAGAAGCAGTCTTGATGTATAGCGATGCTGGTACGAATGGTCTAGCAAAGCAATTTACGCATTTTATCGAAAACTATTTGATTGATCGCAAATGGCAGGAAACGCCAAGACCGATCGTATTCAACAACTGGGAAGCAACGTATTTTGATTTTACGGAGGAAAAACTCTTGTCGCTTGCGACCATTGGAAAAGAATTAGGGATGGAATGTTTTGTCTTAGATGATGGCTGGTTCGGCAAACGAAACAATGATCGTTCCTCATTAGGTGACTGGACGCCTGATCAGCAAAAATTTCCAAACGGGTTGGCTTCCTTTGCAACTAAACTCAAAAACATGGGTCTTCAATTCGGCATGTGGTTCGAGCCTGAAATGATCTCTCCTGATAGTCAGTTATTGGAAAAACATCCGGATTGGGTGGTGAAACATCCCTATTCACGTATCTCGGTGGGACGCGGGCAATATGTGCTTGATTTTTCGAATCCTGCGGTTGTTGAAGGGATCTATGAGCAGATGGCAAAGATCATTGAAGAAACGAATTTAACTTATATCAAATGGGATATGAACCGCAATATCACCGAAGCCTATTCCGCTTATTTAGAAAAACAAGCGATTCATCAACAGGAGTTCTTCCATCGCTATGTTCAAGGCGTCTACATGCTTTATGGCAAATTATTGACCACTTATCCTGATCTTTTGATCGAAGGCTGTGCTGGCGGTGGAGGGAGATATGATTTAGGCATCTTATTTTATAGTCCGCAAATCTGGCCTAGTGATAACAGTGATGGGTTGGAACGGTTGAGTATCCTTAGTGGCACGTTAGCAGGATATCCGCTTTCTAGCTTTAGTAATCATGTCTCTGCTTCTCCGAACCACCAAGTGTTACGTGACACTTCTTTCGCATTCCGCCAAGATGTGGCGATGTTTGGCCCTTTAGGCTATGAATTAGACCTATTGGCTTTGACAGAAACAGAAAAACAACAGATCAGTGACCGGATCGCTTTTTACAAAGCACATCGTCAGTTGCTGACTCATGGGGAATTTCTCCAGATCTTGCCAAATCATCCTGCTGATAATGAAATTTGCTGGGGTGTTTTCAGTCACGATCGGTCAGAAGCGATCATTGGTTTTTATCAAAAATCGGCACGAGCCAATCCAGCCGCAAAGGCATATTTACCACTTCCAGAATGCCTGAATAAGGATAGATATTATCAAATCAATGAAAAAGAAACGATTAGCGGTAATTTTCTGATGAATGTCGGTCTGAAAAAACCACGTTTGTTCAATGGAGTGAATCATACCACTTACCAACTTGCAGGAGACTGTCAATCATTCATTTATCATCTGGTAGAAAGGAGTGAAATGAAGTGAAGACTTATAATGACACACGTTTACTACATGGTGGCGATTATAATCCGGAACAATGGTTGAATCACCCTGAAGTGTTGAAAAAAGATTTTGAGTTGATGGACAAAGCACATGTCAATACCGTAACTGTCGGGATTTTTTCATGGAGTACATTAGAACCAGAAGAAGGGGTTTACCACTTTGACTGGTTGGATAAAGTGTTTGAAGAGATGCACAAACGTCAAGGTCGTGTGATTTTAGCCACACCAAGTGGTGGACGCCCTCAATGGTTGAGTGAGAAATATCCAGAAGTGAATCGGACGAATGCAATAGGACAAAAGCATCATCATGGCTTTCGCCATAACCATTGCTACACGTCACCGGTTTATCGAGAAAAAGTCCAACAAATCAATCAACGATTAGCTGAACGCTATGGTGAACATCCGGCATTGTTGATGTGGCATATCAGTAATGAATACTCAGGAGAATGCTATTGTCCGCTTTGTGCAACCAAATGGCGTGAGTGGGTCAAAGACAAATATCAAACCTTGGAAGCGGTGAATGACGCTTGGTGGATGACATTTTGGAGTAATGATTATTCCAGTTGGTCGCAAGTTGTACCACCTTCGCCTCTTGGAGAACATAAAGTACATGGTATGGACCTAGACTGGAAACGATTTGTGACAGACCGGACGATCGATTTCTTTTTACATGAAATCGAGCCGATCAGAGAAATCACTCCAGCAATCCCAGTAACGACTAATTTTATGGCAGAAGGCCATGACCAGCATGACTTTATTCCCCTTGAAGGTCTTGATTATTCCCGCTTTGCAGAAGTCGTTGATATCGTCAGTTGGGATAGCTACCCCGATTGGCATAATCCATACGAACCATTACACATGACCGCTATGAAATCAGCCTACGTCCACGATCAATATCGCTCGTTGAAGAAACAACCGTTTCTCGTGATGGAATCGACACCTAGTTACGTGAATTGGCACGCATTCAACAAGGCAAAGAAGCCAGGGATGCACATCCTGAGTGGGATGCAACAACTGGCGCATGGATCAGATAGCACGCTTTATTTTCAATGGCGGCAATCACTAGGGAATTCCGAAAAATTCCACGGGGCGGTGGTCGAACATGACAATTCAGAAAATAATCGAGTCTTCCAAGAAGTAGCGGTTTACGGAAAACGATTAGACAACTTGTCTTCGATCAAAGGTACACAAACAGAGGCAAAAGTCGCTGTTTTATTTGACTGGGAAAGCAATTGGGCATTAAAAAGAGGCGGTGGTTTTGGTCGTCCAACTCGTCGTTATATCCAAACACTACAAAAACATTACCGATTCTTTTGGGAAAGAGATATTGCTGTTGATATTCTGACGCCAAATCAAGACTTCTCTAATTATGCTTTAGTCGTTGCACCAATGCTCTATTTTATGCGTGAAGAAACGATGGCTGAACTCTCAGAATATGTGACAAAAGGTGGCACCTTGATTGGAAGCTATTTTACCGGAATGGTCAATGAACACGATCGGTTACATCTTGGAGAATGGCCACAAGTATTGCAAACACTTTTTGGTGTCTTGCCAAAAGAGCTTGATACGCTTTATCCAGGTGAACACAAGCAAATCCTTTACAAGGAACAAACGTATCAAACAAAAGACTACTGTGGTATCGTCAAAGAAACGACAGGAAAGGTGAGAGCTACTTACCAAAAGGACTTTTATACTGGTACGCCAGCTTTAGTTGAAAATCGCTTAGGGAAAGGGACTGCTTATTATTTAGCGGCCCGTACCGATCTGGACTTTTTAGAAGTATTTTATCAACCAATCATCGAAAAATTAGCGTTGCAACAAGGAATCGTTAAGGCATCGCATCCAAAAGTATCGATTCAATCGCGAACAGATGGGACACACAGCTATTACTTTCTCATGAATTTTTCTGAGGAGAGGCAACAACTTGAGTTACTTGATACTCACTTGGATATCGAAACAAATCAAACGCTTACTGGTATACTAACGTTTGCACCTTACGAAGTGAAAATTCTAAGGAAAGAAAATTAATACGAATGATCACGCCTTTATGTTTTGACAGTTATTTTATTCTTGTTGTAGGATAGAGACAGAGCAACAAGGAGGACGAGAACATGACAAACTATGATGGAGAAAAAGAAAAACGCTTAAGAGGTTCAATGGCGCCTAAAACAGATGATGAAGTTGCGTTAGCCGGAACTAATTCAGGTGAAACAACAGATAAAGAAGAGGCGTTAGCTGGAACCAACTCCGGTGAAGAAAAAGAAGTCGCGATGTCTGGTTCAAATGCAGTGGAAGAAGAGTCTGAGCATCCTACAAAGAAACATCATTTGAAGGACGAACTAGAAGAAGTGGTAGAAGAAGCGAAAGAAAAATTTGACGCTTTTAAAACGAAACATAAAGAATAAGTAACCAAAAAAAGGACTTGTATCCGCGGTAGCCATGTTGAAGGCTTAGGATGCAAGTTCTTTTCTATTTTTTTCAAAATAAGTCAAAAAGAGTTTTTTTAGGACCATCCTTTCATTATAAACTATGATTGCTTATTGTATGTCTAAAAGGAGGTGAAACATAGTGGTTGGTCAAACAGACATCATTCAATTATTGACAAAATATTTTATCAATAACACATCAATGATCATTGGTATCACAAGTTTTGTTATTGTTTTATGTGTTTTTATTTCTGTAAAAATGGTCTCACAACCTAAAATGGGGAAACCATCTAAACAAGCACTTGCGAAAAGTCGGTATAAAAAGGGTAAGTAATCACTAGAAAAAAGAGGAGTAGGGGGGAAAAGAAAATGGGCATGTACTGGGTGTTAACATTTATTGCGCAACAGCAAGAAAATTTTCCATCAGCTAGTCAAGCAGGTAAGCTTGCTGCCTTTCTTATGTCGTTTATTATTCAGTTTGGTTTTTCTGGCTTTTTTACGGTTTACTTACTTGTCGTGATTATTTGGCAAATATTCAAATATATAAAAAGGGTGACACGTAAAGATCGCAGACACTTCAAAAAAGAAGTTGCGGCTTCTTACAAAGTTCAAGAAGAAAGAGTTAAGAGCAATATAGAAAAAGAAAAGGCCCGAGCGAGTAGACAAAGAGATGTCTTTGAGCCATGGCAACAGAATGAGGAGCAAGAAGATTGAGGGATTTTATACTGTATCAGTTACATCGATTATTCAATACAAATACATATCGGGAAATGCTATTCCAACGAATCAACGAAGCCATCTATTCGACTTATCATGCTGCAAACTATCCTAAGTATACGGGTGAAAATGAAATGGAGCGGTTGGCGAATAAACTCAAGCGCAGTGAAAGAAGAAAAAACTGGCTTCCTAAACTTGGTGATCCATTGTATAAGAAACCTTCTTCAAGAATCTACGTTGAAGATCTACAACTAAAAATTTCTCCTACTCGTTTGGAAGGAGATCCTAATTTTAGTCCTATCTCACGACAATCCAGTACCAATTCTTTACCTGATGAACATCAAGCTTATCAATCAACAAAATCTGAACCTATGTCTTTACGATCTAAAGTGACAAACCTTTCACCGCAAATGACTGCTTTATTAAAAATAAATGATCCATCAATTAAAGGCCTGCCAACTTCTCGTAAAGAAATACCAAGAGTGAGAAGAACACAATCTGATTATGGACGTTACTGATTTTCTATAAAAAATTATTATAGTATATATAATTTCTATATTATTGAAAAATGACAACAACCGATTTATAATTTTCATGAAAATAACAAAGAACGGATGAAAGGTGTGTTAGACATGAAAAAAACAAGTCGTAAAGTTGTAATCGTAGGTACAGGTTTTGTCGGTACAAGTATTGCTTATGCGATGATCAATCAAGGGGTTGCCAACGAACTTGTCTTAATCGATGTCAACCAAGAAAAAGCAGAAGGAGAAGCTTTAGACTTACTAGACGGAATGGCATGGGGCGAAAAGAACGTTTCCGTGTGGTCTGGCACGTATGAAGAATGTAAAGATGCAAATCTAGTGATCTTAACTGCTGGTGTGAACCAAAAACCTGGTCAAACACGCTTAGATCTAGTGAAAACAAATGCAGCGATCACACGTCAAATCGTTAAAGAAGTCATGGCTTCAGGTTTTGATGGTATCTTCGTTGTTGCTTCAAACCCAGTCGATATTTTAACTTACTTAACATGGCAAGAATCCGGCTTACCAGCTTCAAGAGTGGTAGGAACTGGAACAACTTTAGATACAACTCGTTTCAGAAAAGAAATTGCTTTGAAACTTGCAGTTGATCCACGTAGCGTACATGGCTATATCTTAGGTGAGCATGGAGATTCAGAGGTAGCTGCTTGGTCACATACTACAGTCGGTGGTAAACCAATCATGGAATACGTTGAGAAAGATCATCGTTTAGAAGAAAATGATTTGAACGTACTTGCTGACAAAGTAAAAAATGCCGCTTACGAAATCATCGATCGTAAAAAAGCAACTTACTACGGTATCGGTATGAGTACGACTCGAATCGTCAAAGCCATCCTAAATAATGAACAAGCTGTACTACCAGTTTCAGCTTACTTAAATGGAGAGTATGGTGAAGAAGATATCTTTACTGGTGTGCCATCGATCGTTGATGAAAATGGGGTAAGAGAAATCATTGAACTATCGATCACACCTCAAGAAAAAGCAATGTTCCATCAATCAGTTAGCGAACTAAAAGCAGTACTTGATACTGTACGTTAACATCAGCAATGAAATAAACACAAAGACGGGAAAATCGGAAAGTAGTAAAAAATTATTTCCGATTATTCCCGTTTTTTTGATGATAGAAGAGTATATAGATAAGAAAGGAGCATTTATGAGTATAGCTATTATTAATGAAAAAATAATGCCTTTGGTTGGTATTGCACTATTATTATGGACCTTGATCCTCAGTTTGTTACTTATATCTTTACTATGGAAGAATAAGAAAGCGAAGTACAGCTGGGATAAAAAAGGAGCTAAAGTCGTTCCGTTAGTTATTGCTGTTTTTGTACATATCCTATTTGGAGTATTTATCGGGATTATTTTTTATCATATTTCTGTGATCCGTTTTTGGTAACTATAGGATTGTTTGAATGGAGAAGAGAGGCATTCTGTAAATAGAGATAATAAGATAAAAAAAGAGTCTATAAGGCTTAGACTCTTACAATTTGTTGAATTTATCAACGATTTTTTTCTTCTCCATTGCGATTTTTTCTAAGTCTAAAATCGCTTTCTTCGCACGCATTAGCTCGATCATTTCGATCATATCTTGTTCATTTGCTTCATTTAATATGTACTGTTTGATTTTTTCTTTCTCTAGTTTGACAATTTTCATTTTTATCACCTCAGTTATTATTCTATAGATAACATATCACATTAAACTTGACCTAAGAGAACCAAAAAAGTTATTTTCAAGGAAAATAAGGAACATAGTGAGCTAAGTTATTTAGAGTAATAATAATTGAAAAAGAGAGTTAAAATGATCGTTTATATGTGATTTAGGAATAAACATATGGAATTAGCAAAACATATTATTAGAACGACTGATATAGATTAGTTGATGATAAATACATAAATTGACGAAGTCACAAAAATCTCTTGAGACCAACTTAAATCTGATGCAAGAATGTCAATCTGATTTTTTGTAGATTTAGGATGAACATAGATTTAAAATCATTGTTTTTTAGTAAATGGATAACGTATAACTAGTAAGAGAAAACAAACAAATCAAGTACAAAATAATTTTAAAATTTTGCAGAAGAGTCAAAAATCGTTTTTATGGTCAAAATGAGTTAAATTCAGGTTGATAATGGTTCATACTTCATTTAAATCTACTTTGTATAATATATATTATGTAAACTAGAATAAATGAAAAATGATTACGTTCATAATTCCTCGTTCTAACCTCTCTCACTAATCGTAAATTCCCATAATTCTCTAGTTTTTTTGTTATTTGTATTTATTTTTATCATTTGCGCTTTTTTAAGTCATTTTAAGAAAAGTTCGTCCGTAGCTTCGGGAAAAATAAACTACAGACGAACATAATCAAACTTAACTAAGAGAAAATCCTTCAGGTAATCCGTTAAAACAGATGTGTCCATTTTTTCACTTCGATATAGGCTACTGGAGTAAAAGATAAACCAAGAACCCATAGCCAGTTGGAAAGTCCAATCGTGACAAATCCAAAGATATGTTGTGTCAGAGGAATCGTTACTAATAAGACAATGATCAATGCACCAATTGCTGTAGTTAAGACTAGCAATAGATTGCCCAAAAATTTCAATCGTAAAATAGATACTTCACTGCGACAATTATACATATGGCTGATCGTGGATAACCCTAAGACAATAAATGTCATTGTTTCAGCAATCGCTACTGATTGTGTACGACCAATAACTATAGCCAATAATGTGACGACGGTAAACACGACAGAGATTTCAAGGATCTTAAAGGTCAATCCTCGTGAAAAAATGCTGTCGTATTTATGAATCGGTTGTTTTTCCATATTTTTTTCCTCTGCAGGTTCGACACTTAAACTAAAACCAGGGATGCCATCTGCGACTACTTTGATGATCAACAATTGGATTGCTGTGACTGGCGCCCCCCAACCTAAGATCAAAGAAATCAATACGATCGTTAAAGCTGAAATATTACAACCTAACATGGCATATAGAGATTTACGGATATTTTGATACACTCTTCGCCCCTCTTCTACCGCTTGGACGATCGTTGCAAAATGATCGTCTACTAAAACCATATCAGAAGCTTCCTTCGCCACTTCCGTTCCACTCCCCATAGCAATGCCGACGTCCGCTGCTTCTAATGCCGGAGCGTCGTTCACTCCGTCCCCTGTCATGGCGACAATTTCGTCATTTTGTTGAAAAGCTTTAACGATTCGTATCTTGTCCTCAGGTGACGTTCGAGCAAACACTCGATACCTATCGATAGTTTCGGCTAACTGTTTGTCACCCATTCTTTTCAGTTCCGCCCCTGTCATTGCCTGGTCTCCTTCTCCCATTATCCCTACTTCTTTAGCAATACGTGAAGCTGTTAATAAATGATCGCCAGTGATCATAACAGTTTTGATTCCTGCTTTTTTGGCTACTTCCACTGCCTTTGCTGCTTCTTTCCTCGCTGGATCGATAATGCCGATAAAGCCGGCAAATGACAACTCCTCCTCTAGTTCTTCCTCTGATAATTCTTCAATCGGTTGCTGGAATACCTTGTACGCTACTCCTAATACACGGTACGCTTGATCAGCAAGTTGATCATGTTCCGCTTGGTAACGTTCGCTTGGATTCACCAAATGTAATCGATCGAATGCTCCTTTTGTGACTGAAAAATATTCTTGACCCATACGATAGACGACAGTCATACGTTTTCTTTTTGAATCAAAGGGCAATTCTTTGATTTTTTTCAAATCATAAAGAGATTCCTGTAATTCTTTCTCCGAAAATCGATCTTTTACAGCTTTTTGAATCGCTAATTCCGTTGGATTGCTCCCTCCTTCGTTCTCAGAAAAACCACTCGCAAGATAAAACAGTAAAAGTAGATTTTTTTCCTTGTCTTTAGTGAAGTCTATAAGAGTAGGTAATTCTGTTAGAGGAACGATTTTTTTCAACGTCATTTTATTTTCAGTGATCGTACCCGTTTTATCTGAACAAATCACAGAGACGCCGCCTACTGTTTCAACAGTTGAAGGTGTCCGAACAATGGTTTTCTTAATTGCCATATTCCCCATTCCCACAGCTAAAGAGATGGTTACGACAACCGGTAATACTTCTGGTATTGCTGCAACGGCCATTGAAATTGCAGTCATGATACTTGATTCTAGGCTCAAACCTTTTACTAAACCAATTACAATTGCCAAGAAACCAGCAGTGATCGCGACTATCCCTAGCACTTTACCCAGTTTTTGCATTTTGACTTGCAGTGGTGCGACATGCGTTCCTTCATTCGTGATCAAATGAGAGATTTTTCCGATTTCTGTAGCATTGCCAGTTTTTTCTACTAAGACTGTCGCTTTACCTGTCACGACTAATGCACCAGAAAATACTAGATCTTTACGATCACTCAATCCTTCATTATCAGTAGGTTGATAAGAAGCGTCTTTTTCACTCGGTTCACTTTCTCCAGTCAAAAATGATTCGTCAACAAAGAAATTAGTACTTGTAATTACTTTCGCGTCAGCAGGGACACGATCACCCAATTTGAGATGGACGATATCCCCAGGAACGATCTCTGAGCTGTTGATTTCTTTGATGGAACCTTCTCTCAAGACATGACTAGTAGGTGCACTCATTGTTTTCAGTTGATCCATTGATTTTTCCGCACTTTTTTGTTGACGTATCGACAAATAAAGATTTAATAGGACGATCGAAAAGATAACGATTGGTTCTGTAAAATCATCCGGATGTGTTTGATAAGCAATAAACGTAGATAGTCCTGTGGCAACAAGTAAAATCAAAATCGTGATATCTTTCATTGCTTCTTTGAGATAAGCAATAAAAGATTTAGTTGACTGAGTGTCAATCGAGTTCAAACCGTAGTATTCTAATCGATCGTTTGCTTCTTGTTCCGTTAATCCTTTTTGTCTATCTGTCTGTAAGTTTTCTATTTTCATTCTGCCAATTCCCTCCCAAAACAAAAAGGAGCCAGGCAAACGAACCATTAAAGCCTACGGTTCGTTTGTCTGACTCCTACAAGATCGTTCCGGCGAACGCTCTTAAGTCATAATTTTTTTATGAAGTTATTATTTCACAGTTCAAGCAATGGGTCAAGAGAGAAGTTGATAAAAGAATGTTCCTCTGAGTACAAAGTAAATTGACCCTTCCGTTCATTTGTATTACGATAAATAAACACGATAGAAAAGGAGCGTTATCCGATGCTGATACGAGAAATCAAACCACAAGACGACCCAATCATCAAAGAAATTATTCAAACTTCCCTAGAATCACTCGATTTAGCGATTGAAGGAACTGCCTACTTCGACCCACAATTAGACCATTTAACAGACTACTACCATGCTCTCCCCTGTGCCACTTATTGGGTGGTGGAACTAGAAAATAAAGTAGTTGGCGGAATCGGAATCGCACCTTTCGACGAGCAAAAGCAGATATGTGAATTACAAAAATTGTACTTAGCCCCAGCAGCAAAAGGTTTAGGAATTGCCAACCAATTGATAGAAACAGCATTGTCTTATGCCACTCAACATTACCGTCAATGCTATTTAGAAACGATGCATTTATTAAAGCCTGCTTGTAAACTATATGAAAAGTTCGGCTTTCACTTGATAGCTGATCCACTAGCAGGTTCTGAACACTCCACAATGGACGCTTGGTATATCAAAGAATTGAAAAAAGACGGCGAATAAGGAAATTTTTCTCTTATCGTCGTCTTTTTTTATCTATTTATATGAACTGTTGAATAAATTGCGTAATCACCGGTAAGAAATAAACAACACCCGCCGCAGCTAATACGAAAAGCAACTGTTTCCGTTGTTTCTTTCTTTTCAGTAGACTACTCGTTGTATGCAACAAGTAAGTGCCGCTCTTGGCTGCTGCGGTCAAAGTTGTCAAAATGACCGTCGGTGAGTAGCCAGTCGGATGTTTTGTAATAGCTAATAATTTGGTTCCATATTCTGGATATG
Organism: Enterococcus mundtii; assembly: GCF_002947535.1. Taxonomy (GTDB): domain Bacteria; phylum Bacillota; class Bacilli; order Lactobacillales; family Enterococcaceae; genus Enterococcus_B; species Enterococcus_B mundtii_B. The sequence continues at coordinate 105,870 of NZ_PUAP01000030.1, forward strand.
CGATGACCGCTTGATATAGCGCAACCACCGTTAACAACCCCATTGCATAATTCAAAAGCGAATTGATTTTTTTCACGTACAAGTACTCCTCTAATAATGATTACTTTAGTATTTTTTGGTTTAGGTATTTTGACTTTTCGGAATATATATACCTACTCTTGTTTTTCCATCCAAAGAAATGAAAAGCCGATCGTTAAATCTTCTTTCAAAATAAGGACAGCATCAAACTTTCCTTTTTTCCCAGTGAATCCTTTGACCACTTTACTAGTCTTTCCTTTTGAGAGTAACTCTCTAAGATTTGTTTTGGTCAATTTCTTCTTAGCAATCGTAGGCCATAATTTAAAATCACATTCCTTGTTCGTACATGTCGCGATTTTTGGATACAACATCACAATGCCTTTTTTACATTTCGGACAACGCCCGACTTGGTCATTCTTCTTCTCCATTACTTCGATTTCCATCAAGCCGCTTTGCTCTTCAGACAAGTCGACTGTTTTTACTTGTTCGGGGACGACTTCTAATAAATGCAGAATAAATTTTTTGATATTTTCTAAAAAGACTTCCGGCGTTCCTTGCCGTTCACCGATTTTTTTCAAATAACTTTCCCATCGTGCCGTCATTTCAGCACTTGTCAATAAAGGTTCCCCTGCTACTGCTTTACACAACGTGATGCCTTTAGCGGTAACTTGAATATCATTTTTATTAACTTCGATATAGTGCCGTTGTTTTAAGTTTTCAATAATGCTCGCTCGGGTAGCTTCCGTTCCGATCCCTTCCACTTCTTTCAGAATCTCTTGCGCTTCATCGTCGTCTAAGGTCTTTCCTGCGGTTTTCATCGCAGTGATCAGCGTTCCCTCATTGTAGGGCTTAGGTGGTTGAGTCTCTTTCTCAAGGCTTCTCAGATCAACAGTCACTACCTCTTGTTCACTAACTTTAGGCAAAAGCTGACCATCTGATTTTTTCTTGCTTTTTACGGTCAAGATTTGTTGCCAGCCTTCTGCAATCGGACGTTTCCCGACACTTTTTAAACGCAATCGTTCCACCCCTGTAAGGATCACTGTTTCTTCATAGCGATAATTTTCTGCAAACATTGCTAAAGTCGTACGCATCACCTGCAAATAGATCGCTTGTTCTAGTCGGGAAAGCTTCGCAAAACGTTCCTTCGTCGGTATCGTTTTTGTCGGAATGATCGCATGATGCTCTTGGACTTTTTTTGAATCCACATATCTTTTTTTAGGAAATGTTTCAGGTGTCGCTACCTCTGTGATCCCTAAAAACGCTTTATAGCGATCAAGATTTTGGACAAGATACTGGTGTTCGCTTTCTGTAATGTAAAAAGAATCTGTTCGAGGATAACTCAAAAACTTACTTTCGTACAACCCTTGGACAGCATCAAGCGTGGCTTTCGCACTGACTTTCATCAGTTGATTCATTTTCGATTGTAAACTTGACAAAGAAAACAAACGTGGACTACTTTGTTGTTTTTCTTTTTTCGTTACTTGTAAGATCGTTCCTTGTTGTTTTCCTAAATGCGCACCTTTTCCCTCTATCGCAGCAACTAATTCGTCCGCAGTCTTAAAGGTTTGCTTCGGCTCGATTTTACCGACAAACTGCCCATGTTGACTTTTGATCTGCGCTTCTCCTTCGAAATAAGGCTCTTTTTTAAACTTCCTGATTTCTTCTTGTAACTGGTAGATCATATAAAGCGTTGGTGTTTGCACACGCCCTAAGGAGAAGCTCCCAGAGATTCCTTTTTGTTGCAGCAGCAAACTATACAGTGGACTGCCATTCATCCCGATCAGCCAATCCGCATGTTGACGTGCTTGTGCTTCTTTGTATTTTGGATAAAATTGCTCCGCCGGTTTCAGTTGTTTGAACCCTTGGTAGATGGCTTCTTTTTCCAATGAATTGATCCATAAACGTAAGTACTGCTTTTGCTTCGTAAAGGCTTTCGCTTGCTGGATGATCGACCAAGCAATCGCTTCACCTTCACGGTCACTATCTGTTGCGATAATGATCGTATCAGCTGCTTGTAATTGTCGTTTAACGATCGCAAATTGGGCCCGCTTCTCTGGAGGGACCTTATATTTGAACTGATCTGGAAATATCGGCAAGTTGGGCAATGACCACTTAGCCCAGCGTTCTTCATATTCTCCAGGAGGAACCATTTCCACTAAATGACCAAATCCGTAAGTGATCGTTACTTCACCTGTGAATAGTGGATCGCTGACTTCAAAATAACCTTCCTGCTTTTTCCTTTTTTTGAACGTTTCCGCATACGCTTTTGCTTGAGAAGGCTTTTCAGCAAGTATCACTGTTTTCATGTTTTCCCTCCTCCTCTTGATAAAATAAGAATTCTTTAACAGTTTACCAAATGGCTTTCAAAAAGAATAGCGAAAAAATTGAAGATGTTTTTGTTGAATGGAAAAAAGCGTTACAAAAAAATAACTATAATCACCTAAAGAAGAACATTTATCTTTTTATTATTATCATGATGTTATTTTTAAATAAGGGTATAAACATTGATAAAAGAACAGCAAGGCTTAACATATAATTATTATTTGCAAAGAAAATAACTATATAAAAAAATGAGTTTTTTTATAATTATAATTTTAAATAAACTTGAAGTTTGTTGTTATATTTTGGAAAATATAATTAAGCAACCTACGACACAAATAAGGAGGTTTTTGGTAGTTGAACTGTTGGTAGTCACTCAAGTCATTTGATAAAAAGGAGTAAAAAATGAAAAAATTTTATCGCCTATTACTTGTTGGTCTGTTGCTCGCACCTTTTGCCACTTTGCCACTTGATGTCCACGCCCAAGAAGCGATCGCTGGCGAAATCACCCAACCTGACGAAACCATCGTTCCGATCGATACCACCTCAGCGATTCCTTCGTCCGCAGAACCACAAAATGCAGCAGTTGCCTTAAACGTTTTTAATGGAATCAGCATGTCTGCTTATGCATCTGGTTTATCAGGTAGTACACTTAGCGCTGGCTTACTGTCGACCGCAGCCTCCGCTGTTCTTGCCCCCGCTCTTCTAGGGATTGGTCTAGGGGTCGGCTTTTATCAGCTCGGTGCCTCTTTAGGCGTCGCAACAGCTGATTTAGCGAAAACAAACAGTGGCTTATTTGAATCGATCGGTGGCAGTGCCTCCACTCAAAATGAACTGAACGCTTTTGCAATGTCTGGAATCGATTCGACAACAAATACCTACAATTTCTCCGCAGCCTTACAAAACCGCTACGCACAAGATGTAACAAGCAATGCGTTGATGCGTGAGTACTTGACTGGCGAGAGCGACCACGGAATCTTTACTTTCAGCGTCAGTGACCGTGTTGAACTCTATCGTCGCTACATCAACTACACCATCCCTTGGACACTACGAGAGCAAGCAGCGGTGGTCGGACGTAACACGTCACTAGCCGATTCTCTCTCCCAGAATGAGTTTTTCGTTTTAGAAAGCATCCAGTATGGCGAATCCGTTCGTGGTGCAGATGATGCCATCTTGAACATCACCGGTTCTTCTTACTACGGCTATGATTTCCCAGAACCTTTTAACTATCAAGTCAAGCTTGATACGAGCATCTCTACGCTCTTAACAGAGATCACAACAAAAGAACAATTGCTCGACTACGTCCAAGCAACCACACCATTTGAATTCGGGGTCGTCAATGAACCTTCTAAAGCCTTAGCTATTGAAACTGCCCAAGAAATGGCTGTCGCATATGATGAACGAACCAGCCAAATCAGCCAAAGTTTAAGCGAAGCCTTAGCTCCAAACAACAATGGATTAGACTTTGACCCTTCTGGAATGATCGCGACACTATACGGTGCGGCAGTCGTATTGGATCGTGCTGGAAACTTCATCTATGCTCAAACCCAGGAAGCAGTTCCATCGCATTTAGTTGGAGCGATTGAGTTTTCTTATAGTGATGAGGCAGTACCAAATGATGATTCAATCACTATTGATAGAAAACGTGGGGTGTTGGATGAAGAGACTGGAGATATAGTTGAGGATGGCACAGAAAATATTTTAGTTAAAAGAGCTATGGGCACAACGTGGAGTTTAGCGGCCTCATTAATAATTGCAAATCTTATAGAATCCTTAACAGAAGATGATGAGGAGGAAGATGATTATTGGTATACTCCGTTAGATTTATATTATGACGAATATTTTGCCTTAGGTGGTAGTAAGGGTCATACTATGGGTAGGCACATCGCAAAAGATAAATCATATCTAATGGATCGTATCATTGAGGATGGTCTAGAATCGGCGAGTACTTACCATGATATTTCAGGAGCAATAATAACAATTAACTATGGACTCTCCACAGCCAGAGCTCAAGGATATATTCCAGGAAAAAAAGATCGTTCAAAATATAAAGATCTCGGCAAAATAAATGACATTCCCAATCATAATATGATAACTTATACATCTATAGATAATTTATCGCCAAATTTAGGCTGGGGGTTTCAAGAAATAGATAATATAGGAATCATTGAGCATAATCAAATTGACGAAGGTTATGTAAGTTTCCAAAAGAAAAGTAAATTTATAAAAAATAATAGGAACTTTTATGTTAAGACATCTCATCCCTATATAGAATCTCTTAAATAATTAATGTAGAAAAAGCACCAATTAAATTGGACGATTTACAAATTTAATTGGTGCTTTTTAAATATTAAAATCAATCTGTCATAGAAGATCCTATGACAGTCAGTTTATTCGATGCAGTATCGTAAATCGTCCAAAGAAAGGCATCCATCCATTCTCTCCCAGGAGAAAAGTAATTCGACCAATTGTTATTCCAAGCATAAATGATCAACGCACTTTTCTTAGGGAATAATAATTTATTCAAGGAAATAAAATCTTCTTCGTTCCCACTATATGAATATGGTGGGAAAAGAAATGTTTGTGCATACCAATTTAAATAGCTTCCAGAAGCTGTTTTTTCAACAGAAAAGAAAACATCTGTCTTCATCTGTTTACCATACATTAACTCTGGATTTACGGCATAACTCAACTTAATTGGGCTACATCGTATGGGTAAGTGATCAAAATAATGTAAATCTGTATATAGAAGACCTGGAATATTTCTTTTTTCATTCATTACTTTGATAAATTCAAGAGCGGCTTTGCGATGACTGGAGTATCCACGATAACCTGTTTCTTCAAAAAATACATAATCGAGTAAAAGTCCATTGATTGGAAATTTTCTTAAATAGAGTTTTTGTTTAAATTGATACGTATCTTCTTTTAATAACTTCATTCTGTCCTCCTCATTCAACTCAATATTGATGCCCCACATACCGTAAATCTTTTTCTTGTTGGATCATAAATCGTCCAAAGGTACGCTCCTTTTCCGGAATGTTTTCCATAAGCGAAATAATCTGACCACGTGTTGTTCCATTGATAAATGACTAATGTTTCCTTCTCGGAAAACAAGTAATTGTTCAGTTCAATGAAATCTTTCTTACTTCCTCTATAAAAAAAAGGAATTTTAAAAAAAGCGTAGGCATAATCTGAAATATAATGACCTTCTAAGTCGCTATGTGTAGAAAAAAAAGTATCGACTGGAATTCTTGTTGCTTCCATTAAATTGAAGTTTATGGAATAGGTTGCGAATATATTGACTGGAAATTCAAGTTTATTCGTATACTCAATTTGATCATGTCCTCTTCTTTGATTGAGGAACGTAACAAATGCCAAAGCTGCTTTTTTGTGACTTTCGTATCCTTGATTATTCTTTTCTTGAAAAAACGCATAGTTGATCGCTAAATCTTTCATCCAAATGTTTTTTTCAACCATGGTCAGTACAAATCGGTTAGTCTCCTTTTCTAAAAATTTCATCCTTACCTCCTTTAGAAATGTTGTATGTACTCAATAAGTATAATTCGTATACTTTACAAAAAGACCTATTTATCTTTGGATCACCAAACGTATACTTAAATTTCATAATCATCCTCCGAACCTCTAAAAAATTAAAAAGAAAACCTAAGATTTTTTTAAATAGTTATTTTATATATATTTAAGTAGAATAACCATCTTGATAAGTTTATATTATCGCATGATAAATAAATCTACAAGTTTCCCCGATTTATTTATCTTGTTTTTTTATAAAGTCATATCTTCGAAACAAAAATTTATTTTTTAAGAAATAAAAGTAAAAAAATAAGCTCATAAAAAATGTAAAATTGTTAAGAAATTCAATCTGAATAATAAGTGGATTTTTGCGAGGAGGATAAAATGGAACTATTAGAAAAAGAAACACTAGCATGTTGGGATTGGAGTGGTGAAAATATACCAATTTACGTTAATTATGCCTTCTTTATTGAAAATAATAATCAAGGAATTCACAGTCACCAACAAGCCATTCTAGGATATCTAGAATTTTCGAATCGAATTGTACAATGTAATCATTGGGCATTCGACCAAAGAGAAAAAACCGGGAAGCCTACAACCATAGAACAATTTAACGAATATTTTTGTTCAATTAAAGCTAACCCACTCATCTATATCAAGCGAGATCCTGATTACTTAGGTTGGGAAACCTACCCAATTTATGTAAATAAAAAAATGATGAAGGCAGAAGAAATCAAACCCGATAGTCTATTTAAAAATAGAGGAGCCTATGAAAAAGCCTTTTTCCATGAAACTCAAACAACTACAGTGAGTAAAGAACATTTTTTAGTGCTTAATCAACGATTCTTTCCTGAAAGAGAGCATTTAAAAATCTACGCGTGGGATACATCCTTTTCTAATCGCTTTAATCGTGCGCGTGATTGTTACGGAGCATATTTATGGAGTATTTACGATGAAAAAAGAAAACGATTTACAGTAATCAGTGTATTTTTGAATCCTTAGTGATGAACCCGAATTTGAAAAAATGCTTTTTCTTCACTTATTTACATATGCAACTGAGAGTCATCACATGACTTTCAGTTGCATATTATTATACTTGATCAATTGTGTCATTCAATCAGCTATTGAAATTCCGATCACTGTAAATTTATGTTGCGCTTTGTCATAAATCGTCCATAAAAACCCATCATATAATTCTCTTCCAAAAGAAAAGTAATTTGACCATTCGCTGTTCCATTCATACACCGTTAGCATTTTTTTATCAGGAAACAACCAATCATTAAGTTGTATAAAGTGGTTTTTTTTACCACCATAACTATACGGAGGATGAAGAAAAAGAAAGGTATACATAGATTGATAACCACCTGCACTTTTGTTGTCTATTGATATTAACTCCTCGATCGTTGAGAGTTTCCCATACATTAAGGCTGGATTCACTGCATATCTATACTGGAGTTGATTGCCATATCTAGGTAAACAATCAAAATAAAGTAATTCAGTATAGTAAATTCCCGGCACATTCCTTTTTTCATTCATCACTTTAATAAATTCAAGTGCTACTTTTCGATGATTAGAGCGTCCTTTATACTCAGTCTCTTCAAAAAAAACATAATCTATCAAAAGACCCTGCACTGGAATGTTTCTCTTGTGGGCATTTTGTTTAAACTCGAATGTTTCTTTACTCAATAATCTCATGATCGACCTCCTTCTTTCTCAAGTTCCTAAAACTGTGAACTTCTTACTTTCTTCATCGTAAACTGTCCATAAGTAAGCAGCTCCACTCATCTTCTTTATGTAAGAAAAATAATCTGACCAAGTATTGTTCCATTGATAAATAATCAGTTTGGCTCTATTTCCAAAGATATGATTGTTCAATTGAATAAAATCTTTCTCCTCTCCTTTATAAGATGAAGATAATTTAAAGAAAGCAGTGGCATAATCGGAAGTATATTTCTTGTCCGAATCATAGGCTGTAGAAAAGAAAACATTCCCTTCGATTATAAACCCTTGCATCAGTAGTTGATTGATGGAATAAGTTTTTCTCAGATTGACAGGGAAATCTACTCTATCCGTATACTCAATTTTTGTATGTCCTCTCTTTTGATTGATTGCTGTCACAAAGGCAAGTGCTGCTTCTTTGTGACTTTCTTCTCCTTTGTAATTTTCTTCATGGAAGAAGCCGTAAGTGAGTACGAGCTCTTTCATCCAGATATTTTTTTCAACCATAGTTAGTACAAATCGATCTGTTTCCTTTTCCAAAAATTTCATCTTTCCCTCCTCTAGAAATGTTGTATGTACTCGATAGTATTTTTCACGTAGTATTCAGTACCTCATCGAAGCACCTATCACCGTAAATTTTTCAGTTTCCCTCTGATAGATCGTCCATAAATACGCACCATATTCCTCTCTACCTATTGAAAAATAATTTGACCAATCATTGTTCCATTGGTAGATTATTAGGTTCTCTTGCATAGGAAATAGATACTCATTGGCTTTTAAAAAAATCTCTTCTCGCTGAGGTTTATATATCTGTGAGAGTATGGAATAAGCATAGGAAGATTCATATTTACCATTCTCACATTTAGTAGAGAAAAAGGCAGGGGGCAATACTGATTTCGCATACATCAACTCTGGGTTCACTGCATAGGGATAAGCCAATGACTTAATAAAAATAGGTAAATCATCAAAACAATGTAATTCTGTTGAATGAACACATGAGTACCCTAGACTTTTTTTGTTCATCACCTTTATAAATTCAATCGCTGCTTGTTGATGACTCTCCACATTTCGATAATTCTTCTCTTTAAAGTAGACAAAGTCTAAATTTAAACGTCTTATAAATAATGCTTTCTCCTCTAATTTTTGGCTCAATACTTCTGTTTCCTGTAGTAAAAACTCCATATTATATTTTTCTCCTAATCTCATAAAATGCTTGCATTGATCACCGTAAACTTATTTCTTTTAGGATCATAGATCGTCCATATAAAAGCCCCTCTATGCTGTCTGCCATAATGAAAATAATCTGACCAAGTATTATTCCACTCATAAATAATCAGTTGTTCCTTATCTGGAAAAAGAATATCGTTCATTTGAATAAAATGTTCTACTTTTCCGAGATAGTTTGAAGACATCTGGAAGAATGCATAAGCATAATTTGAAAGAAACGGTCTTTTAGGTTCCCGATAAATTGAGAAAAAAACCTCGTGACTTAAACGTCGAGCGGTCATGCGCGTAGGATTTATTGTATATTCTTGTATTCGGTTATCTAAATGTTCCTGCTTATTCCAAGTAATCATAGGATATCTTTTTTTCTGGTTCGCAAACTTAACAAGCTGAATTGCTGCTTGTTGATGACTGCTATCTTCCTCGTAATCTTTCTCATGAAAGAATAGAAAAAGAATCGGGATATTTTTCATTGGGATATTATTCTCCATCATAGTCAAAGGGAATCGATACGTTTGTTCATCTAATAATTTCAAATTGATCTTTCCTTTCTTTTATGTGATGATTTCTTTTCTATTATGTAGTCAATAAAGCACCAAGCACTGAAAATTGAGTCAAAATCCGATGAATGAAATTTCTCTGCATACATTTCATAATGATCAGTTTCTGATTTTCCTATGTTTTTTATTACCCAATTATTTACTTTTACTAAAGGAAAAAGTACTTTCTTTTTTTTATTTATATTTACATTATTAATGATTCAATTGTTTAACCTACTTATAGATTTGGTATTCTCTTACGCCGGTTCTGCTAAATAAATACTGATAATCGTAAAGATTTGGGTTCTAGAATCATAAATACTCCAAAGATAGGCACCCCAGCCCACACGCGCATAGTTGAAGTAATTTGTAAACTCTGTATTCCATGAATAGATGATTAATTTGTCTTTTGAAGGAAAGAACCGTTCATTTACCAGATTAAAGTCTGTCTTAGATAACTTTGTACCATGAAATTCATTAAAAAAAGCTTCCTCATATACCCCACCTTCCATAAATAAATCTTCCGCAGTAAGTTCTGTGCCTTCCATCATCTCTTCGTTGACTTCAATGGGGTAGCCATCTAAGTTTAACGTAGTAGGATCAATTGCTGTGTAAGTAATTGAATCCGAATTCAGTTCACGAAATTTCGCTACATACATTTCACGGGTAACATATTTTCCAGTTTCTTTGCTTTTTTTTGATGACCAAAGATTTGTTTTTGCTAAACGACTTAAATAATTTAGGTAGGCTAAGATTGCCTCTTTATGGGTGATTTTTCCTTGGTAATCACTTTCCTTAAAGAACGTATAACCAACGTAATACGGAAAAAGTATATCCCTTTTTTTTCTTAATTCTAATGTTTCTTTTACCAATAATTCCATGTCTTTGCCTCCTCGAAGTTTAAAAATCTTAATTAAACTCAATCTGTCATAGAAGACCCTATGACCGTCAACTTATTCGATGCAGTATCGTAAATCGTCCAAAGAAAGGCATCCATCCATTCTCTCCCAGCAGAAAAGTAATTCGACCAATTGTTATTCCAAGCATAAATGATTAACGCACTTTTCTTAGGGAATAATAATTTATTCAAGGAAATAAAATCTTCTTCGTTCCCACTATATGAATATGGCGGATAAAGAAATGTCTGGGCATACCAATTTAAATAGCTTCCAGAAGCTGCTTTTTCAACAGAAAAGAAAACATCTGTCTTTATCTGTTTTCCATACATTAACTCTGGATTTACGGCATAACTCAATCTAATTGGGCTACATACTACGGGTAAGTGATCGAAATAATGCAAATCTGTATATAGAAGACCTGGAATATTTCTTTTTTCATTCATTACTTTGATAAATTCAAGGGCGGCTTTACGATGACTGGAATATCCACGATAAACAGTTTCTTCAAAAAATACATAATCGAGTAAAAGACCAGCGACTGGAAATTTTCTTAAATAAAGTTTTTGTTTAAATTGATACGTATCTTCTTTTAATAACTTCATTCTGTCCTCCTCATTCACATGATTAATGATTCAATTGTTTAACCTACTTATAGGTTTGTTATCCTCTTACCCCTGTTCTGCTAAAAAAATCTCGATGATCGTAAAGATTTGGGTTCTAGGATCATAAACACTCCAAAGATAGGCGCCCCAGCCCACACGCGCATAATTGAAATAATTTGTAAACTCTGTATTCCATGAATAGATGATCAATTTATCTTTTAAAGGAAAGAAACGTTCATTTACCAGATTAAATTCTTTCTTAGATAACTTTGTACCATGAAATTCATTAAAAAAAGCTTCCTCATATACCCCACCATCCATAAACAATTCTTCCGCAGTAAGTTCAGTACCTTCCATCATCTCTTCGTTGACTTCAATGGGGTAGCCATCTAAGTTTAACGTAGTAGGATCAATTGCTGTGTAAGTAATTGAATCAGAATTCAGTTCACGAAATTTCGCTACATACATTTCACAGTCAACAGGTTTTCCTGTTTCTTCGCGTTTTTTTGATGACCAAAGATTTGTTTTTGCCAAACGACTTAAATAGTTTAGGTAGGCTAAGATTGCCTCTTTGTGGGTGACCTTTCCTTGGTAATCACTTTCCTTAAAGAACGTATACCCGACGTAATACGGAAAAAGTATATCCCTTTTTTCCCCTAATGCTAATGTTTCTTTTACCAATAATTCCATGTCTTTTCCTCTTCTAAATAATGATGTATGTACTTAATGAGTATAATTCCTATACTTTACAAAAAGACCTATTTATCTTTGGATCACCAAACTTATGCTTAAATTTCATGATCATCCTCCAAACCTCTAAAAAATTAAAAAGAAAACCCAAATTTTTTAAATCGTTATTTTATATGCATTTAAGAAAAATAACCATCTTGATAAGTTTATATTATCGCATGATAAAGAAATCGACAAGTTACCCCGATTTATTTATCTTGTTTTTTTATAAAGTCATATCTACGAAACAAAAATTTATTTTTTAAGAAATAAAAGTAAAAAAATAAGCTCATAAAAGATGTAAATTGTTAATAAATTCAATCTGAATAATAAGTGGATTTTTGCGAGGAGGATAAAATGGAGCTATTAGAAAAAGAAACACTATATAGCAATCAAAACATCCACACAAAAAAAGCTTTTCCAGAAGTTATCACCTCCAGAAAAGCCTTTTAAAAAAACATCAACGATCATTTACTCAAAAATTGTTCGATCTTTTCACGGTTCATTTGTTTATCTAATACGAGGATACTACCCGCATAATCGCTTTGTCCGTAGCTCCAAGTATTATCCGCTGGGACGCTTAAACGGTCGATTCCGCCAGCACCACGTAAGATAGAGAAACTATTTCTGACTAAAAAAGTCATCGGTACATCGGTGGATGTATAACCGATTGCTTTTCCGGCAGCATATGGCGCACGGATCAAGTTCAATGGATTTTTTAGTTGTCCAAAAATCGCATCCATTACTTGTTGCTGTCTGCGAACACGACCGAAGTCGCCTTCTTCATCCATCCGGAAACGCGCATATTGCAACAGCACATGACCGTCCATTCGTTGTTTGCCTTTAGCGATATCAACACCGTCTAGATTCAAGTCTTTTTCAGCATCGATCGACACGCCATTCATGAACATGGCATCGATCACTTTTTCAAATGATTTGAAATCGACTTTCATATAGTATTGACAGTTCAGCCCAAAGTTCTCTAACAAGGTTTGTCGGACCAACTCAGCGCCACCATAAGCATAAGCTGCATTGATTTTATTGTCTCCGACCCCTGGGATCGTCACGAAGCTATCCCGCATGAATGAGATCAATTTAGGTTTACGCGCAGGTCCGTCTAATTGGAGAACCATGATCGTATCTGCTCGTCCCGCATCTTCACCCCTTGTATCACTACCTAAAATCAAAATGTTGTGTGCGCCACTTGTTGATCGGGCGCCATTGAATGTTTCTGAAGTCGCTGGTTCCAGTGACTGATCATTTTCAGCCACGAACTTGCCGACGAAAAATGAAATCAGTGAAAAGACCAATAAAAATAATAAGATCCCTACTATGATTTTCCACCAAGACCGCTTCTTGCGTGGACCTTTGGGCTGTTTCTCTTTAAAGAGTCCTTTTTTCTGGGGTTGTTGTCCCGAATGGACCTGTTCTTCGTAAGGCGTTGAGTTTCGAGAATCCCTAGGACGTTCTTCATAAGTTTGTTCATAAGAAGGGATTGCTTCCTCTTCAGGCTCAGCTTGTTTCTTACTTGCGCGTCGCCAAGATAGCGGCGATGACTTTTCTTTGATTGGTTTTGCTTTTTTATGGATGTTCTGATAGCGATCCATCCGACTCATTTGATTTCCTCCCTTTGTTCAACTCAGTAAAATCATACGATACTTCTTAATGAAAAACAGTAAGATCGTCGTAAATTTAACTAAAAGCTAACGAATCCCCTGATATCACATGTTTCATTCCTTTGAATCGAGTAAAGGTTGGATCTCCTCAATCGGCATGGTCTCGCCTGTCCAAAGCTCAAAGGCAATTGCTCCTTGATACATCAGCATCCCTAGCCCATTTCGTGTAAGACAGCCGATTGCTTTGGCTTCTTTTAGAAAGCGTGTTTCTTTAGGGGAATAAATCAAATCAAAAACTGCGAGTTTCTTATGGAGAAACTGAGGATCAATTGGCATCAACTCTTTTTTTGCGCCCATGCCCATATCGGTACCATTGATCAAAAGGTCTGTATCTTCAAGATCTTTTTTCAACTGTTCAGTATCTGCATAATCTTTGACGATGATGGGACAGTTGGTTTGTTCCGCAACTTTCTCAAAATCCGCAACGACACTCGTAAAAGTAGCATTTTTCCGTTTATAGATGACGATTTCTTTTGCTTGATCTAGTGCCGCTTGAACAACGATTGCTTTCGCTGCGCCACCTGCACCTAGCATGATTATTTTTTTGTTTTTGATCGCTACACCCGCTTCGTTGACTGAACGCATGAAGCCCATGCCATCCGTATTATAGCCGATCAAGCGGTTGTCTCGCTGAACGATGGTATTAACAGCACCTATCAACTGCGCTTCTTGACTTAATTCGTCTAAATAAGGAATAACAGCTGTTTTGTTAGGCATGGAAAGATTGACACCTAACATGTTGAATGTGCGGATGCTTTCGACCGCTTCTTTCAGATTCGTTTGATCGACTGTGAATGCCAAGTAAACAGCATCGATTGAACGAGCCTGAAAGGCTGTATTATGCATCAATGGAGATAAACTATGGGTAACGGGAGATGCAAAAATCCCTGCTAATCTTGTTTTTCCTGAAATCATGGAACGCCTCCTATAATACGCTAAAAATGCCGCGTCCATTCGTAGAACCTACGAAGGAACAAGCGGCATCAATCATTTTTTCTGATATGAATCGTGTTGATTTTGATTGTTATTATACCTGCTATCACAAGTATAAATTGAAGGAAACAAACTTGTCAAACGGAGATAGCGTTCTCGAATGACTAATCGATGACTTCTTCAAAGAAATGTAAGAGATCATTCATGGATAATGCTTGTTTTTCTTCTTTTGCTAAGTCTTTGACGATCCGCCCTTTTTGTAAGACGATCAGGCGATTCCCATATTTCAAAGCATCTTCCATACGGTGCGTGATCATCAAGCACGTTAACTTCTGCTCCGTGATGCGTTGGTTGGTCAATTCCATTAGTAGCTTGGCTGTCTTTGGATCTAACGCTGCGGTATGCTCATCTAACAAGAGTAATTCTGGCGCTTTGATCGTTGCCATCAATAAACTTAACGCTTGTCGTTGCCCCCCTGACAATTCGCCAGCAGGTGTATCCAAATGTTGCTCTAATCCATTGCCTACTTCTTGGCATATTTTATAGAACGCTTCTTTTTGGGTTTTCAATTGACGCAAACGAAGCGTCCGTTTCTCGCCACGTTTTTGAGCTAACAATAGATTTTCTGCAACGGTCATCCGTGGTGCAGTCCCCATTTTCGGGTCTTGGAATACGCGTGATAGAAATAAAGCTCGTGCTTCTTCTGACAACTTAGTAATTGGCTGGTCTTTGAAATAGACCCCACCTTGACTTAATTGCAATGTTCCGGCAATCGTATTGAACAAAGTACTTTTGCCCGCCCCATTACCGCCAAGAACAGTGATAAAATCTCCTTCATTGATGGTCAATTGGATATCATCCAATAATACTTTTTCTTCGTGCATCCCATTGTTGACTACTTTTCTACCATTTTTGATCGTTAAGATAGCTGTCATCGTTAGACCTCCTTTTCAAAGCCAGTTTTTAATTTCAATGCTTGTTTTACTTGTGGGATCATCAGGCAAGCCGCTAAGATGATCGCTGAGAATAATTTCAGATAAGTCGTGTCGAAGCCTAATTTGATAACAGCTAAAATCAATAGTTGATAGATGATGCTTCCGACAACGATTGCTAGTAAACGCTCGATCAATGTCAACTCCTGGAAAATGACTTCCCCGATGATGATCGAAGCTAGTCCGATCACGATCACGCCGATCCCTTTATTGACATCCGCATAGCCATCGTTTTGAGCGATCAGAGCACCAGATAAAGCAATCACTCCATTAGATAAAGTCAAACCTAAGATTTTCATACGGTCGGTTTTGATTCCTAATGAACGCGCCATTGTCTCATTATCCCCAGTAGCAATATAGCCTTGCCCTAAGTCTGTATTGAAGAAGAAAATCAACACGCTGATCAATAAGCCCAGAGATAATAATCCTAATAAGACAGTGTCAAAATAATTCGGTAAATGTAGTGCGTGGAACACATCTTGTAAGACTGGATGATTCAACAATGAAAGGTTGGGTGTGCGCATCACGAACAAGATAACTGAGTTCAAACCTGACATCACTAAGATACCGGCTAAGATGACCGGAATCTTTCCTTTTGTATACAGTAAACCTGTGACAAGTCCAGCCGCCATTCCGGCTAAAACACCTAGAATCGTTGCCAATAATGGACTAACGCCATGCGTGATCGCTGTTACACAGACAGCACCACCAAGAGGGAATGAACCTTCTGTTGTCATATCAGGGAAATCTAAAATGCGGTAAGTCATAAAAATCCCTAAACCTAATATGGCCCATAACATACCTTGTGAAATTGCGGATACGATCATTGTTCTTCCTCCTTGATCTCTTTGAGTACTTTTGCATCTTGTTTGATGGATTCAGGAATCGTGATGCCTAATAGTTCTGCTTGTTTTTCATTGACGATGATATCGCCTTTATCAAACACATAGACAGGGGTTGTGGCTGGTTCTTTCCCATTTGCTAAAGCGGCTGCCATTTTTCCTGTTTGAACACCTAATTCGTATTGATTGATCCCGATTGTTGCTAACCCGCCTTGTTCGACCATCGTATCGACAGAAGGAATTACTGGGATATCTGCTTTATTTGCTTCTTTGATGACCGTTTGCATCGCGTTAGCAATCGTGTTATCTAAAGGAACATAGATAAAATCAACTGATTGGCTCATGACTTGAACGGTTTGTGCAATTTCATTCGTTGAAGGGACGGCATACTTCACTGGTGTCAGTCCTTTAGCTTTTGCCGCTTCTTCTGCTTGGCTGACTTGATAACGTGAATTGTCTTCTGATGATGCATATAGAATCCCGACTGTTTTTGCTTCTGGTAATAGTTCTGTCGCTAATTGGATCTGCGCTTCCACCGGCGGTTGATCGGACACTCCTGTAATGTTGCCCCCTGGCGCTTCTAAACTTTGTACTAACCCTGCCCCTACAGGATCAGTCACTGCTCCTAAGACAAGTGGAATATCCTTTGTAGTGTTTGCGATGGCTTGTGCTGCTGGCGTCGCAATACCTACGAGAACGTCTGGGTTGTTTTGGACTAATTGCTGGCTCATGGTAGCTAATTTACTTTGGTCGGCTTGACCATTTTGGAAATTGATTTCTAGGTTTCGTCCTTCTTCCAAACCTGATTCTTTTAATCCATCTTTGATCCCTCGATAGATTTCATCTAAAGCAGGATGACTAACGAACTGTAAAACCCCAACCACTTTTTTATCATCCGTTCGATTTCCTTCAACAGGTGGTTGATCCTTGATTGTTTCGTAGATAAATGTACCGGTCAAGTAGACAAGTATCAGTGCGATCACTGTGATCAATCGTTTATTTTTCATTTTTATTTCCCCTTTTTGTTATGTATTTTTTTAAATAGATCGGCTACGTGTGTAACTTCGAGCGAATGAACAAAAAAAGACAATCACCGCTGGTACGGTCATTGTCTTTTACCAACAAAAAACCGCATAGAGCCATCTATGCGGTCGTCAAATTCTTGTCCAGCATAGATACAAACTTTAGAATCGTACATTGTTGTACTCTAAAAAGTTGTATCTACGAAAAAGTTCGCCCTTGATACAACTTATCTACGCCAGTTACGCCAATTATTTTTATGTTCTGATAAAAATTGAATTGATAAGTTCATCTTGGACCATCCTTTCCTTTAAGTGTTATCCTAAGTCTAATCGAATTTTATTTATCCGTCAACTAATTTTTTATTTTTTTGGTTTTTTGTTATTTTTCACTAAGTATTTCACTACACTTACTCTAAGGTGCTCTCTGTTGTTTCTTCCGATTGTTCGCCGTTTGCTAATTCTTTTTCAAGTTGTTTGATGTTGATCAACGGTAATCGATTCAGTGCAGGAACTAGAGTTCTTTCAAGCTCTTCTTTATTTTCATCAGAGAGGACTAAGCGATTTCTTTCTTCTCCGCCATCAAAGAAAATAATAGTGACTTTGTCTTTTTCGATCCCATAACGTTGTTCTAATTCTGGGGTATCATAAACGAGCGGATAGAAGAAAATCGTCCGGTTCAACTCACTGCTTTGTTGCGGGTCTTCAAATATATCCACCACTTGCTTGTAAAGCTCACCCTTCGGCAGACTAAACATGACAGAGATGGCTCGACTATCAGTGATCTCTTGATGCGCGGAAGAAAATGGCAAAGGCTGTAGCTTTTCGGAATGGATCGAGGAATAGATCAATGTATCCACCTGTGCTTCTTTGATTTTACTTGGCAAAAAAAACATTGCAGCCGTCAACAAAAATGAACAGCTCAGAAGAAGACCGATCCGTCTGAAATATTTTTGAGGATGTTGTTCAAAATCCTCTGATAAATTCGTGTAGCTTAGTATGATTTTATCCTTTATCTCTACCATCAATCGCTGCATCTTCTTTTCCCCCACCTGTTCTTTCTTTAATTATACCTAAAATCAAGCGAAAGAACGAAATAAAACACTAGTTTTTCATGTAAATTCTTTCTTTAATCTCTCTTTTACAGAAGAAATCATCCGGTCCATTGGTCTTTCCTCTCTTTTTTCGTTATAATAAGTGTACTTATGAATAGAAATGAGGAATGAATCATGTCCTTTGATGGTGTATTTACCCATGCAATGATCCATGAATTGCGCGAAACACTATTATCTGGTCGGGTCTCAAAGATCCACCAACCGTATGAAAATGAAATCATTTTGGTGATTCGTTCTCGTGGAAAGAACCACCGATTGTTGTTATCTGCTCATCCAAGCTATGCCCGTGTCCAGATCACAGAGATCGATTATCAAAATCCAGAAAATCCGCCGAACTTCGTGATGATGTTGCGTAAACATTTAGATGGTGCGATTTTAGAAAATATCAAGCAAATCAAAAATGACCGAGTGATCCACTTCCATTTTTCAAAACGAGATGAACTAGGCGACTTACAAAATATTGTTTTGATCGTTGAATTGATGGGACGACACAGTACCATCGTTTTAGTGAACCAACAAACACAAAAGATCCTAGACGCGATCAAGCATATCGGCAGCTCACAAAACACGTATCGTTCGTTACTCCCTGGTGTCGAATATGTCGCACCACCTGAACAAGCGGTACTTGATCCTTTTGAAGCAACAAAAGAACAAGTATTTGAACGCTTATCAAAAATCGAGCCAAATGCAAAAGCACTGCAACAAGCATTTCAAGGATTGGGCCATGACACTGCATTAGAATTGATCGAACGGATCAATCAACGTCCGAATGAAAAAATGGCTGTTTGGGAAGAATTCTTTACTGCGATCGATCAACCTACACCCACACACTATGAAGTGGGTACAAAAGAATACTTTACGCCGATTGCTTATCAAGAATTAGCGAAACAAGCCGATTCAGTGCAAGAATACGAAACATTAAGCGCGTTGTTAGATGCGTTTTACCAAGAAAAAGCGGAAAAAGACCGAGCGAAACAACAAGGCGGCGAACTGATCCGTAAAATCGAAAATGAACTGAAACGTAATCGCAATAAATTGAAAAAGCGCGAACAGACCTTGCTTGATTCTGAAAATGCGGAGGAATTTCGTCGTGATGGCGAACTATTGACAACTTTTATGACTCAAGTTCCTCGTGGCGCGACTGAAGTGACATTGGCGAACTATTATGAAGAGAACCAACCAATCCGGATTGCTCTTGATCCCGCCTTAACACCTAATCAGAATGCGCAAAAGTACTTCCATCGCTACCAGAAACTTAAAAATGCGGTCAAATTGATCGGCAAACAAATCGAAGAAGCGAAAAGCGAGATCCAATATCTTGAATCTGTCCTTTCACAATTAGAGATTGCTGGACCAATGGATATTGAAGTGATCAAAGAAGAGCTATTAGCAGAAGGCTACTTGAAAAAGAAAACAAGTAAAAAACAAAAGAAAGCAAAACCTTCACAACCTGATCGCTACTTCTCTTCTGACGGCACCGAGATCTTAGTTGGTAAAAACAATCTGCAAAACGATCAATTAACCATGAAGACTGCAAGAAAAACAGATCACTGGTTGCACGCGCAAAACATTCCAGGGTCTCACGTGATCATCAAGAGTGATCAACCTTCTGATGTAACCATTACGGAAGCTGCGGAACTAGCTGCGTATTACTCAAAATATCGCCACTCTGCACAGGTGCCTGTGGATCTAGTGCAAGTCAAACATATCCGCAAACCGAATGGCGCAAAACCTGGATATGTGATTTACGAAAACCAAAAAACGATCATCGTTACACCCGAAGAAGAAAAAATCCAAGCAATGAAAAAAGGATGATTTTTGCTGAAAAAAACCGACCGTCAAGAAGTTATTACTTCTGACGATCGGTTTCTTTTATGTTTCATAAAACTATGTTCAATTAAAATTGGTAGCCTGTCGCAATGATTTCTTTTGTTCCAGTTGTACGGTCAAAGGCTTCTAAAACAAATCCAGAACCATAATCGACACGATACGTTCCTCCGCCTATCCTACGACCTGCTACATTGGCGTTAACTTGTTTCCAATTGTTCCGGCTTTCAGAAATGTAACGATTCCAATAACTATCAGAAAGTACTTGGCGATCTCCAACGACAGTTCCTACACCATATGTATGGATGCGGCCAACAGAATCTTTTTTGTATGGGATATCTGCTCGGATCTGTTGCTCTAAGTTAACTGATCCTGTGGCTTCTCCAGTATAAAATACCCAATTGACTTCCACGGTATGCCCAGGTCTTACATTGATTGCTTGACCAGGAACTGTCCAATTTTTTTGGACCTCTCGTGTCTGTGAAGTCGTTGAACTAAAGTTGTAATTCAATTCGACACCCATGGTTGCAGAACCAAACATTGGTACACGGATCTCTGTACTAGTCGATGTTGATACCCCAGCAGATTGCGTGGTCGAAGTTGTTGTTGAGTCCGTATAAGTCTCCGAGTACGAAGGTGTCGTAAAGGTTTGATTCTGGTTCGTACTATTGTGGAATACACTTGTGTTTACAGTTCTTGATCTTTGTCTGGTGCCCATATCACTATTGACACCTACCGAATAAGCTTGGCTAGACACATTTCTTGGATTGTATTCATCTCCAGTAAGTCTTTCATTTACACCAATGTCCCCCCATTGATACATTTGGAAAGATAACGCATAAGACATCGTACTCATGCGATCGATCGTACTTTGATTGACCGATTTTAAATACCCTTCGCCGATTTGCGGAAGCAACTCATCGGCTTGGACAATAGGTTCTCCTGTAAATAAGCCTAAACTCGCCGCTCCAACAACACCCAACATCACCTTTGTTGCTTTTTTCATATTTTTTGATTCTCCTTTATTATTTTCTACAAATCAATGGGCATATACCCAACGATTTGCTAATTCCAGTATGGAACATATTTTCTGCGACATGTCATTATGTACACTACTACAACAATTTAATCAGCTTCAAATCAAGCACAAAAAAAATAAGCCTGAAAATCAACCATTTTTGATATTCCGGCTTATCTTTTTACTCAACAGTATCTATTGAGACGTTTATTTGATTTTTTTACAGCTTACTTCATTTGTTTCATCACACGCTGGATACTTGTGATGAATTTCTTGCCGATATCACTTAATGGCTGTTTTCCCGAATAAATGACATATAACTCATTGATCGGGCTATCAGCTAATGGAATCAAGCGTAAATATTCTTTGATCTCCCCGATCACGATGCCAGAGCCTGAAGCATAGGCATCTGTTTCTAACACAATGTTCATCAATGTGCCACGATCACTCGTATAGATCACCGATTCTTGTTCAGGGATCTCAATTAGATCTTCATAAAAGTAAGGAAAATTATTACCATCTTGCGTAAACCGAACTTGCGGAAATGCTGCTAGCTCTTCTACCTTTATTTCTTCGTGTTGGGCAAGTGGATGGCGCTGTCTCAAAAAGATATGGGTCTTAAATGTCCCTAAAGACTGAGCGACTAATTCCCCTTGTTCTAAGTAACGCTTGATCCCTGTGCGATTATGGTCATTCATATAAAGGATACCTAACTCGCTTTGCTGCTGTTGGACTTCTTCGATCACGTTTGCTGTCGTCGTTTCCATGATGCGAAACTGTTTTACTTCTGCTTTGAACGTCTCGATCAGTTGCGCAGTCAATGGCCCTAAAAAATCATAGTGTTGTGAAGCAATCGAAAAGCTTTCTCGTTTTTCACTTTTCAGGTAATAGTTTTCCAAAGAATCTAATTGTACTAAAATACGTTCCGCCCGCTTTAAAAAGGCTTGGCCTTCTTCTGTTAGATAGGCGCCTCGATTCGTGCGGGTAAATAAAGTGATACTCAATTCGTTTTCCAATTCTTTGATGGCTGCAGAAAGGCTTGGTTGAGAAACAAACAATTTTTTTGCTGCTTCTCGAAAACTTCCATTATTCGCTACCGCAGTGACATATTTCAATTGTTGGATGTTCATTTCGTCCCCTTGTAATAATAAATTTTTCGTTCCTTTACTGGTTGTAATGGACGATTATTCGGTTGCGCATATTGTCCTTTGAACGGGATCAAAAAATCACGATTCAATTGACCGACCTGATCCATGACGAACCATTGGATCGGTCCACTCGTTGGTGGCGTCGTAAGTGATCCTACATAATGATAATGACTTTTCTGCTCAGGGAAAAAGACAGAGGCATCGGTCCAATGCTCATGGGCATCGAGATCCCATTTGTCGCCATTTTGGCGATCGTACAACCAACCCTCATCATTTGATAGATGGTACATCGCACCAACCACTAAGTTTTCTTGTCGTTCGTTCGTATGGACAAAGTGAAACTCGATATCTTCTTGTTTCCCATTGATGACGTGTTCTGACGGCATGTGAAAATGGATGTCGGTCAAATAGTATTTCTCTTCGTTGAAAAGAACGTAACTGATTTGATCGTATGGCACAAGATGGATCGTGTTCTTGAACTCCTTATCCGTGAAGCGTTGCTTCTGATAGTGAAAAGACAGAGTTTCTTTCGTGTCACTGCTTTCTTCACATGTAACTAGAGGAATGGGCGATTGCCACTCGAACTCGGCTCCTTTTGCAAACCAATCGCACAATTCTGCCCAATGTTCCGGTCCTCTTTCACCAGAATAACCCCACTCAACATCCATATTCTTCTTCAACTAAAATTCCTCCTGAATCAGTTACCTACACGGCACTTCGACTATTCTTTTTCTTTTTTGACAATGTTTGACACAGCTGCTAAGAAATCCTCTTTTCCATAGAATTCTTGATTGAGCAACTCCGGAAAGATCTCCTTGAAAAAATATTGGACGGACGGTCGATGATCAAAGCCTTTGATCGTTGTGACTGCCTCAATAAACATCTCTTTATAAACTTTTTCCGGATTGTTTTTACTGATCTCATCAAATGATTCATACAACAAATCGATTTTATCTGAAACTGCTAATAATTCGCCTTCGACCGTATCGTCCTTTCCTTCGAACAAGCGGCGACGATAGACGTCTTGTAAAGCTTCAGGAATTTCTTGATTGATGAACTCATCCGTCATTTTTTCTTCGACGGTCTGTAGCATCCCCCGCAACTCTTTACTTGCATATTTTACCGGTGTTTTGATGTCGCCGATAAAACGTTCAGTGTAATCATGATTCAGCGCTTTTTCATACAAGAGTTTCCAATCGATTGGTTGCCCATGGAGTTCTTCGATATCCCCTAAAACTTGCGCGATCGAAGCCACACGATACGAATGAGCCGCGACGGTATGTTCAGTATGTTTGAAGAAACCTGGCGCCCGTGTGATTCTTTCTAAGTTATTTAGCCCTAAAATAAATTCATTCAATCCCATAAAGATTCCTCCTCCTTGAGATGACTTTTCCGATAATGTTATCATTAAATAACTTGAATTCGCAAATTTTCAGCTTATTATCTTTAGAGGTTTTCATTTATAAAAGAATAGTTTTCGCTATGTATCATCAAGAGTTGGCTGTTCCACAAATAGAAAAAGGGCTGAAACAACAATTGTTTTTCGCCCTTTGTTCTAATTAATCGGTCACCCAGTTCTCAGGGTCTTTTTTCCATTCTTTTAGTAAAGCTAATTCTGTTTCGTCGATGGTTTTGTTTTCTAAAGCAAATTCGATCAGTACAGAATAATTCGTCAAAGTAACCAATGGTAGACCAGCTGCTTCAAAGTTAGCTTTTCCTTTCGGCAACTCATAAGTAAAGATGGCTGCGACACCTAAAACATCCGCACCTTCTCTTTTAGCTGCTTCAGCGGCTTCTAGCACACTTCCGCCAGTTGAGATCAAATCTTCAATGACCACCATTTTTTGTCCTTCGAAGATCCGTCCTTCGATTTGGTTCCCTTTGCCATGAGCTTTCGCTTTGCTGCGAATGTAGACCATTGGTAAGTCTAAGATCTCAGCTACCCAAGCTGCATGAGGGATTCCGGCGGTTGCTGTTCCAGCAATCACTTCGACTTCTGGAAATTCTTGCTTGATTTTTTCAGCTAATCCTTGAGCGATTTCTTTTCTTACTTTTGGGTAACTCATGGTGATGCGATTGTCACAATAGATGGGGCTTTTAATGCCACTTGCCCAAGTAAATGGCTGGTTGGGGCTTAAGAAAACAGCTTCGATTTCTAATAAGTCTTTCGCAATAGTTTGTTCGATATTCATAGATCAACGACTCCATTCTGCTTTGATTGTTTGATAGGCTTGGTAAGGATCTTCTGCTTGTGTGATCGGTCGACCGACAACGATAAAGGTTGAGCCGATTTCTTTTGCGCGGGCTGGTGTCACGATTCTGGTTTGGTCACCAGCAACTGTTCCTTCTGGTCGGATGCCAGGTGTCAAACATGTAAATGACTCACCTGCTTTTGCTTTGATCGATGCCACTTCAAGTGCTGAAGATACGACCCCATCTAAACCTGCTTCTTTTGCACAAGCTGCGTAGTGGATCACACTTTCTTCTAGCGGCACTTCGATCAGTTGATCATGGTGCATCTCTTCTTCACTCGTAGAAGTCAGTTGCGTGATTGCTAAAAGTAAAGGTCGTTTCTTCCCTTCGGGTGTTCCATCTGTCAAACCGCGCATCGCCGCTTCCATCATACGGATACCGCCGGCAGCATGGACACAGGTGATGTCTACGCCTAATTTTGCTAAGCCACGCATCGCTTTTTCCACGGTGTTCGGGATATCATGTAATTTCAAATCTAAGAAAACGTCATGTCCAGCATCTTTTAACCAGCGAACGATGATCGGCCCTTCTTGATAAAAGAGTTCCATACCGATTTTGACGAATAACTTTTCGTCTTCTGGGAAACGTTGCATAAATGTTTCTACTTCTTGCCAAGATGAAAAATCTAAAGCAATGATTGGTCGTTGATTCATTGATTTCTACCTTCTTTCACTTCTTTGATCAATTGCTCTAAAGACTCAATGCCTAACTCGCTCATTCTCGCTGGTAGGTCTGCAATCAGTTTTGGACAGATATAAGGATCGGTAAAATTCGCCGTTCCAACAGCAACTGCACTTGCACCTGCCATATACATCTCCAGTACATCATCCACGGTTTGCACACCGCCCATCCCAATGATCGGCAAGTTAGAGACACCTGCCACTTGATGAATCAAACGAATAGCTACCGGTTTGATCGCTGGTCCTGAAAGACCGCCTGTTTGATTGGCAAGGATCGGTTTTCTGGTTTTCAGATCGATACGCATCCCTAACAGGGTATTGATCATGGTAAAACCATCGGCTCCGCCAGCTTCAATAGCCTGTGCCACTGGGACGATATCCGTAACATTAGGAGATAATTTGACATAGACAGGGACATTCGCCACTTTTTTCACTGCTTGTGTCAGTTGGAACGCCACATCCGGATCCGTACCAAAAGCAATTCCGCCATGTTTGACATTTGGACAAGAGATATTCAGTTCAATGGCATGGACATTCGGTGCATCACCGATCTTGCCACAGACTTCGACATAGTCTTCTTCACAGGCGCCAGCGACATTCGCAATGATCGGCAAGTCTTTATAGGTGGCTAATTCAGGTAGCGATTTTTCCATAACCACTTCCATCCCAGGATTTTGCAAACCGATCGCATTGAGCATACCAGAAGGTGTTTCTGCTACTCGCGGCGTGGGATTACCAAAGCGCGCTTTTGGTGTCGTCGCTTTGACCATGATTGCGCCAAGTTGGTTCAAATCGTAATATTTGCCATATTCTTTGCCAAATCCAAAGCAGCCGCTTGCTGGCATGATCGGATTCTTCAAGTTTAATCCTGGAAGTTTGACTGCTAAAGGGTTACTCATAAAATCACCTCTCCTGCTTGGAAAATCGGTCCTTCATCGCAGACTTTCAAGCTTTTCGTTCCTGTTTCATCGCCTGGGACATGACAGACACATGCGTAACATGCTCCGACCCCACAGGCCATGCGAGACTCTAATGACAGTTGGACGTTAGGATGCCCAGCGAAAAGTTGCTCCACTGTCTTTAGTAACCCGTTTGAACCGCAGGCAAAAACAGCAGCAGGCTTATCTTTTGCCGCAAGCAGTAGATTGCCGACATTTCCATGCAGTCCGTAGGTGCCGTCATCCGTTGCGATCCTTGTATCCCCTAGCTTTAGAAATTCTTCTTCATAATACATTACTTCTTGTGAAGCAAAGCCTAGAAAGTGAATCGCTTTGACTCCTCGTTCCTTCAGCTGTTTCGATAGTTCGTATAAAGGAGGAACACCGATCCCTCCGCCAACAACGAAGACCTCATCTTCTTTCGTTAATCCTGAAAGATTGAAGCCATTCCCTAAAGGTCCTAAAACGTCTAAAGAATCACCAGCAGTCAATTCTGCGAAATGCTTTGTTCCGTCTCCTTCTACACGGTAGATGATACGACAAGTTTTTTGTGATTGATCGATCTGGTTGATACTGATTGGTCGGCGCAACAACAAATCTGCTCGGGGTACGCGAATATGAAGGAATTGTCCAGGGTGTGTCATTTCTTTGACTAATTCCCCGGTCAGTGTCATTTCATAGATTCGTGGTGCTAGTTGCCGTTGGTGAACGATTTTCATTACTTCTTGTTTCATCTTAACACTCCTATGTTTTGGGACTTTTTCGCTAGACTGCTTTGCTTTATTCATTTCAATTTTTAAATAGGAGGGCAATCGCCCTCCAGGATTAGATTGCTTGTGTTGAAAATGCGCGGGATTCCATCACGCGGACGATCGCATCTGCGGTATCAAGGGAAGTGAACAATGGCGTACCATGTTCCACTGCTTCACGTCGAATGATAAAGCCATCTTTTGACGCATTCCCACGATCTTTATCAATGGTATTGACGACCACTTGTGCTTTGCCCGCACGAATCAGATCAACGACATTTTTCTCTTTTGTTTCCTCAGAGATCTTAGCAACTGGTGTCACCACAAGTCCATGTTGTTCAAAGAACGCTGCGGTATTTTTCGTTGCCAATAAGCTATAGCCGATTTCTGCAAAGCGTTTTGCTAGGCCTAAGGCTTCTTCTTTTGTTTCATCGGCGATCGTAAACAAGACAGCACCGTAATCAGGCAGACGCAAGCCAGATGCTTCAAACGCTTTATACAGCGCTTTGTCTAAGTTTTGATCCGAGCCCATGACTTCACCTGTCGATTTCATCTCTGGTCCTAAATAAGTGTCCACTTTATGCAACTTCGTGAATGAGAAGACTGGCGCTTTGACATGGACGTTGGCAGATTCAGGATACAAGCCATCTTCATAACCTAAATCTTTCAATTTTTCTCCTAAAATGGCTTTTGTCGCGATCTGTGCCATTGGGATGTTCGTCACTTTGCTCAAGAAAGGCACTGTCCGACTGGCGCGTGGATTCACTTCGATAACATATACTTGGTTGTCATGGATAACGAATTGGATGTTCATCATCCCGATACAATTCAACCCTCGTGCTAAACGGATCGTGTAATCTTCGATCGTTTGCTTGATTTCCTCTGACAGCGCTTGTGGTGGATAAACCGCCATCGAATCACCTGAATGGACACCTGCACGTTCAATATGTTCCATGATTCCTGGGATCAAGACGGTTTCACCATCACAGATCGCATCGACTTCGCACTCACTACCGATCAAGTAACGATCGACTAAGACTGGATGTTCTGGTGAAGCTTTCACCGCATGTTCCATATAATCTTCTAAGTCGCGTTGATTCTCGACGATCTCCATTGCCCGACCTCCCAAGACATAGCTTGGGCGAACAAGTACTGGATAACCGATTTTATTGGCAACTGCCACTGCTTCTTCTTTACTTGTCGCAGTATCTCCTAGTGGCTGAGGCACTCCTAATTCTTGTAAAGCTTGTTCGAATAGATCACGGTTCTCCGCACGATCAAGGTCTTCGATCGTTGTCCCTAGGATTTTTACACCTGCTTTTGCTAATGGTTCTGCTAGGTTGATCGCTGTTTGTCCGCCAAATTGGACGATGACACCGATTGGTTGCTCTAACTCGATGACATTCATCACATCTTCAAAAGTCAAAGGCTCAAAGTAAAGTTTATCAGAAATCGAGAAATCTGTCGAAACGGTTTCAGGGTTACTATTCATGATGATCGCTTCATAACCTGCTTGTTGAATGGCTTTCACTGAATGAACTGTCGCATAATCAAATTCGACTCCTTGTCCGATACGGATCGGTCCAGAACCAAGTACTAACACAGAAGGTTTTTCCGAACGATGACTTTCATTTTCGATTTCATACGTACTATAGAAGTAAGGGGTATGAGATTCAAATTCGGCAGCACAAGTGTCGACCATTTTGTAGACAGGTTGAATGTTCTTTTCTGCACGTAATTGACGAATCGCTTCCGTCGTCGTTTTCCACAATTCCGCAATTTTTCGATCCGTGAAGCCATTTTGTTTCACAGTAAGAAGTAGATCCAACTGATTCGGTTGTTCCGAAAGCTCGTCTTCTAATTCAACGATGTGCAACAATTTATCCAAGAAGAATAAATCGATTTTCGTCAAGTCTGCCAATTCTTGGATCGGAAAGCCCCGACGGATTGCTTCGGCTAAGTAGAATAAACGATCATCTTGTGCCCGGACGATTTTCTCCATCAAGCGTTCTTCACTGACTGTCTTCAGTTCAGGCAATTCAACGTGGTGTGCCCCGATTTCTAATGAACGAACGGCTTTTAATAAAGATTCTTCGATGTTACGACCGATCGCCATTACTTCGCCGGTCGCTTTCATTTGCGTACCTAAGACACGTTCCCCGTTTTCGAATTTGTCGAAAGGCCAACGTGGGATCTTGGCTACTACATAGTCCAATGCAGGTTCAAATTCAGCATAAGTCGTTCCTGTTACTGGATTTTTCATTTCATCCAAGGTCAAGCCTAACGCGATCTTAGCTGCTAATTTCGCAATCGGATAACCGGTCGCTTTACTTGCTAAAGCAGAGGAGCGTGAAACACGAGGATTCACTTCGATGACATAGTAGTTGAAACTATGAGGGTCTAATGCTAACTGAACGTTACAGCCACCTTCGATTTTCAAAGCACGGATGATCGATAGTGACGCATCTCTTAACATTTGATATTCATGGTCTGCTAATGTTTGGCTTGGTGCAAAGACGATTGAATCTCCTGTATGGATACCGACTGGATCGAAGTTCTCCATGTTGCAGACGACGATCGCATTGTCGGCAGAATCACGCATCACTTCATATTCGATTTCTTTGAAGCCTGCAATACTGCGTTCAATCAAACATTGGGTCACAGGTGATAAACTCAACCCATTTTCCGCGATTTGGCGTAGTTCGGCTTCATTCTCACACATACCACCACCAGTACCACCTAATGTGAACGCTGGTCGAACGATGATCGGATAACCGATTTTATTGGCAAAAGCAACTGCTTCTTCCACCGTCGTCACGATTTCTGATTCGGGGATCGGTTGATTTAATTCTTCCATCAACTTTTTGAACAAGTCACGATCTTCTGCTTGGTCGATCGCACTTAATTTTGTCCCTAGTAATTCGATGCCTAATTCGTCCAAGATTCCTGACTCGGCTAATTCCATCGCCATGTTCAGACCTGTTTGCCCACCTAATGTCGGTAAGATCGCATCTGGACGTTCTTTTCGTAAAATTCGTGAGACAAATTCTAATGTGATTGGTTCTAAGTAGACTTGATCCGCAATTTCTTTATCGGTCATGATCGTTGCTGGATTGGAGTTGACTAAGACGACTTCGTAGCCTTCTTCTTTTAAAGCAAGACAAGCCTGTGTGCCTGCATAGTCAAACTCAGCGGCTTGACCAATGATGATCGGACCAGAACCGATCACCATGATTTTATTGATATCTGTGCGTTTTGGCATTAGAATTGCTCCTTTCCAGCGTCCATCATTTCCATAAATTCATCAAATAAATGTAGTGCATCGTGTGGGCCAGGGGCTGCATCCGGATGGAATTGCACACTGAAGGCAGGATAGCGACGGTGACGCACCCCTTCGACTGTGCCATCGTTGACTTCCACGTGAGTGACAAGTAATTGTTCCGGATCGATCGTCTGTTCATCTACCGCATACCCATGGTTTTGTGAGGTAAAATCGATTCTTCCTGTTGCAACTTCACGGACGGGATGATTCAGTCCACGATGCCCGAATTTCATCTTGTATGTGTCTGCGCCATTAGCTAGCGCAAATAGTTGATGCCCTAAGCAGATCCCAAAAATCGGGATCTTTCCTTGGATTTGTTTGATCATCTCGATCGCTTCTGGTACATCTTTTGGATCACCAGGTCCATTCGTCAACATCACGCCGTCTGGCGATAATGAAAGGATCGTTTCCGCATCCGTATTGTACGGTAAGACTGTTAAATTACAGTCACGCTTACTCAATTCCCGTAAGATGCTATGTTTCAATCCAAAATCAATGACTGCCACATTTCTTCCTGTTCCTGGGCTTGGATAAGGTTTATTGGTTGAAACTTGTTGGACTTGGTTGGTTGCCAAGACGGTTGCTTTTAGTTGGTCGTATGCATGTTCAAATGAGTCGCCTGCATCAACGATACTGGCTTTCATCGTTCCAACTTCACGGATTTTTCGTGTCAACGCCCGTGTATCGATGCCAGAGATACCAGGGATTCCCTTTTGTTTCAAGAACTCGTCTAATGTCATTTGGTTACGCCAATTTGACGCAACACGTGCATGCTCTTTGACCACTACACCTTTACACGTTGGTGCAATCGATTCATAATCATCACGGTTGACGCCATAATTCCCTACCATCGGGTACGTAAATGTAATGATCTGTCCATTAAAACTTTGGTCTGTGATCGTTTCTTGATATCCTGTCATACTTGTCGTAAAGACGATTTCTCCAAACACATTGGCTGTCGCGCCAAATGATTTCCCTTTAAATACTGTGCCATCTTCTAAAATCAGCAACCGTTCCATCCAATTATTCCCCCTTATGCCAAACAAGTTTTCCGTTGACAAATGTCATCAATGTTTCCCCTTTGATTTCCCAACCGACAAAAGGTGTGTTTTCGCCTTTTGATAAGAAATCTTTTTTATCGATTACTGCAGCATGCGCAATATCGTAAACTGCCAAGTCTGCTGGTGCGCCGATCGTCAAGGTGCCAGCTTCCAAGCCAAAGATGGCTGCTGGTTTGACTGCCATCCAGTCAATCACTTGCTCTAGTGTGAATTTTCCAGTTTCAACAAAATGTGTATACACGAGTTGGAAGGCTGTTTCACTTCCAACGATCCCGAACGGTGATTGCAAGAAACTTTGACTTTTTTCTTCTAATCCGTGAGGTGCGTGGTCGGTGGCAATACAATCGATCGTGCCATCAAGCAAGCCTTCGATCAATGCCTCGCGATCTGCTTTGCCTCTCAATGGCGGATTCATTTTCCAAAAACCAAAATCTTCTGGAATATCTTCATCGATCAAGATCAGATGATGTGGTGAAACCTCTGCGGTCACATGGATCCCGGCTTTTTTCGCATCGCGGATCACTCGCACGCTTTCTTTTGTTGAAACGTGGCAGACATGATAATGAACGCCTGTTGCTTCCGCTAATAGCAGATCACGAGCAATTTGAGAAGACTCAGTCACACTTAAGATACCTGGTAAACCTAGCTCTTCTGCTTTTTCTCCTGCGTGCATCACACCGCCAAATAATAATGATTCATCTTCTGTGTGAGCAACGAGTGCTTTATTGTTTTTTGCGGCTTCTTTCATCGCTAAGTACATCGTGCCTGCTGTTTGCACGCCGACACCGTCATTGGTAAAAGCAAATGCGCCTTCATTGATCAATGCTTCTTGATCGACCAGTTCTTCACTTCGAAGATTCTCAGTGATCGGTGCATACTGCAATACTTTGACGACAGCATCACGTTTGATGATGTCATAGACTTGTTTTAATTTTTCTGCTGTATCGGGTACTGGGTCAAGATTTGGCATCGCACAAACAGTGGTGAACCCACCTCGAGCAGCTGCTTTCGTGCCAGCTTCGATCGTTTCCTTGTAAGTAAAGCCTGGCTCTCTCAAATGGACATGGACATCCACTAATCCAGGTGTGATCAACTGCCCTTGTGCATCAAACACTTCATCAAATTCAGCCTCAGGAAAGCCTGTACCGATTGCTTTGATCTTTCCTTCTTCGATCCAAATTTCTGCTGGTGTTGTTTCATTTCTTTTTGTATTGATTTGACCGTTTTTAATGAGTGTTTTCATGTTTCTTCCTCCTCTTATCTCTATGCTTTTCCACTTAATACAGCTTCTAAGATCGCCATTCTGACAAACACACCATTGCTCATTTGTTGAATGATCCGTGACTGCAACCCTTCAACCAGTGAGTCCGCCAACTCGACATCTCGATTGACTGGGGCAGGGTGCATGATGATTGCGTGTTTTTGCATTTTTTTGGCACGTTCGACCGTCAAGCCGTACTCTTGGTGATAGCCTTCTTTTGAAAAGCTTTCTTTTCCATCATGACGTTCATGTTGCACCCGCAACATCATCATGACATCGACTTGATCCAGTAATTCATCCAGTGGTAAGTAATGACCGTAAACTTCGAATTCATCGTCATACCATTCTCTCGGACCTGAGAAGAAGACTTGCGCGCCAAGACGTTTCAACATTTGCATGTTCGATTTTGCGACACGAGAATGCGTGATATCGCCGACGATCGCCACTTTCAAGCCTTCGAAATAGCCAAATTCTTCATAGATCGTCATCAAATCAAGTAAACACTGCGTTGGATGTTGCCCACTACCGTCACCACCATTGATGATCGAGCATTGGATCGTTTTACTTTGGATCAATTCGTCGTAGTAGTTTTCGTCTCCATGACGGATAACTGCTACATCCACCCCAAGTGCAGACATCGTTAGAACGGTATCGTATAATGTTTCACCTTTTGTAACTGAACTTGTGCTTGCTTCAAATTCGATCACTTCAAGACCAAGTTTCTTTTCTGCTACATCAAAACTTTTATGGGTTCGTGTACTGTTTTCAAAGAACAAGTTCGTCGCAAAGTATTGAGATTTTTGTGGTGACCAAGTTGCGCCTTGCTTGAACTCTTGTCCTCGTCGGATCAACCCCATTACTTCTTGGTCTGTCAATGCCTCTACCGTTAATAAGTGTTTTAAACTGATGCGTTCTGATTTGATGATCATGCGATGTCCTCCTTAATTTTCTTCGCTGCGTGAAGTTTCTGGTAAGATAAGATTCAAAATGATTCCTAAAACTGTTGCTAGTGCCATGGCAGATAAAGTGAATGTTCCTACTTCAAGGACTAATCCTCCGATACCTACGACTAAGATGACTGAAGCAATCAATAGATTTTTCTTTTTATCAAAATCGATTTTGTTTTCGACTAATATTTTCATTCCACTTGCCGCAATCACTCCGAATAGGATGAAACTGATACCTGAAATGACTGGGCCAGGAATACTTAATATCAAAGCACTTAGTTTGCCAATGAAGCCAAGGATCACTGCGAAGACCGCTGCGCCTCCGATCACGAACACGCTGTGTACGCGAGTGATTGCCAAGACTCCGATATTTTCACCATAACTTGTCACTGGCGGTCCACCAACGAAGGCTGCCACTAGCTGAGCCAGCCCATCTCCTGTCAATGTACGGTGTAATCCTGGATCTTCGAAGAAATTACGTTTCGTCAATTTGTTCAAGACCATCAAGTGGCCGATGTGTTCAGTCATTGTGACAAAGGCGATCGGTGCCATCGTGGTGATCGCTCCTATATATAACTTCGGTTGATATTGCACAAAGGGAATCTCGAAGTTGGGTAGTGCAAACCACGGTGCATCAATGATTGGTTGGGTATCAACGATCCCGAAAAGTAAAGCGACGATGTATCCAGAGATGATGCCAAGCAGGATCGGTAATAATCCTAGGAACCCGCGTAGGAACATATTGAAGAAAATCGTCAATCCTAAAGTGATCAACGCAACTGATAGATATTTGAAATCGTAATGGTCTTGATTGAACATCGCGTTGTTTGCTGCATTGGCAGCTAAACCTAAACCGATGACCATGATGACTGGGCCAACCACGATCGGTGGCAAGATTTTGTCTAACCAAGCAGAACCGATTTTCTTGATGATCAACGCGACGATCAGATAGACAAGCGCTGTTGTCATCGCGCCTTGTGCGATCGCCGGGAAGCCGTCGGTTTTCATCAACATCTGCATGGCTGCGATGAACGCGAAACTACTGCCTAGATAAGCTGGGATCTTTCCTTTCGTTGTAATCAAGTAAACGATCGTTCCTAATCCTGAACTGACCAAGGCAATCCCTGGGTCGATCCCAACTAAGATCGGTACTAAGACGGTTGCACCGAACATCGTGAATAAATGCTGTAAACTTAATCCTACCCAGTGTCCAATGGTTGGTCGATCATGGATGTCTAATACCACACTATCGTTGTGAAACTTTTTTTCTTCTGCCATCTTGCCTTACTCCTCTACTTTTCCTCGTTTAAGATCATGATGCGATCTTGTCCATCTAGTTCTTGCATCTCTACTAAGATTTCTTCTTTTTTTGCTGTAGGAATGTTTTTGCCTACATAATCTGCGCGGATCGGTAATTCTCGGTGTCCGCGATCAACTAGAACCGCTAGTGAGATTTTTCTCGGGCGACCAAAATCCATGACCGCATCCATTGCTGCGCGGATCGTCCGTCCTGTGTATAACACATCATCGATCAAGATGACTTCTTTTCCTTCTAAACTGACTGGAATATCTGAAGAATGCAATTCTGGTTCTTGAGCGATTTCTTTTTTATCATCACGGTACAACGTGATATCAAGTTCTCCTACAGGTACTTCGATATTTTCGAGTTGTTTCAGACGTTCGGCAATTCGAGCAGCAATATAGATCCCTCTCGTTTTGATCCCGACTAAAACGATCTCTTCGATACTTTGATTTCTTTCAATGATTTCATAAGTGATACGTGTTAGCGCTCGTTTCATCGTTACTTGATCCACTACTTCTTTTGCTTGCATCATTTTTCCCCCTCCATTTTTTACACAAAAAAACTCCTGCCCTAAGAGGACAGGAGGAATGTTTAGACTGAGTGCATACTGCTACACTGGTCGCTTTGTGTATGCGACGTCATTGAGCAAGTCTCGCTATGGCGCACCACAGGAATTCTTACTCACACCCTTCTTAGCCTCACGGGACTAAACTTAAAGGACTTCTATTAAGTTTTTCTTTTATTGTTTATTACTATACCGTTAAGTACTTTAAAAAGCAATATCTTTTCTCAACTTCTCTAAAGCTTTTTCAAAAACTTCTGGCAAGGGTGCCTCAAAGGTCATTTGTTCGTTCGTTTGAGGATGGGTGAAACCTAATAATTTAGCATGTAAAAATTGGCCATTGCCTTTGAGGGTTTTCTTTGGTCCATAAACGGGATCACCAGCTAAAGGATAACCGATATACTTCATATGCACGCGGATCTGGTGCGTACGTCCAGTTTCTAATTGCAATTCTACTAAAGTAAAATTCTCAAAACGTTCCAATACAGTAAAATGAGTCACAGCTGGTTTACCATCTTCACGGATCGCTTGCATTTTCCGATCAACTTTTGAGCGACCAATCGGAGCATTGATCGTCCCTTTTTCGTGTGGAATGACGCCATGGACTAAAGCAATGTACTTTCTTAGGGACGTTTTATCTTTTAATTGTTGCGCTAATGCTTCATGTGCTTGATCATTTTTGGCGATCATCAGTAATCCGGAAGTGTCTTTATCGATCCGATGGACGATCCCAGGACGGATCACCCCATTGATCGATGACAGATTTTTCATGTGGTACATCAAAGCATTGACTAGGGTCCCATGAGCATGACCAGCTGAAGGATGAACGACCATCCCTTGTGGCTTATTGACGACAGCTACATCGTCATCTTCATAGACGATCTCGATCGGTAAATCTTCTGCGAGGATCTCAAGTTCTTCAGGTTCTGGCACATCAATAATGATCGTATCCGCCGATTTCACTTTGTAATTCGCTTTTACTGGTTCACCATTTACGGAAACAGCACCGTCTTTCAACCATTGTTGGACTTGTGAACGACTATGATCCGTAAATAATCCTGTTAGAACTTTATCGATCCGCCCTTTTTCTTCTTTGATAGTTGCTTTTAATTGTGTCATTTTTTTCGTTGTTCCTTTTCATCTAAAATAATATAAATCAATACACAGATCACACCGATCACTAAAGAAATATCTGCCACATTAAAGATCGGGAAATTCATGAAATCGGTTTGGAACATATCGACCACATAACCTAAACGGACACGGTCGATAAAGTTGCCGATCGCCCCAGCTAGGATCAATGTCAGACCGATCATGAACCAACGACTCCCATTGGTACGATTTTTGATCATCAACGTCAAGATCACTACAACTGCGATGATCGTCACGACAGTAAAAAACCACATTTTTCCTTCTAGTAAACTCCAAGCTGCTCCAAAATTACGGATATGATTCAAGGATAAGATCCCTGGAATCACCGATTTTGTTTCTCCTAAAGCAAAGTTATCGACGATCAACCATTTTACCCATTGATCGATCCCGATGATCAACGCACTTATAATCCAATATATCGCTAACAAACAATCATTCCTTTTCTACTTCATGATAAATATCTCTTGGTCTGATGATCCCTAATAAATTTCCGTTAGGGTCACCATTTTTGGTGATCAGTACAGCTTCAAGTGTACCTTGCTCACCAAACATTTTTTCTACTTCAGCAATCGTTGTCTGAGCTGACACAAAATGGTAATTGGTATATTTACCATCTTGAATGATCAGATCGGCAGCGGTTTTTCCTTGCAGATTGATCACACCATGGTGACTTTCTTTTGCTAACCAAAAACCTAACATACGCAACGTCACTAATCCTTTGAATGTCCCTTTGTGATAAAGCGGGAATTGAGAATAACGCTTTTGAGCAACCGTCTCCAATAAACTAGGTAACGGGATGTCCCATTCAAACCCAGTCACATGCTTTGCGAAACGAGGTAACACTGTTTCTGGTCGAATCAGTTCTTGCTCGATTCTTTGGATACGTTCCGTCGCCCAATCATTAGGCTCAGCGATAATAAAATCGACGGCGATGCGATCATGCACGATCGCATTACGTAATTGAGCCAACTGTAGTAAGTCATCCTCATATTTTTTGATACTTTGATGTTGCTTTTGTGCTAACCGACGAACGAGTTCGGTGAACCCCATGTTTCGTGGATTACCCATCTCTTCTTGCATCCATTTTTCGATCCGATTAAAGCTACTCAAAAAAAGATCAGAATTCTTCATCACTAGCCTCCTTGATGACATATGCTTTATTTTTTATAAAGAAAAAGAAACCAATCATTACGACGACGATCAGTAAACTATAAAGGATACTTTGCATAAACACGGCGCTGATCCCCGTAAATAAGAACAGCAAAGGATAGATCTGTAACAGTATCAGATTCATCGTGATCCGATAGTTTTTAGTTGGTCTTGATATCGCGTAAACCGGACTTTTCAACCAAAAAAAGGTGACTTGCATCTGAAAAGGGGCGTCTACATCTATCATAACAGATTGGTTATGTCTTAAACTGATTTTCCGATCATCTATACGTAATGTGATTGGACTTCCCATTCCGTAAAATCCCGTATCTCTAGTAACATTCACTTCCATTTTCGCTCCTCCTATTATGCGTTAGTCTTTATCAAAACACAAGCGCAATCTCTAGCACTGCCACCTATTCATGACTGTTACGCTTTCGTATAAGGATCATTCCTCTTCATCCTCTATTCTTCGTTCTAGTCTTCGTTGTCCAAAACGGTTGACAGAAGAAACAACAAATAGTAAACCAACCATAAATAATAGCGACGATAAAAACGTAATCCCTAAAACCGCTAAAAAATGAGGATCGAAA
This sequence comes from Enterococcus mundtii, assembly GCF_002947535.1. Classification (GTDB taxonomy): domain Bacteria; phylum Bacillota; class Bacilli; order Lactobacillales; family Enterococcaceae; genus Enterococcus_B; species Enterococcus_B mundtii_B. The sequence continues at coordinate 143,990 of NZ_PUAP01000030.1, forward strand.
TATCCAGTATATAGATCTTGGTACAGGGAATAATTTCTTATGCCCGTAATTGCAGAAACGAGTAAACTGCCCGCAATGACTGCTGCCACACGCAATTTCTTTGCATGTTTGGATGGGTCGATGAGCTCATGACCAATTAGAGAACCACGAATCAAGATATAGGTGAATGCTACTCCTATCAATAATAACTCAGTAAACATCCCAGAAACTGGTTGTTCCAGAAGATAACTTTTTACAAAGATCGAAGTCCCTAATAATACTAACAGTAATAAAAAAGCTTCACTTTGTATTTGATTATTGATCTGTATGATACGCTCATCTTTTTGTCTATTCTTTTTCATCTTTGTCCTCCCAAAATAGTTCATCTAGTGTTTGATTCAATTCATGACAGATAGCCAGACACAATTTAAGTGTAGGATTATACTTCCCTGCTTCAATCAAACCAATCGTTTGCCGTGTCACACTTACGCGTTGGGCTAATTCTTCTTGGCTTAGATCACTTGCTGAACGTGCAAGTTTCATTCGGATGTTCTTCAACTTGATGCCTAACCTCCATTCTCGTCTCTCACTCAAATTGTAAACTATAAATTGCAAAATGTAAAATATATATTGCTAAAATAAATGTAAACGACTAATAAAAGCAATAAAAAGACTGGTACGTTAGCCTTCTCGCCTACCTCCGAATAAACGGTGGGAACAGAAGTCACTGCTTCGGAAATAAGGCACCATCCACAAAAATTTGAAGAACATTTTTCGTGGATGGCACCTTATTTTTTTAGGATAAACAAAAAGGATTGAACTTTTACCAGGTCCATTACTTTTGTAAATTTAAGTCGCTCTTTTTTTTGGCAGGAGTGTTTACTTGCCCTCCATTCATAAATCCACTGATTATTACGAAAAAAATTTTCGACTTGTTTTAATAATTCCGGACTACGCCACTGCTCACTATTTACTGTTTCTTTCGATTCCTTTTCTTCATTGTTTATTTTTTTTTGATTTTGAAATCGAATCACTGTATCGTTCTCTACAGGTGACAACTGATACTGCTCCGTTTTTTCATTGATTTCTTTAAAATGATAATCAATCAACAACGTATTCGTTTTCCATTGGTTATAGATCGACTGTAATTTTATGTCCGATAAGAAATCCCCTAGCCGGACATTTTCCACTCCATAGCCTTCAAGTATTCGATAAGCGAGATACTGTGCTCGGGCGGAATACAGAGACTCTTCATTTTTCCAATTCATACCGGCCCATCGTTGGGCATCTCAATTTTGTAAATTGACCCCAATTAATTTCTTTCTATTTCGTCTCCTTATTGAAGTCCTATTTAACGCCTGACTCTTTCCCACTCCTCTATTTATAAGAGCGGATAAATTGTCATAAAACGTCGGATTTGTACTTACAGACTGAGAAATCTCAGCTGAGGTACCTGTTTGTACGACAGATCTAGATCGAGAAGTTCCTTGATTGATTTTTTCTTCCGAAACATTCAAATCACTTCGTTTCACTCTTGTTTGTTGGGAAGGAATCTCTCCATTTTGTGATTGACTATTTGGTATCTTTGCATCTATCACCGAAGCAGAAGCAGCTTGCTTCGAATTAATTGAGGTAGAAAATTCTGTTGTAGGACTTACATCGCTAAGTGTGCTTACTAAAGGGGGTTCCTTCGTCACTTCTAATCCAATACTTCTTTCTTCTGTTGCATACTCACCGATCGACATCAATGACAGACTGATAAGTATATTACCACTGCCAAGTTCCGGCGTTGACTCCTGGGTTGGTTCATCCACAGCGCGTTTTGGTCGCAGGAGCGGTTGATCATACGTGTATCCATACGCAACATCTCTTAAAAGTGTTCCCACCATTTCCGCATCACTCAGCATATAATTAGCCATCAACATAGAATCTGTGGCAAAATTCCGAAAAACAGCCAGTCGCGATAACCCATCTAAACGAAAATAATCTGCTATCAGTTGAACAAAACGAGAGAAACTGGCAGTTCCGAAATTCTTATGATACCGAGAAACAAAATCGATTAGTGCATCTTTCCCACGCTTTAGAAAACCACGGTGAACTGCATCATACACGATGATATCATCAGTCATCGAAACAAGATGAGTTGTTTCATGAAGCAAAGTTTCTGATACAGGTGGTGCTATTTCAGCTTCTGGCCAAATTTTAGGGTTCTTATTGAAAGAATCAGCGATAAGTACGATTCGATTTTCAGCATCATTTCTAATCACAAATCCATAGGGCGAAGTACGTTGCTTGCTTAATGAATAGAATGCCTGGGTTGTCGGATCTTTTTGTAAATCGGTGGAAGCGATCCAAATATTTTTAAATCCCCAATCTGCGGACTGTTTAAGAAAATCTTTACTTTTTTCTGCAATCGACTTAAGCCTTTTGACCACTTCTTTTAATACTGCCTGTTCTTCTGCTTTGCCGTATACATTAAACATATTAGCTAAATAAGTCCCTCTCTTCGTGGAACTTATTTTCTCTGATCGCAGCATATATGTACACTCTTCGATAACATGATCTAAAATAATCAAGGCTTCCTTATATTCTTTTGCAACTACCTTCCGAAATTCAATTAGATGTTCTGGCATCTTAGCGGCATCTAATCCAGCAAACACACGATATTTATTTTTCAACTCATCTGGTAAACAATGTTGGATGCCCATCTTGATTTTTTTTATGGTCATCGCTTCATTGGTACTAATTTGTTTTGGTGGTTCTGGTATCAGCTTAGTTAATGGTGGGAGTACAACTCGACTGTCTTCCACTACAGAGAAACCGCTAGGGCCAGCTATTTCAATTGCGTTCATACGCGCTTTCCATTCTTGCCATTTTTCCGGGATTTTTGGAATCCACATGTATGGCGGATATTTAGGATTACTAAGAGGTCGAGAGGTCAGTTGATTTTGAGTAGGAACTGTTCCTCCTCTTGATGTGCTTGCTCCCTCATCGAAGCCGCCAGCGAATAATAGATCATCCGGACGTTCAACGACGCTTTTCTCCAACTGAGTTTCAAAACGGAATTGGTCGATTCCCGGATCCAATCGTAAGACAGTCATAGGTTCGAGGATATCTTTTTTCACTAAATGATATCGGTTGTTTTCCTTATCTAATAAGGCCAAAGGAATATAGCGTTCCTGGATCTTAATATAGGATCTACCTTCTGCACTCCACATCAGACCATTTCCATCTGGTGCTGACAGAGTACTAGGGTCCCATATAGCTTCAAACTGATTGATACGATTCGTCACTTCGATTTTTACTGCTCTCGAAATGATCGGGGATGTATTTGGTTCAAAATACCATTCAATACCATTAAAGTTCACTGGTAATACTTTATCTCCATTCATTACATCATAGCGCACACCGTATTTTTTTATCGCTTGGATCCTAACAGGAACAAGTTGATCGTCCATTTCGATCACATCCATTTTTTTCTGACCATTTTTATAGATTTCCATGACCGTTCCTTCACCATAACCTTTAGGATAAAAATTTTTCTTTTCGATAAACATCTCATCTGGCTGGATATTGATTTTTAAAGAATTGATGATTTCCTTTTGTTTTTGAGAAAAAAATATGGGGCCTTCAAATTCTCTCAGTTCTTCTCCTCTTAAAGTAAAAACTTTTCCATATACATCCCCTTTTTTAAAATCGGAAACTTTGACATATAGATTGTTTTTCATTTTTTTCACAAGAACTTGCGGACCATTCCTTGGTAAATGAGCGGTAACAGTCATTTTTGATATCACTGGTGCAGGCAAATCTTTTTCATGTTTTTCAAGTTTTGTTAGGACTGGTTTATAGTGGATATTTCTCGTAAGAATTGGCTGGTCTTTTAATTTTAAAAGGTTCTTGATCACAAATCGTCCACCACTAATTGCTGCTTCAATCCCTGGATCGATATACCGCACCACACTAGCCAAAAGACTTCTCAAATCAGAGAGTTTTGGGAGCACCTTTGCGCTGTTTCTTACCAATCCTGTTACCCCGCTTTTGGCAATCACTCTTGCTGCACCTAAAGCAAAGCGGATATTGATAGTAGCTATTTGCCCTAATACCGGAATGACAAGAAGCGCATCAATGACACAATTAGGTACTGCACTTTCAACATCTTTATTGATGATACCAACTACACAATCATAAAAAGGAATGAAATGGCTAACAGCATCCCATACTTTACTCGCCATCGTCTGGTCATTTCCTGATTCATATAGTTGTTGATACAGAATATCTTTATGTTTCGTACTGATATTATTGAATAAAGATTCCCTTTCATCACCATGAGATAATTGTTTATCTTGATGGGTCTGCATGACAAAAGTATAAGAATAATCACCGATCCGAATCTTAGCCCCTTCTTTTTTATATTTCTTCCACCAAAGTGATTTGAGATCTATTAAATCGTGATCTAAGAATAAAAGTGGATCTTTATCCACACGATAAATCGTATATCCCCCTTCTTTTTCTAATCTCTTCAACGCATAGACCCGTTCTTCATTACCACGAATAGCCACCAATATATCTGTTTGCTTAAGGCGTAAGATCAAATCATCCCTGTTTTCTTTTCTACTAGCGATAACGAGGGACGGAATTGAACCAATCGGGTTTGAGGCAAGAGCTGCCTCATCTCTAAACTCAGCCGTCCCTTCATAGATGCGAGTCTCAGGAGAAAACATAAAATCTAACTCTGTCTGACTGAATGAATCAATGGATAGTCCAATCAATTTGCGGTTCAATAGGTGATAAGACTCTGCCACATCGCTGGTTAGCTCTCTGTACCAAGTTTCGATATTAGGTGGGATCCATGGGCCTGGACATGGGTTCCCACCAGCTAAATAGATTTCTCCTGCAGCGGGAGGCACCCTGATTCCGAGTCTTTCACACTCATTAAGGACTTCCCCCACTAATGCTTGTTTTCGCCTAAAATTGATCACAGCCGTTTTATAGTTTCGATAAAAACGGTTAAATTCTTCTTCGTGAGCCATGATCGTAAAGTAGCCTCTTTGGAAATAACCAATGAATGTACTGATTGCGAATTCTCTATAATTGCCGGTTTCAATTGCAATTTTTAAACTAGGGGCATCTAATTGCGCTGTTGTGAATAATGCCGGTAACAACAGCTGATCAAATTCTTCGATATCCTGAACCCCTTTTTCACTGACTGACTCAAAGAAAAGTTCACCCAACGTACGGATCTCTTCTTTGTCAAATTTATTTAGAAGACCTGACGCTGCTAGTATCCTCGAGCCTGCAATCTGCATCAATGACCCATAATCGGAAATCAACAGATCATCTGACAATTCACTTGATTTGAGAAAATAATTAGGGAGCAGATAATTTAGACACTCCTTCCACAAATATCCTATATTAGTCTCTAACTCTTTTTGCTTTTTAGCATCATTATTTTTATTAAGAATAATTCGTTTGTTCTTTACCAATTCTTTCAGTTTGAATGAGTCTCTCAACTCACCAATCGTAAAAGTAGCCGGATTGGGATGATCAAGGATTTTTTTTGTCGCATATTCTTCAACTGAGCTGCCTAGTACATTTTCCATGACCCATTTCATGACTGTTTTTTTTGCATCATTATCAGAAATCAGCTCATCTTCTGCTCCACCATATAAGTTCAACTCTTTCAGTATGACAGTTGCTATCGCTTGTAGCCTTTCAGATCTAATTTCCCTTTCATCTCTATTTTGCATAAACCATTTGCCTATGCCACTCAAAATATTCTCTTTTGTGGCTGGTCCTGTGATCAAATAATTTTGACGTAAATATTGCTCTACTTTATTCGTCACTTGCTGACTTCTCCATTGAATTTCATCATTTTTCAAGTCAGGCTTATCCGTTTTTGGTTGGTTGTCAGGTTTCAAGTCAGGCTTATCCGTTTTTGGCTGATTGTCAGGTAAATCAGACAACTCTTTTTTTGCCAATTTCCCTTCTAACCAGTTCGCAAATGTCAACTCTGCTTCCTTATTTGAAATGAGACCATTATCTTCTTGGTTAAGTATCGTTTGTGCGATTTGTTTTAGTTTAACAGGATCGATCACTTTCTGAACCGCTCCTTCAAGCAAAAGCCAATTGGATACCGTGTCCACTAACACCTGTGGATTCGATAGATTACAGACGACACCCTTTGTTTTTAAAAATTGACAGATTCTCTGATCGATTACTTCTACTGGTTCACTACGTCGGCTTTGATCTGCAGGTTGTTCAACGCCGTGAAGGGTTTCATTCTTAGGTATGATGTGATTTTCTTGAAGGAAAGATTGAACTTGTTCTTCCTCAGTCTGATCTGATTTGTCCTTGCGAGCATCTGGCGCGATCGCATCTATATTATTTTTTGCATACCTATAACCCATTTGTGCATTGTTATTTTCCCATTGGAGGATTACCGCTCGTGAATCATTTGTTCCCGCAAGTGTCATTTTCGATCCATAGGCTCTTAATAACTCTTTCGCTACTAACTCCTCTCGACTCACGATTTCTTCATATTTCCCTAATCTGAATAACCACATCCGCATCCATCGGACCAATTCACTTGCGGTAGGATTCTTTAAAATGAATCCTTGTTTTTGTGCAAAATCAATCAGTTGTTTATTTACTGCTTCGGTTTTCTCCCGATTGTCAAAGAGATCGCGATTGTAAATAACTGCTGTATTCGTCTGGTTTTTTGGCACAGTAGCAGGAACATCGTTGATAAAGTCCGAAAAAATCTGGTTGCATACATTTGTTTCCTTTCGATAATAAGCCTCAACTGGTTTTTCCGCAGGTGACATTTGAATAGGTTTCGACTTTTCTTGGTAAGTATAATTTACTAAGTGTACATTGACTTTCAACTGCATAAAGATTGCTTGTAGTTGTTCTGTGGTCAAAGCATCACCTATTCTTACATTTTTCAAACCATAGTTTCTTCGAATGAGGTAAGCGGCAAATTGAACTTTAGACGAGTCTTGCGAAATATCACTCATGCGACGGATTTTAGCCCAACTCTCAAACGCCTTGACTACTTCCAGATCATTGGCATTTTTGCTCACAGCTTTTTGTTTGATTAAAAAAATCTTCAGTTTTTTGATTACATTCTTTGTTTCACTCTTACTCCGAAATAAAAATTTATCGTAAAAAAAGTAGGGCAAAGGTTCTTGATACCGACTAGTTGGGGTTCGATTATGTTCAATATCTTCTACGATACCCTTTACTATCTCGATCATTGATGATTGAGGTTTTTTTGCTACTTTCTTTCCCCGTTGGTTATCTTTGACTGTTTCGCCTTCACTTTCTGCCCTAGCATTTAGACGTGGATCGTTGATCGGCCTTGCGTCAGCTCCTCGAACTACGAATAAATCCCATTTTTTTATATAGTTGGTCAATGTTTCATCCATTTTACTAAATAATGTCCAAAATTGTGTCGCAAACCCTGCCTCTTCTTTTTTCAACGTAGGAAATCCACTTGGTAAGTCGGAGGATTGAAACGAATGAGGAACATTTGTACTATTTGAAGGTTTTACTGTATCGTGGATCTTTTCTTGATAGGTAATGCTTTGAGCCATCATTGATAAAAAGCGTGTGATCAGTGAATCTCCTTTTAAGCTTTCCTGTCTTTCGGTATAGGTTGGGTGATCAAAATCATTAAAAAATGTAATGAATGCCTCTGTCAAACCAGCAAAGAAATTAGCTGACTCAGGAATATCATTTTTCGCATTTCCTGTTGTCTGTTGATTCATCTGATTGGTTGCATTATTAAACGATTGTTGAAAAATATTTCTCAATTTTTCGGCTGAATCTTCAAATGAAAATTGTTGTTTGGAACTCCCCTCTCCTCCTTTCTTGAAGGAAAAATGATGTAGTTCGGCTGGATTATCTGTTCGTCGATCATTCATCTTTTGAGATTCAGCAATTGCACTCTGACAAACGGTTTTAAAGTGGACTTTTGTGTGATTAGACGTAGTTTGCCAGCCCCATAGTTTTGGGACATCTGTGATCGTCTTATTCGTTGTACAACCATATGTTTTTGCAATGCCATGTGCTATTTTATGTATGTTCAAACTCCAGTGATGAGCAAAATCTGTTAAATTGTAAGTAGTGTTATCATAAAAAAAGGGAAAAGATGGTGTATCCAAAGTAGCAATTGCCGTCGTGTTCTCTGTCAAAGCCGGTGTGAGCAACGTCGTGTTCACCGTAGAATGAGAAGTAAGCGAATTCAATACTTCTGTTTGATTCGCATGTTGTGTGACTTCAACAAAAGTATCTGCTTCAAAGACAGCGCCACTATTACGTATTATTTGTTGTTGATTGGGACGCTCACCGCGTATGACCACATTTCCTAGGATACTTGAGACGTATAGTGACAACAAGAATGGTGAGCGAAGAATCTCTGAGGTAGGGGCACGACCGACACCAGAAGAAATGGCATTTACTGCCTCTTGTAAAGCCTCCTTATCTTCTTTATCATTCTTTTTATTGTTAAATTGACCATTTCGTTGTCGATTACTTTGATTATCGATTGGCATAGCTTTCTCTCCTTATATCGTTGATGAGATACAACCCTAATAGTAGAATTTTATGCAACAATTATACATGGCTGTCCATTTGTCCTCGGGACTAGTTTTTTTAAAATAATAAAAACTTGAACTTTTTTGTCACTTGAGTATAGATCAATCATTATAAAAAAGGCATACAAGTAAAAAATAGATCAACTATTTTTTAGCTTGTACGCCTTCGTATTAAAAAGGGTTATTAACTTTTCCGATTAGAATAACCCGATTACTTCTCCCTGATTCGTCACATTCATATTCAATGCGGCTGGTTCCTTTGGCAATCCTGGCATCGTCATCACATCACCTGTCAAAGCAACTAAAAATCCGGCACCCAACTTAGGTACAAATTCACGGATCGTGATCGTGAAATCTTCCGGTGCACCTAGTAAGGTTGGATCATCCGAAAAAGAATACTGGGTTTTCGCCATGCAGATCGGTAAATCAGACCACCCATTTTTCTCAAACTCAATGATTTGGTTCTCTGCTTTTTTGCTAAATGAAACTTCTTTGCCACCGTAGATTTTTTGAACGACTGCTTTGACTTTTGATTTGATCGAATCACTGGATTGATATAATGGAACATAATCCGCGACTTCTGTATCGATCAATTCTACGACTGCTTTTGCTAGCTCGACTCCCCCTTTGGCACCATTTTCCCAAACACTGGCGCGTTTTGCTACAATCCCTTCTTTTTCACACAATTCTTTCAGTAACTCTAATTCAGCATCTGTGTCAGTCACAAATTCATTGATTGCGACGATCACCGGAATCTTGTAACCTTTCATATTGCGAATATGCCGTTTTAAGTTAGAAAAACCAGCCTGCAAAGCCGCAAGATCTTCGTTTTGTAGTTCTGCCTTAGCCAATCCTCCATGCATTTTCAACGCACGAACAGTAGCTACGATCACAATCGCATCTGGCGCTTTCTTCAAATTAGGAACTTTGATATCTAGGAATTTTTCTCCCCCTAAATCGGCACCAAAACCAGCTTCAGTCACTACATAATCGGCAATTTTCAAAGCCGTTTTAGTTGCTAATACACTGTTACATCCGTGAGCAATATTCGCAAACGGTCCACCATGGATAAATGCTGGTGTACCATAGATCGTTTGCACAAGATTCGGTTTAATGGCATCTTTTAATAACAAAGCAAGAGAACCCTCTGCATTTAAATCCCCAGCCGTTATAGGTCGTCGATCGTAGGTGTAACCAATGACGATTCGTGCTAAACGAGCTTTTAAGTCATCTAAATCGGCAGCTAAACACAATATCGCCATGATTTCACTAGCTACAGTAATATCAAACCCATCTTCTCTTGGAACTCCTTGAATTGGTCCGCCCAGTCCAACGATCACATTTCGCAATGCACGATCATTTAAATCCACGACACGCTTCCAAATGACACGTCGAGGATCGATCCCAAGCTCATTTCCTTGATGGATGTGGTTATCTAATAAGGCAGACAGCGCATTATTAGCAGAGGTGATTGCATGCATGTCGCCAGTAAAATGCAAATTGATGTCTTCCATTGGTAATACTTGTGCGTAGCCACCTCCTGTAGCTCCACCCTTGATCCCCATAACTGGTCCTAATGATGGCTCACGTAATGCAATCACTGCTTTTTTATTTAATTGATTCAACGCGTCCCCTAATCCGACGGTGACTGTCGATTTTCCTTCACCCGCTGGTGTTGGATTGATAGAAGTTACCAATACGAGGCGACCGTCCTCTTTTTCCGAAAAATCCTTCATTGCGGAAAAGTTTACTTTTGCTTTGTATTTTCCATACAATTCCAAATCATCTTCTTTGATTCCAATGCTATGCGCAACTCCAACTATCGGTTTTAGCTGTGTTTCTTGTGAGATTTCTAAATCACTTTTCATTAAAACGCCCCTTTTCACGAACTATATATGCTGTTATTCGTTTTTTTGTTAAGTTATATCCATTATACCTGTTTTTGTTGTAAAAAAAAACAAAAAAAACTGGTTTTTAATTTATTTGACGTACCTATTAATTCTCTTTATAATATAGGCTATGATCAGACATAGAAAGGTCGTGAGTGTTTTGACCACAGGAATGGTGAAATGGTTCGATAACAAAAAAGGATATGGTTTTATTAGTTATGATGAAACAGAAGAAATCTTCGTACATTTTACTGCAATCGAAGAAGAAGGATTCAAAACACTTGAAGAAAACCAAGTGGTAGAATTTACTGTCATTGAAGGTAACCGTGGCATTCAGGCTGCCCATGTCAAAAAGATCAATGAATAAACACAGCAAAATCAAACGAAAAAAAGCTATTCCGATCAATTGGAATAGCTTTTTTATTTTTTAATGCCTTTTTACTCTTTCAGAGCTTGGGACATTAGCTCTCTCGTACCATCTAAAACCGAATAAACACTTTTGTTCCCACCTCAACTACTCTCTCATCCTACTTGATATCGTTGTTTTGATTCTTACTCGTGATCAAACTCATACAAAATCTTACTTAACTAGATCTTTCGCATTCTTAGGTATTGATGGAACCGTCACCGATTTTTTCATAGGGTATTCCAAGTGGTCAAGTAGTTCTGCTTGTGCCTTTCTTTTTACAAAGATCACAAATGGCTCTTTATTATTTTCGATTGTTAAAGACAATTTGCGTTTTTGTACGTGAACGTCCTTGAATTGATCGATTGGTATTTCACGATCTCTCCAAAAAGCAGCATATTTTATTTTTATTGCATTCTTCTTTAAAACTAGTGAGCGTCGGAATCCTAGTAAAAGAAAAATAAAGAATACTCCCATTAAGATATTACTTTTCCAATAGGGTCTTGTATTTTCTAACGATAAAATCAAACTTAAAAACAAAATAATAAATGTTGATGACCAATAGATGATCGACTGTGCCGTTTCAGGCTGCCAGCGAATATTTTTTTTCATTCTTCAACCTCGTGTCTTTATCTGTAATGGTATAATAAGTCGAACCTATTATTTTGAAGGGAGTGTTTTTCCTTATGTTAAAAGTATACATTGACGCATCAACAAAAGGCAACCCTGGACCTAGTGGTGGTGGTATTTTACTCGTCTCAGATCATCAACAAGAACAGTTGTCTATCCCTCTATCCTTTGGTTCTAACCATCAAGCAGAGTTTGAAGCCTTTTTAAAAACTTTAGAAATTCTAAAGAATAGACAGATGACAGCAGAAACCATCCTCTGCTATTCTGATAGTAAAGTACTAGTATCAACCATTGACAAAAACCATACTTCCAACAAAGATTTTTTGCCCTATTTAGAAAAAATTCAAAGTCTATTAAAAGATTTTTCAATGTTGATCCTCCAGTGGATACCTGAAAGTAAAAATAAAGGGGCAGATAATCTAGCTAGACAGGCTTTACAAAAAGCCTTATAAAAAAATTGATTCAAACCATGGTTTTCCTCTATCGGTAGGACATTCAGTTCTTTATCTATTGATACCTTGACGTATCCTCTTTAGTTGAAACCTCTCACGCTGAATTCTTTTTTACTTGAATTCGAAAATGAAAAAGTCAACGTCCTATTCGCTGCCTGGCTGTTTGTTGAAGCTTGTTGGGTGATAGTAGCAAAGCTTCTTTTTTCACGATCATTCGGGGGCGCTGGGTAATTTAGATCCGCTCTTGTATTCCTTGCCTTGGTTTGATTCTTTTCCATTTCAAATCCTTTTTCTAATATGAAAAAATCCCCTATGTTCATCAGTGCAACAAACATGAATATTTTTGGATCGATTAAATGCTCATCTTTCAATTCTCTTCTCGCACGCATACGATTGAAAAAATCATTATCTAATACAAGATCTCTAATGATCGTCATCACAACTTCCGCATCTAAGAGCAGAAAATTTGCCGCTAAGATTGGATCAACTAAAAGTTGCTTAACAACCTCGCTTCGTGCTAGTTTAGGCAAATCGAATTCTTTTGCCAAGTGTCTAACAAAGAGATCAAAATTCTCAGAGAACGTGATATCAATGTATTCAAAGTCAAACCGTTTTCTGATATCTTCTCCGCTGCTTTGAAATCCTATCGGAGGATCTTCAAACTTAGCATAATCCACTGTGCTTGATACAACATGCGATGTTTCATGGATAACCGTTGCTGATAAACTAGGTCTAATTTGAGTATTTTGCTTAACTGATGGCTTTACATGGAATCTATCTGCGAGGATCAGTATCCGACTTTCTGGATCACCATTCACTACAAACGCCACCGTAGATGGAGGTTTCGCTTTAGCTGTATAATAATGTTTAGTTTTTTTATCATAGACTAAATCAGAAGAGACGATCCAGATATTTTGATAGCCTAAATCTTTTGATAATTTAAGGAATTGTTCGCTTTTGTCAGCTATAATGATTAATCTTTTGAGGACTTCTTTCATCACTTGTTTCTTATTTTCGGTAGATTCTAGCTTGAACATGTGATTCAAATATTGACCTGGCTTTATTTCTTCGAGTGTTTCAAGTTTCAACCAGTCCTCTGCTTTTTTCTTGAATGCTTGGAGATAGGTCACTGACTCATCAACTCCCGAAGCGACTTCTTTTTGAAATGCATCAATGTACTCTGGTACTTTATCAGAAGAAAAACCCGAAAATACTCGATAAGGAAGCTCTGGATCATTGGCTAGTACTCTTTTGATTTCATGAGTCATAGCTGACTTTGCCATACCATCAGTACGGGAAGTTAAATTTGGAAATTCTGAAACAAAAGAAGTCAACATTGGTAGCTTCACTTGATCATCCTCATACCTGAACTTCTTTGGATGATCAGTAAGTATAGTAGCTTGTCTGAGTTGATTGAATGTTTCCGCTACACCAAGTGATTCTGGTAATTTGTAATATGGTGGGTATTCCAAAGTTTTAGCAATCTCCGCCAAGTGGTCTGCATCGCGAGATGTTCCAGCTGCTCCAACGGGTTGGATGGGTTGCTTTCCTTTTTTATCTCCAGCTGCCTTGTTCGTTGGTTTCTTAGGAATACTTTTACTTTTTTTTCCACCTGCTAAGATTGCATGGTGAGGATCAGCAGTCAGTCTTTCTAATTCGGTCTCAACACGGAAGTGATTGTGTAGCTCATCAAATCTCAAGATTGGTAGTGGCTTAGTCACCTTTTTCTTAACTAGATGATACCGTTGATTTTCTCGGTCGATCAAACCCAATGGCACATAGTGATTGTTTATCTTGATATAAGTTCTTCCTGAGGAAGCGCGCATCAAGCCAAGCTCATCTGGTGGAGAGAGCGTCATTGGACTACTTAAGCTTTCAAACTGTTCTAGTTGACGAGAGACATAGTCGCTTACTTCTTTTGCTAACCTTGGCGAAGTCTCCGTTTCAAAATACCACCCTACACCGTTAAATCGTATAGGGAATAATTTATCTCCTTCACATACGTCATAACGCAAGCCATGCCCTTCAATCGGATGGATTTGCACAGGGACCATTTCTTGATTCATTCTGACGAATGAATCAATGACTTCCCCATTCTTCTCCACATTGTATACTTTTCCTTCGCCGTATCCTTTCGGGTACAAATTTTGTTTTACTACAAACATTTGCGAAGCATCCACTTGCTTTGCGAGCCTGGTTATACGATCAATCTCTTCTTGATTGTAAAATAACTCCCCTTCGAAAGACCGGAGTTGATTCCCATGTAACGTGAAATACTCACCAAAAACATCACCATTTTTTAGATTCCTCACCTGCATGTATAATGAATCTTTCACGCGTTTCACTACAGTGTAAGGCCCCTTTCTTGGTAGCTGAGCTCTCGCATGGTCAATAGGCAACGGAGGCATTTTTTTTGTCAATGTCTCCAGCTTAGTTAATAAAGGTTCCAAATGAGCAGGAATGAACAATTGATTTCTCAATTCAGAAAATCCTTTAAGTATCATCTTTGCTCCGTCAGTTACTAATTCAAATCCGGGATCTGCGTAACGTGCCGAACTTTTAAGAAGCGCTGTTAGTTCTATACGATTTGGTGTGAAGCGCATCCCACTTCGAATAGCGTTTCTGACTCCACCTTCCGCAGCCGCTTTTGCCATTCCCAAAGCAAAATTTGTACTCAGTCCCACCACTTGTCCAAAAACAGGAATCAAGAAGATCACATCGATCGTACAGGAAGTGACCGCATCAGGAACGTTTTTATCAATGATTCCGACGATACAATCATAAAAAGGGATAATATGTTTGACCACATCCCAAATTTGTTCAGGTACAGACTTGTCATTTCCAAAGTCATAAAGTTGTTGATAGAAACGGTCTCGCTGTATTTGACTGATCGCGATACTCAACCCCGCTTGATTCATTCCTTGTCCCAGTTCATTTTCCTGATTGATTTTTGTAGAAAATGTGAAATCTTTTTTACCAATTCGGATTTTATCGCCGTTTTGCGTATACCCTTCGCTCCAAAGGTCTTTTTGATCAAACAACCCATAGTTAAGATATAACAGAGGATCTTTATCTACTCGATAAAAAATATATCCCCCGTCTTGCTCCAGTTTCTTCACAGCATACAAACGTTCTTCCCCTTCACGAATCGCTGCAAAAAGATCTGTTTTCTCTAGATTTAAGTTAGTATCTAACCATTTCTCACGTTCACCGAAAAAAACTACGGGAATTCCTCCAGTACCTGGTGGTGCATAGTAATGATGTAGATGTTTCAGTTCTGCCGATGCTCTATAAATTTGTGTTCCATTCGAAAATAGAAACTTTTTCTCTGACTGATCTAGCCCGCTCAAAGCAGTGTGGATAAATCGCTGATTCACTTTAAAAAAAGCGTCTGCAACGTTTTTCGTTAGCTGAGTGTACCATTCCTCTAAATCTGGCGGTTGGTAAACATCTGGGCAAGCTGGTAAACCTAATAAATATGCTTGATCTATTAATAATCTGTTTTTTCCTGAACGTTGGTTACATTCTTGATTCACATATTCTGCTAATGCTTTTTTTCTACGCCAGTTGATAACCGCCTCTTCATAAACCCCCACCTCATGAATGACTATTTTTTCATTTTCAGCGATTGCCTCCGTCAGTTCTTGCCATAAAGTGATAAATTTTTCTAAAGCATAGACTTTATAATCACCATTCACTAAAGCATCTCTTAACCCTTCAGGATCTAATTGAGCAGTAGCTAGTAAAGCTGGGGTCAAAAGGTACTGTAATACTTCAATTTGCTGAACGGCTTGGATTTTAAGTGCATCGCAAAAAAATGTACCTAGTTCAATTACATCTACAGTACTAAATTCTGACAGATAGCCAGCATCTGCCAATAATTTAGCTCCAGCTAGTTGCATCAATGAGTTAAAATCAGAAATCAGTAAATCGTCAGCTAAATTGCTAGACTCAAGAAAATAATTGGGTAATGTTTTTTCGATAAATTTCGTCCATATTTTTTTAAAAACCACTTGATCTTCTCTTAAATTTTGTTCTTCTATGCTATCTTTTCCGATGATCGTATGGAGACTGACAACACCAGCTTTTCTTAACGAATCAACCTCTAACAATCTTCTGATTTGTCCGATCGTAAAGCTCGAAGGATCGGGTGAATCGAGAATTTTTCTTATGATATATTCTTCGACCGATCCTTTTAAAATATTTTCGATCGCCCATCTCATGATAGTTGCTTCAGCATTTTCAAAAGAAATTTTATCTTGTGCCTCTCCACCATACATCCCCAGTTCTTTTAGAATGATTTTGGCGATGGGTTGAACCTTATCAGGCATAAACACTATGCCAATGCCTTCTTTAGTAAACCACTTTCCCATAGCTACGAGTAATCGTTCCGTTGATTTATTATAAGGAACAACCCCTTGTTGGATAAGAAATTGATTCAACTGGACACCTATATTTTTATCACGCCATTGCTCCCTGTTTATCCTGCGCTTGGATGGTTTCTCCACAGTTTGTTCGGTTTGTGTATTTTCAGTCAAGTCAGTGGGTGCGTGTGTAGCATTATTTTCAATGGGCGTCGGCGATCCAGGCGACTGTTGGTCTAAGTCAAATGTTTCAAATAACCATTTTATAAACGTTAACTGGGCATGTACGCCTGAAATGACCCCATTGACTGGTTCATTCAAAATCACTTGTGCCAATTGTTTGATTTTGACTGGATCAATCACCTCACTCGTTGCTCCCTCTAATAACAGCCAATGAGTAACTGTTTGCGCAAAAGCAATGGGATCATATATATTCCAGATCCTGCCTTGTTTTATGAGAAAATCAGCGACTCGTCGCTGGATCGCCTCTTTTCGAGTACGTATATTTCCAACATCTCTTTTCCCTTTGACACTTCGGGAATCCTCCGCTTTTTTTTGTAAGTTATTTTCTTGAAGAAATGTTTCAATCTGTTCTTTTTTGAACTTAATATCAATCTTTGGACTCTCATTAATGAGGTAATTTAACTGAGCATTATTGTCTTCCCATTGAAGAATACAAAGACGTGCATCTTGGACAGTCAATGGACGTGATTCAATACCATGATGCTCAAGCAGTAGATTTGCTACCTCTTCTTGTCTTTGCACAGTTTCCTCATAGGTTGCCCCACTAAACAGCCAACTTTGTAAGTTTCTCACTAATTCACTATTGGACACATCTCCCAGAGATAAACCTTTTGCAATAAGTAAAGTCTTGACTGCTTTGTTTACCTTTAGTGTTTTTTCACGTTGCATCAAGATCGGATAATCATAACAATATGGATTGATAGGCTCAACATTTGATATTGTCGCTGCCTGATCATATATGAAGTCATTAAAAATTAGCCCATTTACTTTTTTTTGTTCTTGCAGCCGAACCGTATAAGGTGTTTCTGGTGAAGACAATCGATGATGGGCCGTTTGCTCAGTATTTTCTTTAAAAGTAGACCTTTCTAATAATAGATTAGCTTTCAATTGTTTTTCCACCGCTGTTTTTTTGGTTAGCGAATATGAATCACCTAGTCGAACATTTTCCACCCCATAGGCTTTCATTATAAAAAAAGTGATGAATTGTTCTCTTGATTCTTGTTCTAAATAATTAGAACTACTTCCCGACTTTACAAACTTTTTGAGACCATCCATTATTTCAATAGGTGTGCCGTCTTCTTTGATCTCAATTTTATTTTTTTTGAAGAAGTCTAGCAGAAGTTCTTTCACTTCAACGGTTTTATTTCGATCAAAAAAAAGATCATAGTCATAATAAACTATCGGCAAATTTTGAAATACTGTTCCTTCTGGTATCTGATTACTGTTCATGATTTCTTTGATAGTGTTCACTTGTTCTAACTCATAGTTTGGAGGTACTGTTGCTGTAAGATTACTCGTCTGTACTTTGGGAACCGTCAAATGCCCCATCACACTACTCACTCCAATAAATGTTATGCCTTTGAAAATATTGTTTGTTCGCCACTGAAGTACAATTTCTACGGCTTCTTTATAAGTTAACTTTCGATCTGGTATCCCGTATTTTTTAAGAAGCAGATGTGCTAGAGCGATTCTTTTTTCTAAGATAGGCTGAAAGGCAAATCTATCTTGTTCCCAGTTAGTGATCAGAACAAACAAGTCCTGAATGGATAGATCCCCCATAAAATCTTTGACCGCCTCATTGACCTCGCCTGTTTTGGCACGCTGTTGAAACACATCATGATCATACCAAAACGGCAGCATAGGCTCCATGTCATCCTCTGGAAAAGGCTGTTTATTCAAATATGTATTGATAATACGGTTGATTTTATTCATCGTTTTTTCAGGGATATCTTCATACGAAGTAAATGCTATGTTTGAAATCTGTTCCGAACCAGGTGTTGGCGGCATTGAGGTAGAAGGAAGTGGTGTAGCACCTACACCAAAGGAATTTGTCTCCTGATTAAAAAATGTGCTAACGCCTTCGGCAAATCTACTCGTTAACTGCCAAATAGTCGTTAACAACTGTTCTGATTCTTCTTTGGATGAGATATTTACAAGTAAGGTATTCTTAAAAAAATTATGTTCACTAGAATGATCCGTTCTAAGTTCTCTGCCAGATTGTTCATGTCCTTTTGGCATCTGATTGACTGTGCCTTTCATCCATTCATAAAGTTCAGAAGATTGTCCTTCTTCTGATTTCTCAGCACCGGGGTTCGATGCATAGTTACGAACAAATGAGCGAAAGCTATCGGCTAGACAGAGCCAAAAATCTTCGGTCACACCCAAATTGTTATCATTTATGTTGTCTGTCTCATTTTTTGTAGTAATAGGATGGCTCTGTGATTCATTAGCAAACTCGTCAAATACATTGTTCAGTTTTTTTGCGATATCTTTTAATTCGAAGTAATCTCTGTCATTTGTTGGGGGAATTTTTTTGAAGTAGAATTGTTGAAGAAGGAGCGGAGAGTCTTTTTCATGTTCATTTATTTTTTGAGATTTAGCAGTTGCGACTTTACATATGGTTTTAAAGTGAGTTTGTGCTTTTCGAGGTTGCTCCCATAACCCCCATTTCCGACCGATTTTTTCTGTTTTTGTCGTCGTGCAATTCTCTAGTTCAACTATACCATGTGCAAATTTATTAACTTCTAAACTCCATAAATGCGCTGCTTCTGCCAAAGGGGTTGTCGTATTTATCTTGGGTTCAAATTCACTTTCTGTTTGGTTTTTGTTCAATGCACTGGTAAGGTTTCTGGCATCAAAGGTCGAACTTGAAGTCAGCGAATGTACCACTTGGTCTTTATGATTGATCCAATCATCTGTTACCACAAAAGTATCCATCTCAAAAATGCCACGCTCTTCCTGAACAGCCCTCTGTTTATTTGGCATTTCTTCTTCTAATTTGAAATTTTGAAACAGACTGAATGCATAAAGCATCCCAACTGCCGTCTTAAGCCCCTCTCTTGTTGGTTGTTTGCCAGAATGATCGAAAATATAGTTGACCATTCTTTGTTCGGCTTTCTTATTAAAATTTTTATATCTTTTATTTTCGAATATTCCTATTGGTTTACGATGATCTTCTATTGGCATCTTATTCCCTCCTCAGTTGATTCGATTGACAAACTATTAGGACTACATCAACAGGTGAACATTGAAACAAGAATTTTTACCTTGTGAATGATAAGAATTATTGAAACTCATTATTCTTAAAAAACACAGCCTACATCCATTATTATTCATGTTGTCAATACCAAAAATTTCAGAATCATTGCTGGAACAGAATATTTATTTTTATATTACTTGATGGCATTTATCAAACAACTACTATTATTTCTCAATACCGTAAAAAAAAGACAAAAAAACGTTTGAATCTTTTTTCTCACAGGATTCAAACGGTAGATCAACATTATTTGGTCAAGAAATGTATACTTAAAAATTACACATTCGTTAAATGATACATTTTGCACGACTACGAAACCACCTCCATGCTCATTTCAATTAATAAAAGGGTGAAGACACCGTTCAGAAAAAAATAACATAAAAGACGAATAGCATTATCCTTTGATCTTCCCTGAAAATGAAGTGGCGGTGTTCATGAGCATTCCTTCCAAAAAACAAACAAAAACCTGAAAATCCAAGAATATTTTCAGGTTTTTGCTTATTATATCTGGGCTCAACACTTCTATCAAATCACATATCGCCAGATGGTTCGCATTGATTTTTGAACACCCTATATTATTTTCTAGAGTAAATTTGTTTAAAAAAGCAAATAATTATGGTCAAAAGTGATATCCAATTGATACTGTCCGACTCTCTTTTCGATTTGGATACGCATCATGCGCTCTAATTCCTCGTCGGATAAACGAGTACCTTCAGGGACAACGACATCAAATTGTAAGATTTGTCCTTTATGGATCATGCGAAAATCATGGATCTTCAATCCTTCTGCTGTCTCATTGATGATTTTTTTCAGCTCATTGAGAATCTCTTGATAATTCTCATTATTTACTGGCACTGGATCTAGATGACAGACTAATTCGACACCTAAAGATTTTTTGAAGTCTTTTTCGATGATGTCCATGATCTTGTGCGCTTCATTTAAATCTAGTCGATCATCCACTTCCACATGAACAGAAGCAAAGCGCTGATTTGGTCCATAATTATGCACTAACAAGTCATGATAACCAAGTATTTTCGTATATCCGTTCAGTTGCTCCTCCATCGCTTGGATCTGCTCAACAGTGGGACGACTGCCTAATAATTCATAGACGAACTCTCTTAACATCATGACTCCACTGTACAATATATAAAGTGCTAATAAGAAACCAATGTAACCATCGACCCGCCAACCTGTCAACCATTCAACAGAAGCTGAGAGTAACACAGCGAATGTCGTGTATACATCATTATAGCTATCTTTGGCAGTGGCATGTAATGTTTCCGAATCGATCGTTGTTGCGGTTCTCTTGTACATACGTCCTTGAATCAATTTCAATCCAATCGAAAAAACTAAGACTAAAAAAATCACTGGAGATAAAGCAATATTTTCAGGATGGATGATTTTTTCGATCGAAGAATGTAAGAACTGGAAACCGACGTAGGTGATGATGAGGGACACGAATAGTCCACTGATATATTCAAAACGTTCGTGTCCATAAGGGTGCTCCGGATCTGCTGGTTTTGCCGCGATCTTGAAGCCAATCAAAGTTAATACAGAAGAAGCGGTATCTGACAAACTGTTGATGGCATCCGCCATGATCGACACACTTCCAGAGAGTAATCCGATCATCAATTTCGCAACGAATAAGATCACATTCGTCAGCAGTCCCCATATCCCTGCCATCAATGCTTTTTTTGTTCGTTCTTTTGCTGTTAGTGTTTCTTGTTTCTTTGCCAAATTTGTGACTCCTTTTATCTGTGATTACTGGCCTTATATCATTCAGGTTTTAAAGGTGTTGCTGCAAATAATGCTTTTGCGAGTAAAGGTGTGATGATCCCTGCACCGATAGCTTCTGGAATCCCATTGATTGCGGCAATCCCAGCAAGTGTCTTGAACAAGACCGAAGCATCGACACCATAAGCTTGAGCTGTAGCATTCGTATAGAATAAGCCCATAAATCCTAAAACAAGGACCGTATTGACTAAAGAACCTAAAATTCCTGCCACAACAGCCGGTACGACGATCGTAGAAGAACGCTTATACAACCAATGGAATACTAAGCCCGCTACCAGTCCAACTAAGACTCTAGGCACGACTGAGATGATTGGATTGGTGAACACTAATGTATCAAATGGTGTAGTTGGCATCGCGTATGCACGGATGATCGTCGCAATTCCCCAGAACAAGCCGATCAACATACCATCTTTCGGTCCTAATACTACGGCAGCTACGATCACTGTGATATGGATGATCGTCAAGCTAATAAAACCTAATGGAATAAATCCTAACCATGGAATCATTGATTGAACAATAATGATGGCTAACAAAATGGCGCGAAGAACTAACCGAAATGTTTTATTTTTGCTATTCATTGAATCTCCCCCTGTTTGCTTTACTCTAATCCTATAGCGTTTTGTTGATTTGTCAATAAATGTGTACATAGCAACAACCGTTGAGCCAATGAAAATAAAGCAACGAGCTTGGGAAATCATCCCAAACTCGCTTGCCATTTATTGGTAGTGAAATCCTACGCTTGCATTTATTTATTTTCTAACCATGTTTTTGCTTCAGTTAATGCGTCTGAGATACCAGCTGGATTTTTTCCACCTGCTTGTGCCATATCTGGACGACCGCCGCCGCCACCGCCGACTTTCGGTGCGATTGCTTTGATCAAATCGCCTGCTTTCAAGCCTGCTTCATTTGCTTCAGGTGTCATTGCAGCCAACAAGCTGACTTTACCTTCTTGTTCGTTTGCCAAGACAAGAATATCTGAAACAGCTTTTTGTTTCCATTGATCGGCTAATTGACGCAATTGGTTCATATCTTTTACTTTGACTTGTGCAGTGATAATCGTTTTGCCATTGATCGTCTCTGGATTTTTGAAAATATCCCCTGCTTGTTGGTTCGCTAACTTGCTTGCCAACTGTTCATTTTCTTTTTGTAATTCTCTTAATTGTTGTTGTAATTGTTCTGCTTTTGCTACGACTTCTTTCAATTGCGGTGATTTCACGATTGCCGCAACTTCTTTTAGTTGTTGTTCTTCACTTTCTAACAATTCGTAAGCTTCTTTACTTGTCACCGCTTCGATCCGACGAACCCCTGCACCGATCCCTGATTCAGATACGATTTTAAAGATCCCGATGTTTTCGGTATTGCCGACATGCGTACCACCACATAACTCGATCGACCAACCGCCGATGTTGACGACACGGACTTCGTTGCCATATTTTTCGCCAAACAATGCCATTGCGCCCATATTTTTCGCTGTGTCAATGTCTGTTTCGATCGTTTCAACAGGAATGGCTTCCCAGATTTTTTCATTCACGATTTGTTCCATTTTTGCCAATTCTTCACTTGTGATTTGACCAAAATGCGTGAAGTCAAAACGTAAATGACCTGGTGCAACTAATGAACCTGCTTGGTTCGCGTGATCCCCTAATACTTCTTTTAATGCTTTATGCAATAAGTGAGTCGCCGTATGGTTTTTAACGATTCGGTTGCGTCTTGGTTCATCGATCAATAAATGGTAGGTGTTTCCTTCTTTGATTGCAGAAAGAACCTCTACTTTATGCAAGAATTGACCATTCGGTGCTTTTCGAACATCCGTTACGTTTGCTACTGTTTCACCAGAGGAATCAATGATCCAACCTTGATCGGCTACTTGTCCACCCATTTCAGCATAAAACGGTGTTTGATCAAAGATCAATTGCGCTTCACCATCAGACAGTTCACTTACGATTGCTTCGTCTTGAACGATCACTAGCAATTCACTATCTGATTCGATATGGTCATAGCCGATGAATTTGCTGTCTACTTTGATATCTGTCAATAAAGCAGATTGGACACCCATAGATGTTTCTGTGTTACGAGCCGCACGCGCGCGATCTCGTTGTGCTTGCATTTCTGTTTCAAAGCCTGCGTGATCGACATTCAATCCTTCATCTTCCGCCACTTCCTCTGTCAATTCGACTGGGAATCCATACGTATCGTAAAGTTTAAAGATGTCTTTTCCGGCAAGCGTTGTTCCGTTTGCTTGTTTTACCTCTTTGATCACTTGGTTCAAGATCTCAAGACCTTCGTTGATCGTTTCATTGAAACGTTCTTCTTCCGTACGAACGACTTTTTCGATGAATTCTTTTTGTTCCAACACTTCAGGATAATAGCTCTCCATGATTTCGCCGACAACAGGTACTAAACGGTATAAGAAAGCTTGCTCGATCCCTAATTTTTTCCCGTGCATGACTGCTCGACGCAACAAACGGCGTAACACATAGCCACGTCCTTCATTTGAAGGCAATGCCCCGTCACCGATTGCAAAAGATAATGCGCGGATATGGTCAGCAATCACCTTGTATGAAATATCAGTTAAGGCATCCTCACCGTATTTTACTTTGTTGCTCAATTGCTCCACTGCATGGATGATCGGCATAAATAAATCTGTTTCAAAGTTGGTTGGTGCATCTTGAACGATGGAGACCATTCGCTCCAAGCCCATGCCCGTATCAATATTTTTATGTGGAAGAGGTTCAAACGTATTATCTGGTTTATGGTTGAACTCTGAGAACACTAAGTTCCAGATTTCAAGATAACGTTCGTTTTCGCCACCAGGGTAGTTTTCAGGATCGTCTTCTGCCAAGTCATTATAGGCTTCGCCACGGTCATAAAAGATCTCTGTATCTGGTCCACATGGTCCAGCACCGATATCCCAAAAGTTGTCTTCTACATCCACGATATGGTCAAGAGATAACCCAACTTCTTCGTGCCAGATACGTTTTGCTTCTGTATCTTTTGGATAAACAGTGACATATAAT
Organism: Enterococcus mundtii; assembly: GCF_002947535.1. GTDB lineage: Bacteria > Bacillota > Bacilli > Lactobacillales > Enterococcaceae > Enterococcus_B > Enterococcus_B mundtii_B. The sequence goes on from NZ_PUAP01000030.1 coordinate 168,398, forward strand.
TTTTCAGGATCAAACGCCATCCATTTTGGACTTGTTAAAAATTCCCATGCCCAGTGGATTGCCTCTTCTTTGAAATAATCGCCGATCGAGAAGTTCCCTAACATTTCAAACATCGTATGATGACGAGCGGTTTTTCCAACATTTTCGATATCGTTCGTACGAATCGATTTTTGCGCATTCGTGATTCTTGGATTGTCTGGTACAACAGATCCATCAAAATATTTCTTTAGTGTCGCTACTCCTGAGTTGATCCATAATAAAGTTGGATCATTGACCGGCACTAGTGAAGCACTCGGTTCGATCGTATGTCCTTTTTCTTGGAAAAAATCTAAAAACATTTGACGTACTTCTGCACTGCTTAATTTTTTCATTGTTTTACCTTCTTTCTACATAATAAACGACAAAAAACACCATTACAGCCAAGGACGAAAACTCGCGGTACCACCTTGATTGCAATGATGTTTACTCATTACCTCTTAAACTCGTTAACGCTGAGTCGCGTTGATATTTCTATCAAAATGAAAAAGGGAGCAGTTTGAACAGTGACTATTCTTTTTTCAGCCGAGAAAGAATTTTCTGTGAGTCTGTCTAAAACAAACTATGTCCTTTTTGTACTTTATCAGTATACGTATTCTTCGCGATGCTGTCAATCCTACTTTTTGATTTTTCATTGTTTGCTGACTACGTTTTCCTTGCTATAATCAAAAAAGAAACCCTAGGGAGGCAAAACAATGGAATCGTATTTTGGAACCGAAGAATGGATAAAAGCCGCCAGTTACGTTTTACGTTATGATGTATTCGTATTAGAGCAAAAAATACCTGCTCATTTAGAGTTTGACGGCAAAGATGCCTATTACCCGAACCTTGTCATGAACCATGACGAACAGCCAATTGCTACTTTGCGTTATCAAAAACAAACAGATGCACAAATCCAATTTGATCGTTTTTGTGTCGCAAAGGATTGGCGCAAACGTGGGATTGGCAGAGAAATGCTTCAATTGGCAGAAAAGCGAGCAATAAATGAGGCATTCAAAGAAATCTATTTGATTGCAGAAATTCCCGCCGTTCCTTTCTACGAAAAGCAAGGCTATCAGAGTTTTTCAGACCCACTGATTGAGGACGGCATCCTTTGTCAACAGATGCGAAAAAAGCTCTCCTAATATGAACTGTTTATTCACAAAAAATCAGCCCCAAAACCAAAAATAGATTTCCTATTTAGGTTTTTGGGGCTGATAGTCAAGTGCAGCGTGATTCGCTCATAGCTGCTTTTATTGATTGGAATTCTTTTTATTTTTTCTAGCGGTACGCGTTTGTTGACGTCTTTCGATCTTGCGGTCTTTTTTATTTTTCTCCGCAATTGCCCAGTCGATTTTTTTCTTGTAACCAGGTTTGATTTTTTTCTTTTTCTTTTTGACTAAACCAATCAGTGTTGGGTCAAGACTATCTTTTGATTTTTCACGTTTCGTCCGACGGTTACGGTCATAAGTTTTAACGATTTCACCATTTTTGATTTCCATTGGCTCAAAGACAACACCGATTTTTTCGATGCCTTCGATCAATGGCTCATCACTTGGTGCATATAAAGTGATCGCGGTTCCTTTTAAGCCATTTCTACCAGTACGACCGACACGGTGGATAAAGAAATCTAGATCTTCTGGAACCTCCGCATTGATGACATGAGAAACGCCTTCGATATCGATACCTCGAGCAGCTAAGTCTGTCGCAACTACATATTGATACTCTAAGTTTTGCACTTGGCGCATCACACGCTTACGTTCACGAGGAGTGATATCCCCATGGATCTTCGCTACTTTCAAGCCTTGGTTTTTCAAGTAATCAGCGATTTCATCTACATGTTGTTTCGTATTTGCAAAGACGATTGCTAAATAAGGATGCCCGATCGTCAATAATTGATAGATCGTTTGATTTTTATCTTTTCCTTTTGTTGAAACTAACCAATTCTCGATATCTTCTGAGATAACTGCTTTTGGTTTGATTTCTTCGATGATTGGATTTTCCATATATTTACGCAAGAATGGGCGTAGTTTTTCTGGAATCGTTGCTGAGAAAACTAAAAATTGTAATTTCTCTGGCAAGCGGCTAGCGATTTGATCAACTTCATTCAAGAATCCCATATCTAAGGTCATATCCGCTTCATCCACGATGAACGCAAAGGCTGTATGGATCTTCAAAGCTTGCTCATTCATCATGTCAAGGATACGTCCTGGCGTACCGACAACGATCTGTGGTTGTTGGTGGTTCAAGCGATTTAATTGACGTTGTTTGTCCGTTCCACCGACAAAATTCGATACGCGGATCTCTGGATCAGAAAACTTAGCGATTTGAACAGCAGCTTCATAGATCTGTGTCGCCAATTCACGACTTGGCGCTGTGATAACCACTTGGACTTCTTCTTTATTGGCATTGATTTTTTGAAATAGAGGCAAAAGAAACGTATGCGTTTTTCCTGAACCAGTTTGTGATTGACCAATAATATTTTTCCCTTTTAAAATCAAAGGAATCAATCGTTCTTGCACTTCTGTTGGTTCTTGGAACCCTTTTTCTGCTAACGCTTCGTTGATAAACGGATGAAAATTGAATTGTTTAAAATGACTCATTTCGACACCTCTTCTCTTTGTATTTTTCACGACTTTGGAATTATACCATAAATTTGCTTATTTTACTTGAAAAGGTCAGGCTTTTCTCTCTTTGATCGTACTGATCGTGTAAGTATGACTCGCTTTCTCATAAAATAAAACTCTCTTCTTGCGAACAAAAGATAAGAATAGATTCAGAGCGAAAATGAACTGTGCGACCAAAATACACAAGAAAATAAATACCGCACTCATCTGTGTGACACCTGTCGCTTGATTGATGACTGGGCCAACTAATTGGCTCAACCAGCCTAACCCATAAAATAAGAAATAGAGATACGCATAACGAATGAACAACGCACGAAACCTGATTCGTTCCTTGCCATCTTCAACAAGCTTGATCCGGACGATTTTTTTCCCAAGTGTTCTGCCATTCGTTAAGAAAGGAAGAATCATGAAATACAGGAATACTTGCACGAACAACCACCAACTGTAGGAAGTGAACTCGCTACTTCCAAACGATAATCCGGCTACTAATCCGATAATCGACGAACAAATAGATAAGAAAAACCAATCGATCAAATAGGCAACCAGACGGCGTGTCAATGAGACTGTCTTGCCTTTTTCATAAGATACTTCATCCATTCTTGCTCTTGTAGGCAACATAAACGTGAAAATCGGTGTCACGATGAACCCCAGCATCCCGCCAAATGTATTCGTCAGTAAATCATTGACATCAAATAATCGATAGGGACGTGGATAGATAAAGTAAAGCCCTGTTAATTGTGTCAACTCAAAAAATAGAGAGAGACAGAAACTTGCAATGACCGTTTTGACGAAGGATAGTCGGAAATAATACCTTAAATAGATGCCAAACGGTAAGAGTAAAAAGACATTGAATAATGGCTCTAAAAAAACACTTTGTCGCATCGCAGGTAAATAGGTACTCGGATCGGACAACACGAGGACTGTATTCGCTCTGAAGTTCTCCCAAGACGCAAATAGGTGTAATTCCATTTTTGGACCTGTCATTTGCGCAACAGCTTCCTTAGTAGGTAAAGGTAAAATCACTAAAAAGTAAGCACATAATAGATAAAAAACAAATGAATATAAAATGACCGCCCTAGTTAGGAGAAACGTTCCATACTTTCGGTATTCATAAATAAAAAAAATAGCCGAAATCGCCAACGCTAGAAAAGGAAAGACGATCAATGCAAAGCGAATCGGCTCGATATAACTTGCCATAAATAAAAATCCTCCTTTGAATATAGTCATCTTATCAAGATTGCTTCAAAAAACGCAAGCAATGACTAAATTATTTTTAAATTCCTGTCAATTGAAGTATGATTATTATAAGGAGGCGATTCATTTTGCTTAATATTTATTTTGTATTCGGTGTTCCAGCATTTTTACTTATTCTCTATTTAGTCTTTGCATTGATTCGTAAGCGGACATCGATCCACTACTTAGGCTTTATTCTATTGATCATCGCAGGCTTTATGCTTGTTTTCAACTTACAGACATGGCAACAAGCACTATCTGAGCTTTCACATACTTCAAGTGCAGAACTTTCTGCAGAACTTGGCTATTCTGTGTATTTGATCTGGGTGCCGATTGGGATTGCTACTTTATTATTTTTGTTGAATATTTTCCGAGCTTTGTTAAGGATCAAACAAATTCGAAAAAAAAACAAATAGCAAGACGAGGTCCAGACAGAAGCGTTTAGCCTCGAAAAATAAGGCGCCATCCACGAAAATTGTTTTTCAACTTATTGTGGATAGCGCCTTATTTTTTGAAGAGGTTCCTTCTGTTCCCGCCGTTTATTTGGTTTTAGATGATGCGAGAGGACGAATGTCCCACTCTCTTTTATTTGTTCAAATGGATGGGAAAGTGATAAAAATCTTAGATTTTAATAAAAAACATAAGTTGCTTTTTCTATAATCCGGACAAAGGTTCAAATCTTTTCTTACTTATGATATAGTATTAAG
>NZ_PUAP01000031.1 GCF_002947535.1 Enterococcus mundtii
CTTATTTCTCGAGGCTGAACACTTCTGTCCCGACCTCTTTTACTTCAAATTAAATCGTATCTCCATTGAAAATCGAGTTTTTGACGATGACGTAATCAACTTTACGAATTGATTCTAAGTCACGGCCACCAGCATAAGAAATCGAAGATTGTAAGTCTTGTTGCATTTCAACTAACGTGTCTTTTAGAGATCCTTTGTGTTGGATCCAAATTTTCTTACCTTCGACATTTTTCTTTTCGCCTTTTTGGAATTCAGATGCCGAACCAAAATATTCTTTGTAAACGACACCGTTCTCTACTTTTGTTTCGCCTGGTGATTCTTCGTGTCCTGCAAACAATGAACCGATCATCACCATCGTCGCGCCAAAACGTACTGATTTCGCCACATCTCCAGGCGTGCGGATGCCACCGTCAGCAATGATAGGTTTGCGGGCAGCTTTCGCGCACCATCTTAGTGCCGCTAATTGCCAGCCACCAGTACCAAAACCAGTTTTGATTTTTGTGATACATACTTTTCCTGGGCCAATGCCGACTTTCGTTGCATCTGCTCCAGCGTTTTCTAATTCTCGAACGGCTTCTGGTGTCCCAACGTTCCCTGCAATGACAAACGTATCTGGTAAATGCTTTTTGATATGCTGGATCATCGCAATCACAGCATTTGAATGTCCATGGGCAATATCAATTGTAATATAATCTGGCACAAGCGATTTTTCTGCCAATTCTTCTACAAAAGTATACTCGTCCTTTTTCACGCCTACACTAATAGAAGAAATTAAATTTCTTGCTTTCATTTTTTCGATAAAGGGGATTCGTGTTTCTTCTTCAAAACGATGCATGATATAGAAATAACCATTTTCAGCTAAAAATTCCGCAATCGTTTCATCGATGATCGTTTGCATATTTGCTGGTACAACCGGCATTTTAAATGTATGTGAACCTAAAGTCACAGTTGTATCACATTCTGAACGGCTGTTTAAGATACATTTATTAGGAATCAGTTGAATATCTTCGTAATCAAATACTTTCATCATATCGTCCTCTCGATTTTATATTCGTAAAAAACACGAACATTATCTACTTTTTACGTGCTTATTTTTAGCACCTCAAGTAATTTAACGTAATTCCAATAAAAAATCAAGCTTTTTTTCATAAAAAAGTTGCATTTTAACTTTAATTAAGTTTTCTTGCGTAAAAAAGCGAACATCTTGAAATGTTCGCTTTTTACTATTTTACTTTACACTTTTGTTTGAAGCATCACAATATATTCTAACGACTTTTTTCATGGTTACTTGTTGTCGGACGATTTTGTTGGAAATCTCCCGCCATTTTTTTCGCACGTTTCGTACGATCTGCGAAAGAGCCTTTCGCTTTCAACTGAGATACTTGTTGTACTTTTTTATCGGTTTCTACGATTTTGTGCACATCAACCGTTCTTAGCACTTCTGCGCCCAAACTTCGTGTATAGTCGATTGCTGACAGTAACTTAGGAGTATAGTAATCTTTACCTACTGCTTTTAGATCCGCTAACGCCTGCCCACGCTCATAACCCAATTTTTTCAGCGTCTTGCTACCATTGACATACTGTTCTTTATCATTGATTTGTTTTCTGGTTTCAAAGAGTTCTCCCTCTTTTTTATGTAGACGGATCAGACTGTCTGCGTAATTCAACATACTTGAATGTAAGGAGTCGATCGAATTAACGATTGGGGCTGCCACATGTTCAATTGAATGATGAGATTTCAAGGCTCTTTTAAACTCTCTTCGATAATCGGGATTTTCTAAATCAATACTATTCTTTATTACTTCTTGTGTTAAGCCATTTAGTTTGTTTTTCCATTTGTTCGATTCGTTGTGCAGGTCTTTAAATTCAGATGTCAAACGGTCTTTTCTTGTTTGAAGTGTCTTTTTACTTAGATTTAGATCGACCGGTTCTGGAATTTTTGCCTCACCCACCGTAAAAGTGAAATTTGGGCCATGGAAGGAACTGGTTTTTGAAATCAACTCATGGAACATTTTTGGATAAAATTGTTCATTGCGTTTTTCAAGCATGATTCTTGCTGAATTCTCCTGATAACCGATTCTTTCGAATGTTTTGCTTGGTTTATTGATTCCACCATGTAGTTTTGAACGAATCGCACGGATATGCTGTTCCATTTTTTCCATTCTCATGGCATTTGCCACCCACGTTCTCACCTTGTCATCATAAGTGTTGACTCGGTCAACGAGGTTTTTGGCTTGTCTTTCATTAGCTGGGAAGTTATTCAATAAGTTATTTTGCTCTTTGTTGATCTCATTGTATAGTTTTTGTTGTGTTTTATGTAATGAACTAAAATCGGTGTATAAGTAGTCTCTCTCATTTTGTAATAATTTCTTTAGGTGCTTATCCATTGATTCTCCTCTTTTCTTCGATGCTACTCATCGTTTTTTCTTTTTTGTAAAAACCGACCCTCTTTCTCATACAAAAACAGAGAGCCGGTTAAGGATATCTTATGTTTTATGGCAAAATATTGCCAGCAGCACGATACAATGCATACCAATCTTCTCGTGTCATATCGATCGTAGATGCTTTCGCGATTTCTTCAATTCTTGTCAGATTCATCGTTCCAGCAATCACCTGCATAGTTGCAGGATGACGCAAGATCCACGCTGAAGCTAAGCCGGTTGGTGTCGTCTGGTATTTTTCTGCCAGTTCGTCTAACGACTGATTCAATTCAGGAAATTTTTCATTCCCAATGAACACACCTTCAAAGAAACCATATTGATAAGGAGACCACGCTTGGATCGTCATCTCATGTAAACGAGAATAATCTAAGATACTGCCATCATGGTCAATACTTGCTTGGTCCGTCATGTTCACATGGATTCCCTGATCGATCATTTCGGAATGTTTAAGACCAAATTGTAATTGGTTCGCCAGTAATGGTTGGTTCACATATTTTTTCAATAACTCGATCTGCATTGGCTTTTGATTGCTCACGCCAAAGAAACGAACCTTACCAGATTGTTCCAACTCATCAAACGCCTCAGCTACTTCTTCTGGTTCAACTAGCGTGTCCGGACGGTGAAGTAACAACGCATCAACATAATCCATATTTAATCGACGCAAGCTATCTTCAACTGATTGAATGATGTGTTTTTTTGAGAAATCAAACATCTTTCCTGGTACGATCCCGCATTTCGTTTGGATAAATAAATCATCCCGTTTTAGCGAAGTTTTTGCTAACGCTTGAGCAAAAATCGTTTCACAGTCCCCACCACCGTAAATATCCGCATGGTCAAAAAAGTTGATGCCATTTTCAAAAGCTGTTTCAATCACTTTTTCAGGTTGCTCAGAACCATTCAAACGCATACAGCCTAAAATGACTGAGGATACGAGCTGGTCAGAAGTACCTAAACGAATCTTTTTCATCAAATCTCATCCTTTCTTACCAACTCGATTTTACCATAACCACCATGAAAAGGCTTCAAAAAAAATAAAACTATTTTTCCTTTTCGGCAAAAAATAGTTTTATTTCTTTATATGCCTTTTACTTTTGTACCAAGGCTTTTGAGCCGATATCTCTCCGATAGAATGTATGATCAGTATTCTTGACTTTTAAAACAGAGTATATTTTTTCTTGTGCTTCTTCGATCGTTTGACCGCTTGCTTCCACCAGGTAAATTCGACCACCTGCTGCTACTAATTCTTTTTCTTGTTCCTTCACTCCAGCATAATAAACTGAAACTTCTCGATCAGCTGAAAAATCCGGAAGTAAGGCGCCTTTTTGGTAATTTTCCGGATAGCCTTCCGCAGCAACGACTACGCCCAAGTGATAGCCTTCTGTTTCCCATGTCAACTCAACCGACTTTCCTGTTAGTAGGCGGTCAATGATTTCAGCTAAATCACTTTTGAGTCGCGGCAAAACGACTTGTGTTTCCGGGTCACCAAACCGAGCATTGAACTCGATGACTTTTGGACCGTCTGGTGTAGCAATCAAACCTGCATATAAAATACCAGTGAATGACCGTCCTATGTCTTTCATCCCTCGCACTGCTGGTTTCAACACACCTTCGACCGCTTGATCAACCATGGCTTGTGGAATTTGAGGTACCGGTGTATAGGCGCCCATTCCGCCAGTATTTGGACCTTGATCTCCATCATAGGCTCGCTTGTGATCCTGTGAGATCACCATGGGATAAACTTCTGTATCACGAACAAAAGCAAGCAAAGAGAACTCTTCTCCTGACAAGAACTCTTCCACGACGATTCGTTGTCCACTAACACCAAACCGATCATTTTCTAACATCTCTGAAGCGGCTGCGACAGCGACTTCCAGCGTTTCTGCCACAACCACACCTTTTCCAGCTGCTAATCCGTCTGCTTTGATAACGATTGGCGCACCTTTTGCTTCAATGTATTCCCTTGCTTCATCAAAACTTGTAAAAGTTTGTGACTCTGCGGTAGGAATACCTTGACGTGTCATGAGATCTTTGGCGAAACTCTTTGAACCTTCAATCAAAGCTGCGGCTTTTGTTGGACCAAAAATCGCTAGTCCAGCTGCTTGGAAATCATCAACGATCCCATTGAGTAGAGGGATCTCTGGACCTACAAATGTCCAAGTGATCCCTTCAGATCGAGCGAATTCGATCAATCCTTCATGATCCGTTTCAACAAGATCCACCAATCGAATCCCATCTTTTTTCATTCCTGCGTTTCCAGGTGCACAATACACCGCTTCGACTAACGGGCTAGCTGTAAGTTTTTTACTGATTGCATGTTCTCGTCCCCCCGAGCCAATCACTAAACATTTCATTTTATTCACTCCTTCTTAATGTCTAAAATGACGTACGCCGGTAAATACCATTGCGATACCATGCTTATTTGCCATATCGATCGATGCTTGATCTTTGATACTTCCTCCCGGCTGGATGATTGCTTTGATGCCATGCTTCGCAGCATATTCGACAGAATCATCCATCGGGAAGTAGGCATCACTAGAAAGAACTGCCGTTTCTGCTTTGTCTCCCGCTTGTTCGATGGCAAGCTTGACTGACCCTACACGATTCATTTGACCGGCACCGATACCGAGGGTTTGTTGTTGATTTGCCACGACGATTGCATTTGATTTGACGTGTTTGACCGCTTTCCAAGCAAAAACCATCGCTGCTTGCTCTTCTTTCGTGGGTTGACGATCGGTTACTACAGTCCAACTTTCTGGTTCTTCCATTGCATTATCATCTTGTTGGATCAGTAAACCTCCTAAGACAGAGACCATTTCGTTAGCATTTCCCTCCACGTTTGAGAAATCGACTTGCAACAAGCGGAGATTTTTCTTCGTTTTCAGTACAGCAAGTGCTTCTTCACTGTAACTAGGAGCGATAATGATTTCTAAAAACAATTGAGTCATTGCTTGTGCACTAACCAAATCGACTTCACGATTCAATACGATGATACCGCCAAAGATCGACACTGGATCAGCAGCGTAAGCAGCTTCCCACGCAGAGAAAATCGTCTCGCCACTTCCGATCCCACACGGATTCATATGTTTCAACGCAACGACAGTTGGTTCCGTGAACTCTCTCATAATGCGCAATGCGGCATCGGCATCGCGGATGTTGTTGAAAGAAAGTTCCTTGCCGTGCAATTGTACCGCACTTGCAATCGAATAACTCGTTGGTAAAGCCGCTTGATAAAATGCTGCTTCTTGATGGCTATTCTCACCATAGCGAAGGTCTTGTTTGCGCGTATAAGTAAGGGTTAGATTCTCAGGTTCTTTTTCACCCACAGCTTCTGTGAGATATTGACCGATCAATGCATCATAAGCAGCCGTATGGCGGAAAACTTTTGCTGCTAGCTTTCTACGTGTCTCAAGGGTGGTCTGACCTTCTTGCTGGATCTCTGCTAAGACGACCTCATAATCAAGTGGATCAACGATCGCCGTCACAAAAGCATGATTTTTCGCAGCACTTCGCAACATGCTCGGTCCACCGATATCAATATTTTCGATTGCGTCTGCTTCAGTGGTCTCTGGCTTCAAGATCGTTTCCTTGAAGGGATAAAGATTGACACAGACGACATCGATTGGTTGGATGGCTTCTTTTTCCATCGCTGCCATATGACTCTCGCTATCTCGACGTCCTAACAATCCTCCGTGGATTTTTGGATGTAAGGTTTTCACTCGGCCATCCATCATTTCAGGAAAACCAGTTACTTCATCGATGGAAATCGTTTCGATTCCCGCTTCTTCTAAAGCTGTTTTAGTTCCACCTGTGGAAATGATCTCTATACCGGCAGCACGCAGTCCTTTCGCAAAGTCAATGACCCCAGTTTTATCTGAAACACTTATTAACGCTCTTGTCATTTTTTTACATCTCCCATATTCACTATATTTGCAATTACTTCTGGAAAGATCCGATGTTCGATCTGATGGATTTTTTGTTCCAATGTAGCTAATGTATCTTCTTTTTCAATCATCACTTTCTCCTGACGAATGATTGGACCAGTATCCACACCACGATCGATATAATGGACAGTCACACCTGTTTCCTCCACACCTGCTTCAAAAGCATCGCGAATCCCATGAAGACCGGGAAAATTCGGTAATAATGAAGGATGGATATTGATCATTTTATTTTCATAAGCTGACAGTAAGCCTTCGCCAACGATTCGCATATAACCAGCTAATACGATCAAATCGATTTCTCGGGTCGCTAATTCTTCAAGGATCGCTTGCTCATACTCTGTTTTTGAAGCAAACTCTTTCGGCGAAAAGCAAGTAACAGCAACTTGCGCTTTTTTTGCCCGTTGCAAAACATAGGCTTGCGGCTGATCACAAAATAACCACTCGATTGTCGCAGAAAGTCGGTTCTTTTTAAAATAATCGACCAACGCTTGGAAGTTACTGCCATTTCCTGAAGCAAAGACAGCAATTCTCATTTTTTTCCCTCTGCGATCACGACTTTTTGCTCCTCAAACGGTACGACTTGTCCGATTTGATAAACTTCTTCGCCGGATTTGCGGATCTGATCAATGATTTCACTCGCATTTTCAGGAGCAACTGCAATGACCATTCCAATGCCCATGTTAAAGATCTCATACATTTCATGTGCAGGGATTTCACCATATTTTTGTAAACAATCGAAGATCGGTAAAACTGGCCAAGTGCCTAACTCGATGTTGGCAGCCACATTTTCTGGTAACATCCTTGGAATATTTTCGATGAATCCACCACCTGTAATATGTGCCGCACCTTTGATTTTCTCTTCTTTGATTAGTGGTAATAACGTCGCAACATAGATTTTTGTTGGTTCGAGCAATACATCTGCCAAGGGTGCATCCAACCCTTCGATCGTTTCTTCTAATGAAAATCCTTGCTGTTCTAAAAAGATTTTACGAACCAAAGAATAGCCATTTGAATGGATACCGCTAGAAGGTAAACCTAACAAGATATCACCTGTTGTGATCGATTGACCAGTGATCAATTGTGCTTTTTCCGCGATTCCTACCGCAAAACCTGCCAGATCATAATCATCCCCTTGGTACATACCTGGCATTTCTGCTGTCTCTCCACCGATCAATGCCATGTTTGCTGAAACACAGCCAGTGGCAACGCCTGCTACGACTTTTTCTAGACGTTCTGGATCATTTTTACCTGTTGCCAAATAATCTAAAAAGTATAACGGTTCTGCACCTTGTGCCAAAATATCATTGACACACATCGCGACACAATCGATACCGATCGTTTCATGGCGATCTGCGGCAATAGCTACAGCTAACTTAGTACCCACACCGTCTGTTCCGGAAACTAAGACAGGTTCTTTTAATTGGAAACCACTAAGATCAAAGCAGCCACCAAAGCCGCCTAATGTGCCCATCACACCGATTCTTTCTGTTTTCTTCACATGTTTTTTGATACGATCCACGACTTCATAGCCCGCTTCTACGTCCACACCTGCTTTTGCATAAGCATTACCCATTTGATTGCTTGCTCCCTTCGTTTGCTCCCGTTTGCTCCGGTTAAAAAAATGATAATTTTTCTTTTAAAGATTCTTGGTATTTTTCTTCGTAATCATAAAGCGGTGTCGGATAATCACCGTTGAAATACGCCATACATAAGCCTGAATAAGGGGCATCTTTTTGCAGACCGATTGCTCCAATCAAGCCTTCTTCACTTAAGAAATCCAACGAATCTGCGCCGATACATTCTCTGATCTCTTCGATTGAATGATTCGCTGCGATCAGTTCTTTTCTCGTTTGGATGTCGATCCCGTAAAAACATGGATATTTCAATGGTGGCGATGCGATCCGCACATGGACTTCCCTTGCTCCAGCTTCTTTCAATAAGTTGACGATTCTTCGACTAGTGGTGCCACGAACGATCGAATCATCGACCATAATGATTTTTTTCCCTTCCACAACACCCCGAACCGCTGAAAGTTTCATCCGCACTCCTTGTTCTCTTAATTCTGGGGTTGGTTGGATGAACGTACGTGCAACGTATTGATTTTTCACCAAGCCGATTTCATAAGGGATACCACTTGCTTCAGCATAGCCGCTGGCTGCTGACAACGAGGAGTTGGGCACACCAACGACCATATCCGCTTCGATCGGCGCTTCAAGTGCTAAACGTCTTCCCATATTTTTACGTGCCGTATGAACATTGATCCCTGCAATATCAGAATCCGGACGTGCAAAATAAATATATTCCATGGAACAGATCGTCAGTTGAGTATCTGTCGTGTATTGTTCGATCGTATACCCTTCATCATTGATGATCACGATTTCTCCTGGCAAGACATCGCGTACGAAACGCGCACCGATTCCTTCCAACGCACAAGTTTCAGAAGTAATGACATATGCGCCATTTTTCATTTGACCGATGGCTAAGGGACGAAAACCATTAGGGTCTAGTGCCGCCACCATTGCGTCTTCTGTCAATAATAAGTAGGCAAATCCGCCCTTTACCTCAGCTAAGGCTTCTTTTAATCTATCTAAGAATGTTTCTTCGTCACTGCGACGGATCAGATGCATCAAGATCTCTGTATCTGAATTGGAATGAAAGATCGCACCATCTTTTTCTAAAGAGGTCCGCAAAGAGCGAGCATTGGTCAGATTGCCGTTATGAGCCAACCCGATCGATTGATCGTAGAACTTGAATAAAAAAGGTTGGATATTATCCACACTGCCATTGCCAGCGGTGGCATAGCGAACGTGACCGATTGCGGCTTGTCCAGATAAAGAAGCTAGTTTTCTTGGATCTTTGAAGACCTCAGAAAGCAACCCAAGATCACGGTGACCATATAATTTCCCATCGTCATTCGATACGATACCAGCGCCTTCTTGCCCACGATGCTGCAAACTATGCAAACCAAAATAAGTGACGTTAGCGGCTTGAGGGTGTCCCCAGACGCCGAACACTCCACATTCTTCATTGATACTTCTTACTTCATAAGACATTCGATTGCTTCCTCCCAAGACTGTTTCGCAGAAGCGACTGCCAAGTCAATGCTTCCATCACTTGCTTGTACCACTAATTGTTTTTCTTCCGTCACGTGACCAAGAAATGTCACACGATCACCAGCTAGTTTTTCAAATGCTTGTTGGTTTTCTCTTGTTACTGATACGACAAAACGTGATTGTGTTTCAGAAAACAGTTGAGCAACTGGCAGATCAACTGTCGTTGATACACCAAATCCATTTGTAAACGCTGATTCAGCGATAGCTACCGCTAACCCACCTTCTGCACAGTCATGCGCACTTTGGATCAGTCCAGCTTTGATTGCTTCTAACATCAAGGTCTGGTTTTCTTTTTCGGTAGTTAGATCAAAATGTTCCATCATTCCTTCGATTCTACCTAGCTGTAGCTTTTGTAATTCACTACCGTTAAAGTCTGCAAATGTCTGGCCGATCACATAGATCAAATCTCCCGCTTGTTTGAACTCTTGGGTAGTGATATGTTCGTGCGCTTCGATCAATCCGACCATACCAATCATCGGCGTTGGGTAGATCGCTTGCCCATCGGTTTCGTTGTATAAAGAAACATTCCCTGAGATCACAGGCGTTTCCAATACTTCACAGGCTTTGGCAATCCCATCAGCTGAGTATGCTAACTCCCAGAATACTTCTGGTTTATCTGGAGAACCATAGTTCAAACAATCCGTGATGGCTAATGGTTGCCCACCACTCGCGACGATGTTTCGTGCTGCTTCTGCAACAGCGATCTGGCCGCCAACTTCTGGATCTAGATAAATATAACGAGCATTACAATCCGTCGTCATCGCTAACGCTTTCTTTGTGCCACGAATACGCAAGACTGCGGCATCACTACCCGGAGCAACGACTGTATTCGTTTGGACACGAGAATCGTAAGTTTCATAGATCGAACGTTTTGAGGCAATCGTTGGTTGTTGCAATAAATCTAGCAACACGTTATTTGGGTCATCGATCACTGGTTGATATTGCCCTAATTCATGGAATTTTGCCATGCGTTCAGGTTCAACCATCTCTTTATGGTAAACAGGTGCATCTTCTGCTAAGGCATCTACCGGAAGATTGGCTACTTCTTTTCCATGATGATACAAACGGTACTGCCCATCATCCGTTACTTTTCCGATCGTTACCGCGTCTAAATCGTATTTTTGGAATAGCTCTTGGACACGTGCTTCTGAACCTGCCTTCACACAGATCAACATCCGTTCTTGCGATTCAGATAACATCATTTCATAAGGCGTCATCTGTGATTCACGCTGTGGGACATCATCCAAGGTCAATACCAAACCAGAGCCTGCTTTTGAAGCCATTTCTGAACTAGATGAAACAAGTCCTGCCGCACCCATATCTTGGATACCGACCAGAATATCTGCGTGGTCCAAAATCAATTCTAAACAAGCTTCTAACAATAATTTTTCCATAAAAGGATCGCCCACTTGCACAGCTGAACGTTGTTGTTCTTCTTCTTGACTAAACTCTTCGGAAGCAAATGTCGCACCGTGGATACCATCACGACCGGTTTTAGCACCCACATACATGATTGAATTGCCCACACCTGATGCTTGTCCTTTTTGGATATCTTTATGATCGATCAGCCCAACACACATGGCATTTACCAATGGATTTCCTTCGTAACAAGGATCAAAGGCGATCTCACCACCAACCGTCGGTACGCCGATACAATTACCGTACCCTCCGATACCGGCAACAACTTCTTCTAAAAGATATTTTGTGCGAGGATTATCTAATTCGCCAAAACGCAGGGAATCGAGTAAAGCAATTGGACGTGCGCCCATGCTGAAAATATCGCGAATAATGCCCCCAACACCAGTTGCTGCGCCTTCATAAGGTTCGACTGCCGAAGGATGATTGTGACTTTCTGCTTTAAAGACTACTGCTTGTCCGTCTCCAATATCGACGATCCCCGCCCCTTCACCAGGTCCTTGTAAGACATTCGGCCCACTTGTTGGGAATTTTTTTAAGATTGGCTTCGAGTTTTTGTAAGAACAATGTTCACTCCACATGACTGAGAACAGACCAGTCTCTGTATAATTAGGCATTCTACCTAAGATGTCTTCTTCGATCATCCGGTATTCTTCATCCGTCAGTCCCCATTGCGTGTAAATCTTTTGTTCTTTGATTTCTAATGCAGTTGGCTCCATCATCGTTTTCATTTATGCAGTCACCTTTCCGAAATTCTTCAATAGCGAAGCAAAGAAACGTTTGCCATCTTCTGAGCCAAGCAATGCTTCCATTGCTCGTTCTGGGTGAGGCATCATCCCTAGCACATTTCCAGCTTTATTTGTAATCCCTGCAATGTTAGCCACACTGCCGTTGATATTTTCTCCCTCGTATGTAAACACGATTTGGTTGTTGTCGATCAGTTCTTGAAGTGTCTCTTCATCGCAAAAATAATTGCCTTCACCGTGTGCCACCGGCAACTGGATCACTTCATTTTCGCCGTACTCTGAAGTGAAGGATGTTTGGTTATTGACTTTCAGTTGAGCTGATTTACAGATAAAACGCAGTGAATCATTTCTTCTTAATACACCTGGTAATAATCCAGCCTCCGTCAACACTTGGAATCCGTTACACGTACCAAAAACAGGTTTTCCTTCTTCAGCAAAACGGATCACTTCATCCATGATCGTTGAAAAACGAGCAATCGCCCCACAACGTAAATAATCGCCATACGAAAAGCCGCCAGGGATCAATACTCCGTCATACCCTTTAAGAGAAGTTTCATCATAACGAACATAGTCTGCTTCTGCGCCCATCACATCACGGATCGCCCAAAGCAAGTCCGCATCGCAATTTGATCCAGGAAAAACAATCACGGCAAATTTCATGCTAAACTTCCTCCATTTTGTTGATTTCATAACGATACGTTTCCATATTGACATTTGCTAATAAGCGATCACAAATCGCTTCGATCGTTGCTTCTACTTCTTCTTCACTTGCTGAGACTTGGATCTCAAAATATTTCCCGATCCGAATGTCTTCAATGGTATCGTAGCCTAAACGATGAACCGCATTTTTAACTGCCTCTCCTTGTGGGTCTAATACTGAGTCCTTATATGTTACGTACACTTTTACAAAATACATGATTTATTCTCCTTTATTTTCGATTGATAATTGATTTAAACGATCAAGTACTTCTTGATAGACAGGAAGAATATCGCCGATCTTTCGTCGATAGACATCTTTATCCATATGTTTATTAGTGGCAACATCCCACAAACGACAAGTATCTGGGGAGATTTCATCTGCTAATTCGATTTCTCCTGTATCCGTTCGACCAAATTCCACTTTGAAATCGACTAATTGTAAATCGATTTTTTTGAATAGTTCGGTCAGCTGCTCATTGATGAGTAAAGCTTGTTTTTTTAGTTCGGCTATCTCTTCCGAAGTTGCTAACTCTAAGAAAGCAATATGGGCATCATTGATGAACGGGTCATCTAATTCATCTTTTTTGTAGTAAAATTCAACGATTGGTGTCGGTAATGCTTGTCCTTCTTTTACTCCTAGACGTTTTGAAAAACTTCCAGCTGAAATATTTCTCACGACTACTTCTAAAGGAATGATCGACCGTTTTTTAATCAATTGTTCGGTTTTTGATAATTTCTCAAGAAAATGATTTTTGATTCCTTGGTTTGCTAAGTATTCAAAAATGGCACTTGTGATTTGATTGTTCAATTCTGCTTTTCCTTGCATTTGGTCTTTCATTCCACCATTGAGGGCAGTCACTTGATCTAGATACTCCACCCACAAGACAGTTTCATCATTCGTGTTAAACATTCTTTTTGCTTTTCCTTCATAGAGCAAATTCTGTTTTTCCATGTCTACGACTCCTTGTTTTATTAACGTTGTTTTATCAGCACACATTATTTGTTCGTCTTTTCACTTTAAATTTTACCAAGGGTCAAGAAGCAAATCAACATAAAAGTGTACATTTGAATCATTAAAAACATTTAATGTTCGTCTTTAGTACTTTTATTAAGAATAGTTGTTCTTCGTTAAGAAGCGTTTACACTTTTATTGATTGGTGATATAGTAGATTTAAAGAAAACAGTTAGAGGTTTCAAGGAGGTAACTAAATGGAAGATCCAAGTACGTCTGCCCAACGCTTTTTACTCGATTTATCTGTTGAAGAAAAATCACGTTTGTATAATGATCTGCTTGCTATCAAAAATGTTGATGCCTGCATGAAGGATCGAAGCTTTTATACCTTTAGAAAACTACGTCGTGCAGCAAAACGACAATCGGAGTGTCGAAAACGAACATTCCATTATTTGACACAAAATAACCATGAATTAGTGATCAAACAGATCCACGAGCAAAAGTTGTTCAAGCATCATTATCGTTTACGCGTGACGTTCGATCAGCAAGAGTTCGGCTACACATTTGTCGAAACATTATTGAATCTTCTACATTCACAACATTTCAATTTGGGTCAGCAAATGGCTTATGCTTAGACCAAAAAGAACATCCCTCAGAAAATCGATCTGAAGGATGTTCTTTTTTTCTTGAATTTTAAAAAAATAGTTTTAGTGAATGATCGTTCGTCTTTCATAAAATGTCGCTATAGTTTTTAACAGACATTATTAGCTGAACGGTTTATGCTAAACCGACACGTTCAAATATGACATCCACATTTTTCATATGGTGGTTGTAATCAAATGCTTCTGCGATTTCTTCTGGTGTCAAAACAGAAGTGATTGCTTCGTCTTCTTCAAGTAACGGACGGAAGGACACTTGGTTATCCCAAGCATATGCCGTCTTAGGTTGAACAAGATCATAAGCTTCTTCTCTGGTCATGCCTTTATCGATCAATTTCAACATGACACGTTGACTATAGATCAAGCCAAAGGTTGCATCCATGTTGCGTTTCATGTTTTCTGGGAACACCGTTAGATTTTTGACGATATTACCGAAACGGTTCAACATGTAATCAAGTAGGATCGTTGTATCAGGTAGAATGATCCGCTCTGCAGAAGAATGGGAGATATCTCTTTCGTGCCACAAGGAAACATTCTCATAAGCCGTGATCATATGCCCACGGATCACTCGTGCTAAGCCAGCCATATTTTCTGAACCGATCGGGTTACGTTTATGTGGCATAGCAGATGAGCCCTTTTGTCCTTTGGCAAAAAATTCTTCAACTTCTCGTGTTTCAGATTTTTGAAGTCCACGGATCTCAGTAGCAAAACGTTCGATACTTGTCGCGATCAATGACATCGTTGCAAAATATTCGGCATGTAGATCGCGTGGCAAGACTTGCGTCGATACTTCTTGCGCACGGATACCTAATTTTTCGCAGACATATTCTTCAATGAACGGAGGAATATTCGCAAATGTACCAACCGCACCAGAGATTTTCCCAGCTTCTACGCCTTTTGCTGCATGTTCAAAACGTTCGATGTTACGTTTCATCTCAGAGTACCAAGTAGCTAACTTCAGTCCAAAGGTCGTTGGCTCAGCATGTACACCATGCGTACGTCCCATCATGACTGTATACTTATGTTCTTTTGCTTTTTCACCAATGATCGCTGTGAAGCGTTTCAAATCTTCACGCAAAATATCATTGGCTTGTTTGATTTGGTACCCATAAGCTGTGTCAACCACATCTGTACTTGTTAACCCATAATGGACCCATTTGCTTTCATCGCCAAGTGTTTCTGAAACCGCTCGAGTAAAAGCAACGACATCATGGCGCGTCGATTGCTCGATCTCTAAGATACGAGCGATATCAAAAGACGCATGTTCACGAATTTTCGCTACATCTTCCTTAGGTATTTCTCCTAATTCTGCCCAAGCTTCATCTGCAAGTATTTCTACTTCTAACCATGCTTGATATTTATTTTGCTCTGTCCAAATATTGCCCATTTCAGGTCGTGTATAACGTTCTAACATCAACTATTCTCCTTTAGTCCCAAATATTCGTTTTTTCGATTTCTTTCAATGTCGACTCGATATCTTCTGTCAAAATCGTGATGTGTCCCATCTTACGACCTTTTTTCGCTTGTTTCTTGCCATAGAAATGGAATTTCCAATCTTGTTTTTTCGCAATCAAATTGTAACTTTCTAAGAGTTGCTCACCTAAAACGTTGACCATGACTGCGTCACTTAATAATGGTACTTTTTTAGGTAAAGGCCAACCGCAAATCCCACGGATATGTGCATCAAATTGCGTCATTCCACAGGCTTCTAAGGTGTAATGTCCTGAATTGTGTGGACGCGGTGCCAATTCATTCACATACAAGCCACCAGTCTTCGTCAAGAACATTTCAACGCCAAGTACACCCGACAAACTCACTGCTTCAGCGATCACTTTAGCAATTCTTTCTGCCTCTTCGATCACATCCGCTGAAACAGTCGCTGGAGCAATCGTTTCATGGAGAATATTATTACGGTGGATATTTTCAACAACTGGGAAGGTTGTATATTGGCCTTGCCCATTGCCTGCGACCATGATCGATAGTTCTTTTTCGAAGGGAATCCAAGCTTCTAATACGCAAGTTCCTTCTCTTAAAAGATCCATCGCAGGAGCTAAGTCCGCTCGACTCTTCAGTACATATTGCCCTTTACCGTCATATCCGCCTCGAGTTGTTTTCAAGACACAAGGATAACCGATACCGTCGATCGCATCTTGGATATCTGTCGGACTGACGATTGTTGCATGTGGAGCGATCACGATGTTATTTGTTTCTAAAAATGATTTCTCTAGTAGACGATCTTGCGTGATCGCCAACAAATCTGTTCCTTGGGGAATAAATGACATCGGCAAAATCGCATTCAACGCTTCCACACTGACATTCTCAAATTCGTAGGTGATAACCTCAGTTCGTCTTGCAAGTTCTTCTAAAGCAAATGTATCATCGTAGGAACTTTCAATGTGCCAGTCCGCTACTTGAGCAGCCGGACAATCATTCATCGGATCAAGTACACCGACTTTGAATCCCATTTCTTTTGCACTGATCGCCATCATGCGACCTAACTGTCCACCACCGACGATTCCGATCGTCGAGCCTGGTAATAATGGTTTAACCAAGTTGATCACTACTTTCTATTACAGATTCAACCGACATTGCGCGTCGTTTCGCTAATGCAGCCTCCAACTCTAAATCATACATTGAAAGCATCTGTATCGCAAGTAGACCGGCATTAATTGCGCCTGCTTTTCCAATCGCTGTCGTCGCCACAGGAACGCCACCTGGCATTTGGACAATGGATAGCAAAGAATCTAATCCATTCAATGTTCGGCTTTGTACAGGAACACCAATAACTGGTAGTGTCGTCTTTGCAGCAACCATTCCAGGTAAATGGGCCGCCCCCCCTGCACCTGCAATAATTACTTTTATACCTTTTTCTCGAGCTTCTTCTGCATACGAAAACATCAAATCCGGTGTTCGATGTGCTGAAACTACTTTCTTTTCAAAAGAAACGCCAAATTCTTCGATGATCTCGCATGCGTGTTTCATTGTGTCCCAATCCGAGATGCTCCCCATTATTACAGAAATTTTTGCAGCCATACGTTTCTCCTCTCGATTTGTATTCACTCATATTTTATCAATCGCCCCTCTGTAAATCAAGATAAATTCGAATGAAAAACAGATAAAAAGGTTTATTGTTCGTATTTTTTAAAATTGAATCTTGCTAGTTGAAATCAAGTTTTTTCCAATCCAAATCATTTGTTTTTTTAGTATATAACACTTTTTTCTTCATGCATCCAAAATGCAGGGTGAATCTGTCCATGACTATGCTACAAAAAATTCGTCTGGGACAGTCGTCTTCTCGCACCACCTAAAACTAAATAAACGCCGGGAAAAAGTAACCTCTTCGAAAATAAGGCGTCCTCCACAAAAATTTGAAAAACAATTTTCGTGGAGGACGCCTTATTTCTCGAGGCTAAACACTTCTGTCCTGACCTCATTCATTACTCGCTCTTTTTTGTGAAGTGATCTATATTATTTCAATGCTTCTTTAATGATTCTCTCGTCTTGTTTCAATCCATTAAAAACTAAGTTCAAAACGATTGCTGTGATACTGCTCATAACGATCCCGTTTCCTGTAAACATTTGAACCGTTTCAGGCAACTG
Organism: Enterococcus mundtii; assembly: GCF_002947535.1. Taxonomy (GTDB): domain Bacteria; phylum Bacillota; class Bacilli; order Lactobacillales; family Enterococcaceae; genus Enterococcus_B; species Enterococcus_B mundtii_B. The sequence continues at coordinate 17,568 of NZ_PUAP01000031.1, forward strand.
GCTGAAGAGTTCGGGCATCAAATTGAAGCCTAAACCAAAACCGATCGACACTGCAGCAATCAGTAAATTTTTGTCATTTGTAAAATCCACTTCTAACAACATCCGAATTCCTTGGATCGCCACCATCCCAAACATGACCAACATACCGCCACCAAGGACTGGTTCAGGAATGATCTGAGCAACTGCACCGATTTTAGGGAATAAACCCAAGATGATCAGGAAGAAAGCAGAAAAGTAAATGGGTTTTCTCGTTTTGATCCCTGAAAGTTGTACCAACCCGACATTTTGCGAAAAGCCAGTATAAGGAAACGTGTTAAAAATACCACCTAAGATCACGGCTAAGCCCTCTGCTCGATAGCCCTTTTTCAGCTGCTCTTCGCCGACTTTTTGCCCAGTGATATCTCCTAAGGCAAAATAGACGCCTGTTGATTCAACCATGCTCACCATTGAAATGATGATCATCAATAAGATCGACCAGATTTCAAATGTCGGTTTTCCAAAGTAAAATGGTTGTGGCACGTGGAAAACGGGGGCTTGTCCAATCGCTCCTAAATCGATTCTACCTAAAAAGGCAGCTAAGACACTTCCTCCGATCAGACCGATCAAAACCGCAATGGATCGAATGAACCCTTTGCCTAATAATTGCACACCAACGATCAGTAGGATCGTGACAAACGCTAATAATAAATTCGTCAAATCACCAAAGCCAGGTGCAGTTGCACTACCGCCACCCATTTTTTCGATAGCTACAGGAATCAATGTCAATCCGATCACTGTAATCACAGTTCCAGTAACAATCGGCGGAAAAAGCTTTTTGATCTTTGAAAAGAAACCAGCAACTAGCACAACAAAAACCCCTGATGCGATGATCGAGCCATAGATCGCACCGACACCTTCTGTGCTACCGATCAAAATCAACGGTGCAACGGCTTGGATCGCACAACCTAAAACAACTGGTAAGCCGATCCCGAAAAAGCGATTGACAGTCAACTGCAAGAGGGTTGCTAACCCACACATGAAAATATCGATCGAGATAAGATAAGTCATTTGTTCTTGATTAAACCCTAAACCCGTACCAATCAATAACGGTACAGCAACTGCTCCCGCATACATCGCTAATAAATGCTGTAACCCTAAGACAGCTGCTTTTCCATTTTGTGTTTCTTTCTCCACGCTTACGCATCCTCCTCAAGAAATTCTACTTGGCCATTAGAAAGTGATGCCACACGAGCAAGTGAAACTACTTTTAAGCCCATTTCTTCAAGAAGTTGACGACCATCTTGGAATGATTTTTCAATGACGATCCCGATTCCCTCAACGCTAGCTCCTGCTTGTTGGCATAATTCGATCAACCCTTTTGCCGCTTGGCCATTCGCTAAAAAGTCATCAATGATCAATACTTTATCGTCAGAAGACAAGAATTTACGAGAAATCGATATCGTGCTTGTTACTTGTTTCGTAAAGGAATAGACGGAAGCCGTCAATAATTCTTCATCCATCGTCAAACTTTTGGCTTTTCTTGCAAAAATCATCGGTACACCTAGCTCTTTAGCTGCAAATAAAGCGGGGGCGATACCTGAAGCTTCAATCGTCACCACTTTAGTGATTCCTTGCTCTTTAAATACTTCCGCAAAACGTTGGCCCATTTGTTCCATCAACACTGGGTCTACCTGATGGGTAACAAAACTATCTACTTTCAACACGCCTTCACCCAAGACTTGTCCATCTTCATTGATACGTTCTACTAATTCTCTCACTTTATTTACTCCTTTTCTTACTAAATTCGTGCCACTCACAATAGAAAAAAAACATCTCTCCTGCTCGTATATAAGCAAAAAAGATGGATCACTACTTTTTTACTTATAGTCCAACATTTACGGTGCTGGCTAGAAACTGTCATCCTTATTATGACGATATATAAGTCGTTTGATTATTCTATTGGTAAAAAATTGTTTCCAACAAACAAAATGGCTTGTTTTTTAAATGATGAAAACAGTCTAACACTTGTTTCTGAAACTTACAATCATATTTCTTGTATTTCTCATGAAGGATTTATCTTAAACATAAGACCTCTTAGAATCATTATCAAAACAAAAAAATGAACAAGCGAATCGCTAGCTGGCAAAAAAATCTCTTCATAACCAAAGAACTTCACTACTTTCTTAAATGCCATTTTTGCCAATCGATCATCTCATCAAAAACAAGCTATCAACCACACAAAAATTGAAGACATTTTTGTGGATGATAGCTTGTGTCATACCGCATGAAACACTATATTTTCTAAATTTAATTGGTTTTCTCAATTTTTCGATATTTGTTCATTTTGCGACTGAATAACTCTCCGCTACTTGGTGGCGTGTAGGTGATCGCATTGGCGCCAGCTTCAATTGTTTCTTTGATGCTTTCTTCCGTTGGACCTCCAGTCGCAATGATCGGTAGTTCTGGATATTTCTCTCTGAAAAAGCGAACAGTGTCTGCTGTGTCTTTTCCCGCACTGATATTGATGATCGTAATGCCGGCTGCCAATTTCTCGTCGATTTCCGAGTATTTGGACGTTACTGTACTGATTACTGGAATATCAACAACTTGACAGACATCATGGACTGTCTCTACTGGTGTTGGACCATTCAATACTACGCCTAATGATCCTTGTGCTTCTGCAAAAAGGCTCATGTATGCCGAACGCATTCCTTGCGTCAAGCCGCCGCCGACACCTGAAAATACAGGGATATCCGCTGCTTCAATAATGCTTTTCGTAATCGCCGGATGGGGTGTAAAAGGATAAACTGCAATCACCGCATTTGCATTGGTGTTTCTAATGATTGCAATATCCGTAGTGAAGATAATCGAACGTATCAACTTGCCAAAAATTTTAATACCACTTGCTTCCATAATGACCTCTGGGACTCTCACGATATCCTTACGTAATTCTGTCATTATTTCTGGAACAAATAAATCTGCCATCCGTCCACTTCCGTTCTTTTCTGATTATTGATCGTATTGATTTAACTGGTAAGTTTCAATCACATGTATGATTTTATCAGCATATGTCGGATCTGTCGCATATCCTGCTGCCTGTAACGCATGAGCTGCTTCAATATAATTTGTCGCAGTGATCACATTCGCATACAGTGCAGGATTCCAATCGACACCATTGACAAATAAAGCCGTGTGGTCATCCATTGACTGTTCCCACGAAGAATAGACTCGAAAGTCTCCTTGGATGGTGATCCATTCTTCATTGATATATTCTTTTGTTTCCAGATTGACTTTTTCTTCGTTCCCAAACGCTTTGATCCCAAACAAGTTCTTATACTTACTGGCAAGCGTACTGTTGCCCCAATCAGATTCAAGAATGGCTTGCCCGATAATGATACTCGGCAAAACGCCATAGCCTTGTTGCAGTTCTTTCGCATGTGGAACTAATGCGTTGATAAATTCTTGATGAGACAATGTTTCTTGTTGCTGTGCTTCTGTAGAGTAGGGCGATGACAAACTTCTCAAAGAAAAAACAAAAGCCATCATGATCAACATACTCCCTAAAACTACAGCAAACCAGCGATTATTTTTACGCCTTTGTTTTTTCCATTTGTTTTTCGCCATCTTTTATTCCTACTTTTCTTTTAGTTGGTCCAAGTACTCCTCCATCGTTAAATCGTTTGATGTGATATATTCTGCACTTTCTTTGCCTACATAACGCAAATGCCAAGGTTCATAAGTGATTTTCGTAATATCTTCTCGACCTTTTGGATAGCGGATGATAAAGCCGTATTTAGAGGCATTGTCCGCCAGCCATTTCGCACCTGGTTCGTCGCCATATTTTTCATCCAATACAGTGTTAGGATAATTGTTGTACCATGTTTCATCGACCACGTCCACAGCTAAACCTGTATGATGCTCACTGTACCCTGGTTCTGTCATGGTTTTTTTCGTAATCGCAGTCGCCTCGTCTTCAGTGACACCCTGACTACTCATCACTTGTTGGACATTTTGAGCGAATACCTCTTGTTGTGTCGCAACCGATCGATACGCAGATACCATAACTAAAGGAAAGCCCGCAGCTTCAGCTGCTTTAGCCAGCTCTTCATAGTCAGCCTTGATACGTTTGTCGATCAAATAGCCATTATCGAGCGCAGCCAATTGGTTGGCTTCATCGATTTCTGTCTCGATCTTATGGTCAGGTCCCACCATTACAAGCGACCAATCATCCACCTTAACATCTGGCAAATCACTCGATGTTGCTTTATTTGTTGTTTTTTCTGTACTTTCTTCTGTCGCACTCGTCGTGTTCGTTTGTTCTGTCTTTGAATTATCAGCTTGGGCTTTCGTATCCGTCCGATTCTCACTAACAACTAGATAACCCATCGCAACAATCATGATCACGACTGAGATAACGCCTAAAATTTTATTCACGCAAAAAATCCTTTCATTCCCTTTCTGGCTCCACTTTCTCACTCACGTAAGTTTCTTCCAGATTTTCATTTACCCAATCTAACAACTCGATTTTCTCCCCTTCGATTTGCTTTTGAACTTCTGCTGGTAATCGAAAGTTCAAAATGTCATCATAGCCCCACTCATCATATTGAATACTGACTTTCAAGTCAAGATATCCATTGACAATTTGATCATTTTTTAAAGGGATCAACTCTACATTCGCACTACCGCTACTTACCCATTTCTGAGCAATACGTGTTTTGATTTGCTTATATTCGGCTACTGCAACATTTCTTTTTTCAGGGAAAATAATCGTTTGACGTAGTATTTTTTGCGTCAACATCCATTCATAATCAGTAAAAAGATTTTTCACTTTTTGCATGGCCTCTGATGGTAGATTTTGTTCACCACGCTTCCAAGCTTGCCAGGTTGTTTCATCCACCAATAGATAAGTATCTAAGAAATTTTCTTCTGTTTCAAATTGTTCGAGTAAAACACTCATAATAAGATCAACGTATACTTGATGCATCGCAATCTCCTCCTCCTAATTATTTTACTTAAATTAAATGAAAAAATCATCTATTAGAACATTTCTTTCACCTTTTTTTAGAAAGCAGTTCTTCAAACGAATCGAATATCTTTTTTTTGATATAATAGTAGCGAAACTAAGAGTATTCTACTAAATACCCTCATACTAAATATACCACGTCAAGGAGAGATGAAAAATGAAAAAATACCAATGGGGCATTGTCGGTCTAGGATCGATTGCTACCGAATTTGCAGAAAACTTCGACCAATCATCAAGTGAATTGGTTGCTGTCGCATCACGAACTTTGGAAAAAGCGCAGGATTTTGCTACACGCCACACAATCAAAAAAGCTTATGGCGATTATCAAGAAATGTTACAAGATGCTGAAGTCGATATCGTCTATATCGCCGTTCCGAATCGTCAACATATCGACTACATCCTTCCTGCCTTAGAAGCCGGAAAACATGTGCTATGCGAAAAAGCCATTACGATGAATAAAGCAGAACTTCAAAAAGCCATCCAGTTAGCAGAACAAAAAAATCTGATTTTGGCAGAAGCGATGACGATTTTCAACATGCCTCTCTATCATCAGCTTCGTTCAATGATCGATTCGGGCAAGTTAGGTGCATTAAAAATGATCCAAGCACCTTTTGGCAGTTACAAAGAACCTGATCCAACCAACCGCTTCTTCAATCCTGATTTAGCAGGTGGTGCATTACTAGACATCGGAACTTATGCTGTTTCATTTGCTCGATTCTTTTTGAGCTCACAGCCGGAAGTCATCGCCTCTCGTATGATTCCATTCAAAACAGGTGTTGATGAACAATCCGTAACGATCTTGCAAAATAAAGAAAATGAATTAGCTACGATCAACCTGACCTTCCAAGCAAAAATGCCAAAAGTCGGAATCGTTGCTTTTGAAAATGGGTATATCTCGATTAATGATTATCCAAGAGCTGACCAAGCCGAGATCATTTATACAGATGGCACGAAGGAATTGATCGAAAGTGGCCACCGTGCGCAAGCAATGAATTATGAAATCGAAAACATGGTAAAAATGATCGAAGGAGAACTTCCAAACCGTTCCCTCTATTTGACTACAGAAGTGATTGCACTTTTAGATGATATGCAAGAGCATTGGAAGAACAACGAATAAATAGCAGATAAAATAAGACGAAGCAAAAGATGTCCTCATCGTAGCTTCGTCTTATTTATTCACCTTTCAGCATCCACTATCATCTGCTGAGAAAATTCTACTTTTATTTCAATAAAGCTTTTGAATGACTGTAAAAACTGAAATAATTCCGCACGATCTTCAAATTCACTTCGGGTAGTCGGTAATGGCATTTGACGGTACATGCCGTAGACCTCTTCGATCCGTGTCAATATTTCTTTACCATCATTTGATTCAGAAAACGTCTCCGCTGTATAGATCAACAAGCCATAAATATGGTCGCTATAAGGCACTGGGTCCTTGATATAAGCTAAGTTCTCTTGCATATCTTGGATCACATTGATCTGAGCCCGTCGCATGGAAAAATAGGTTTCATAATATTGATTTTGTCTCAGCAAGTTATTCTCTTGGTGATTCCGTGCATATGCTTGGCTTTCTCGAATATAAACTTGTAATTCTTTGCATAACCCTTGATTTTCGTAGGCTTCGCCAGAAAGCAGAAAGTCTGCCATATTCTTCAAAAGAAGACGAAACCGCTCTTCGATGATCAGTTGATTTTCCTTTAATCGCTTTTTACTATCTGGCATGTAGACATTTGACAATAAAGCAAAACCTACACCAATGATCATCAAGGCTGCTTCGTTTGTGATCAATTGCCAACTCATGGTTTGCTCACTTAGATAATGGGTGATCAAGACTGAGTTTACAACGATTCCTTCCGTTAATTTGAACCGCACGGCGATTGGAATAAAAAATAATAGAAAGACACTGAAACTGATGATTCGATAGCCAAAAAGAGTAAAACACAAAAAGGCAATCAGTGTGGCAACAATAAATGCAGCGATTCGATAGATCCCAGTCATCAATGTGGAGCGACGAGTATTCCCTACACTCAACAATGCTATAATACCGGCAGACGGCCAGAACAACAAAGAAAAGTAGTTGGCAACCAACATGGAAGCAAATACACTGATGACCGTTTTTACCGTTCTCATTCCAATACGCATGATCGGCTCCTTTCTTTTTATTGAATTATACTAAATTCATCCATGAAAAACTAGCAATCCAAGGTAAGTTTAGTTATGATATTGTAAAGAACGTAAAGGAGAGTATACTATGCAATTTGGACGCTTTCGACTTGGTATGCGTACAATGAAGAGTGCTTTAGCCGTTTTCTTATGTATTTTGATCTTTCATCTCTTTGATCGTGGCATTCCAATGATTGCTGCCCTATCTGCTGTTTTTTCCTTGCGCCAAGATTTGACTACGACCTTTTCTTTTGGTCGTTCCCGTATTATTGGCAATCTACTTGGTGGCGGATTAGGAATTTTTTATTTTTTTGTTAAAAGTTATTTTCACAATGATTTTTTAGTTGAATTGATCGTTTTACCTCTTTTAGTAATCATTGTGATCGTCTTATCTGACGGTATCAATAATAATTCTGGGATCATTGCTGCTATCGCAACATTATTACTGATCTCTTTAAGCATCCCCCAAGGTGAATCAGCGTTCTATGCGATTGAGCGGGTTTTCGATACATTTATCGGGACATTTATTGCTATCGGTATCAATTTTTGTTTGCGTCCACCAGAAGTTGAAAAAAAAGAAGAGATTGTCGAAGACTTGGAAGAATTAAGAAAAAAAGAACAGGCTTTACTTGAAAATCTTGAAGAAGTAAAAGCACAGATCCGTGAGCAAAATGAAAAGAAATAGCGAACCAACAAAAGACTCAAAGGACATGATCCTTTGAGTCTTTCTTAAGTTATTCTTTCGGTTCATTTGATCCTTCATAGACATTCAATTGTCTAGAATTTCCACGAGTGGAAAGGTTCTCGATAATATCTTTGATGTCCAATCCAGTTGTTTCTTTCAATGTTTCTTGTGTCGTAGACAACAAGTTTGTCGCATAGCTTGTCACTCGATTGGCGCCACCTGCTTCACCTGAGGAATTACCTGTGTCAACAACAGAGATTTTTTCGATATTTCCTAGAGGTTGTGCCGCTTCACGCATCAATTGAGGCAACATTTCGATCACCATGCTAAGCACAGCCGCTTCTCCGTATTCTTTGAACGCATCTGCGATTTTTTGCTTCGCTTCCGCTTCCGCTTTCCCTTTTGCTAACGTTGCTTCTGCCTCGGCTTGTCCAGCTAAACGAGTTTGATTGGCTTGTGCTTGGGCTAATGCTTCGATTCTAAATTGTTCTGCTTCTGCCTCTGTCACTTCTTTGACTTTTTGCGCTTGGGCTTCTTGTTCTTTGGCGTAACGATCCGCATCGGCTTTTTTCTTCACTTCAGAATCATATTGTTTTTCTCGACGAATGATTTCTTTTTCTTCTAATTCGATTTGTTTTTGACGTTCAACGACTTTTACTTGCATCTCTTGTTCGATTACTTGTTGTTGTTCTCTGGCACTCTCTAAATTATACGCTTGGTCGGCTTTTGCTCGTGCCACATCTTGTTCCTGCTTGTAGGCAGCTAGTTTCAATTCTTTTTCTTTTAAAGATTCGGCGATCTCTGTTTGACGTTGTAATTCAGCAGCCTGAGATTCTTTCTCAGCTTGCGCTTTTTTGATACGCGTTTCTTTTAAGGCTTCTGCCTCTGCAATATCAGCATCACGTTTGACTTGAGCGATCCGTGGTTTCCCTAAAGAATCCAAATAACCATTCTTATCACGGACTTCTTTGATCGTGAACGAAACAATGATCAAGCCCATTTTCGCTAGATCCACCGAAGCAACTTCTTGCACGCTTTGGCTGAATTTGTCCCGATTTTGGTAGATTTCTTCCACCGTCATCGAACCTAGGATCGACCGCAAGTGACCTTCTAATACTTCACGCGCTTCATTTTCAAGTTCTTCTCGCGTTTTCCCTAGAAATTGTTCCGCTGCTGTCGCAATTTCTTCTACAGAAGAACCGATCTTGATGATCGAAGTTCCATCACACATCACAGGAACACCCTGCTCCGTATAAACTTCTGGGGTAGATACGTCTAATTTACTTGATAATAAACTGATGCGATTCGAACGTTGGAAAACTGGTAGTACGAATGCACCTCCACCGCGGACGATTTTGATTTTATTATTACTCTCATCGGCATGGACATTTTTACTTCCTAAATAACTACCACTGATGATCAATGCTTCGTCCGGCTTTGCCGTTTGGTACTTAGCGACAAAGACGATCAATAACATTAAAACGATCAATACTGCTAAAACAATAGCAACAAACACTCCAGATATTTCCATTTCTTCCACTCCTTTACATTTTCAACATACTTTCGTACGGTGTAACATAACAAACACGGTCTCTTACTTCAATGATCAACACCTTTTCGCCACGTCCGATCATCGACTCTTGAGGTGTATAAAAACAAGCCGGGCGACTGATTGAACCAGTAACACTTTTTAATTGGATCTCTCCCATTCCTTGGATCGGTATCGGCGTCACCACTGTCGCGATTTGACCTTCTAATGATTTTTCAGAAGTTGATAGCGTCGATTCTGCATGCTTCATCGGCATCAAGATATAAAAATTCAACAAAAAAACTAAAACGGTTGCAATAATCGCGCTGATTACGAAAACCACTAACGAGGACTGGTCGGTCAAGGATTCACCTAAATATCCTAATAAACTGGTAAAAGTCAACCAGGGAACGATCAGCATCGGGTCGATAGGTCCGTCGAAATCAAAGACATCTCCAAAAATAACAAGTAACACTGCAATCCCAGCACATATGAGTAAAACGTACCAGTAAATCGTGATGATTGCGATTCCTCCTATCATCTCATTCGCCTCCTTTGTGTACATGAATATCATATCATACTAACCTATATAATTAACCTACTTTGGATAAAGTTTTCACTTTTAGTCCACTTGATTTTGGATTATACTAACAAAGGAGGTGGAAGAATGAAAAATTTAAAAAAACTATGGGGCACATTGATCTCTATAGTTGTTTTTGGCGCAATCGGCTTTATCGGAATGGATCTAGTGAATGTAGAACAACCGATCTCAAGGGATTACAGTGAATCTAGCTATACTGATTCAATTGATAGTGAATCGGGAGTTTCAACTGACCAACGATCAAACATGAGTACATATAGTATGGAATCTTCTGATAAACCAGTCGAAAGTACAACCAAAAGTGAAGCTACTATCACAAGTAGTATACCTGACTCATCTGAACCAAGAAACAACGACTTACCCCAAGAAGAAGACTTAGCCCCGACTGGAAACAATCCTGGTCCACAAGAATTGGGGAGAGCTTCCTTTGATTTAACTGAACTTGCAACAAACAAAGGGTGGATCGAATACCATGAGCTGGATCAATTAGGACGTCCAACTGGTGCAGATGCCTTATTGGAAAAATCAATGATCAATACCGGTACCAGTGCAAATCGTGATATTCGCCCACCTGGGTTTATTTCCGGACCCAGATATGACCATTCTCGTGGACATCTGATTGCTAAACAATTTGGTGGTAGTGGCGACGATGAAAGAAATTTAGTTACTTTGTTTCAATTTCCAGTCAATGATCCCTACATGAACTATTATGAATTGAAAATCCGCAGAGCATTGAATCATGGAGAAACGATTCGCTACCGTGTTACTCCACATTATGTTGGTGATGAACTCATCCCTGAAAGTGTCGAGTTAGAGGCAAAAGGATCAAGCAAGAACACAAGCATTGACTTTACTGTCTTGATACCAAATGAAAAGTAGGTGGAACGATTGTTTGAACAGTTGAACAAAAACAATACATTAGAACAGACACTTGCTTGGCTTAAAGAGGAACAGCTTTATGATTATGAAGAACTTGTCTTTTTCCCTTCTGCCAAACACTTCAAAGCTAGCGTTTTGCGTACAATCGAATTTACCTCGTGGGATAAAGAGGACATCGTGAATCTCCTTTCCTCCTTTCGCTTAGCTGCTCGAACGATCGATGGTGATTATCTCTTAGCAAACGAAAAGACAGTTTGTCTGTTTCCTCGCTCTCATCAAAAAGAGGAAATCAAGCGGTTCAACGGGAGTTTAGCCGATCTACTATTAAGATACGCAAACTCTTCGAAATCGATTGTCGAATTTTTTAACTTTCCTACTAACTAAGGTAGCTTGCTCTAACACTGACTGAATCGGGGCTTGTATTTAGCGTCAGGTACATGAAACAGATGTCGTACAAAAAAAAACGTCCGAAATGATCATTCTCATTTCGGACGTTTTTAATGCAGTCGGAACACAAATGTTTAGCTATATTTGCCAAGCGATTATTTCTGTGCCCGCCGTTCATTCAGTTTTGGTGGTGCGAGAGGAGTAATGTTCCCAGACACGCTTTTTCCACGTTAGACCATTTCATCTCAGTAAAGTGAATGATCAAGCACCTACCCTGTAACTTCTAGCCGATAAAACATATTTTTCGATTTCTACTAAGAAGAATAAAAGTAATCCTGGTAATAGACTGATAACTACTTCCATATTTGATAATACGTTTGTGCCTAAAGCCATTCGTAATGGTGGGAACCAAATCATCGCGGCTTGAAGCAAGACCATGATCCCGATTGAATAAAACAATGCGGTATTTTTCCATAATCCTCTATCTAAACTAAACTCGCTGATCCTACGACAATTGATCATATAGAACGCTTGACCAAACACCATTGCATTGATCAACACTGTTTGACGTGCATCGTTTGAGACATATTCCATCGCAGTTAAACCTAAGATCGTCAAGATCATGCCTACATATAAAATGCGCATCAACGCATATCGTGACAGAATCCGCTCATTCAACGGTCGTGGTCGTCGGCTCATCACTTGTTTTTCTGCCCGTTCAAATCCTAAGGCATAGGATAAAGTAATCGAAGCCACTAGGTTCAACCAGAGGATTTGCACCGTCGTCAATGGTAATGGGAAGTTCCCAATCAATGAGAAGAGCAACAATAATCCTTGTGCCAAACATGTTGGTAAATAAAAAAGAATCGTTTTCTTCAAGTTGTCGAAAATCCGACGTCCTTCTTTGACTGCGTAAGCGATCGTTTCAAAATTATCGTCGACTAAGACCATATCAGCCGCTTGTTTACTAACGTCGCTCCCTTTGATTCCCATAGCGATCCCGACATCTGCTTTCTTCAATGCCGGTGCGTCATTCACACCATCTCCGGTCATCCCAACAATTTCACCTTGTGCTTGAAGATAAGAAACGATTGCCAATTTATGTTCTGGTGTCGTTCGCGCAAACACATCATTTTCACTTACTGCGCGTTGCCATTGTTGCTCTGAAAGTTGATTCAGTTCTTTTCCGGTGATTGCTGTTTGATGGTTTTGTAATCCTAGTTGTTTCGCGATAGCTTTGGCTGTCAAGGGATGATCTCCTGTGATCATTTTGACACGGATTCCTGCTTGTTGCATCGATTTAACTGCTTCGATCGCTGACTCTTTTGGTGGGTCGATCACACCGCATAAGCCAATCATCGTCAATTCTTCATCTAATGAATCATGAGACAGATCTTCATCGCCGATTTCTTTCATCGCAAAAGCTAACACACGTTGCCCTTGACTCGCTAAATCTTCATTTTTCTTGTGCCAACGTTTTTTATCGATCGATTGGCTCATACCTCTAGTGTCCATTTGATGACCCGCTTTTTCGATCAATACATCCGGTGCCCCTTTAACGAACAGGATATTTTTCCCATTGATTGCATGAACCGTCCCCATGTATTTATACGCTGAATCAAAAGGGATTTTTGCAATCGGCGAATGGATCGTTGCCTGTTGCGTATTTGTATAACGTAATAACGCAAGTTCTGTCGCATTCCCTGTTTCAGGACACTCCCCATCTGCTAATTGTGTTTCTTGACAATTATGCATCGCTTGGAACAAATACTCCTCAACTACTGTACGTGATACTTTGGTAAAAGATTCCGGCGTATACCAATCATTCAAGGTTGCGATATGGACTAAAGACATTTCATTTTTTGTCAGTGTCCCTGTTTTATCCGAACAAATAACCGTCATTGCACCTAGGGTTTCTACTGTAGGCAATGTTTTTACGATGGCATTCTTCTTTGCCATTCGATTGACACCGATTGATAAAATGATCGTTAAGATCGACGGCAAGCCTTCTGGGATCGAAGAAACGATCAAGGCAATGATCGCCGTAGCAATATAGCCCCATGTCATGCCATAATAAAAATACGAAACAAGAGCAATCAATAAAATCAACGCACTGATTCCTTTAAAGATACTTGTGTTCATTTCTTTGATTTTTTTCAATAATGGTGTTTCTTGTTCTTCCACCGTTGATAAAGAATGACTGATTTTACCGATTTGAGTATTCGGCCCTACTTCAACAACGACTCCAAGTCCATTTCCCGATTCAATTTTTGTTCCAGAAAAGGCCATATTGACTTGTTCAGCTAATTCTGTATTTTCAGGTAAGCTCTCGCTTGTTTTGCTGACAGAATGCGTTTCTCCTGTTAAAATCGCCTCATCCACTTGTAAATTGAATGATTCGATGATCCGGACATCAGCCGGTACGATATCTCCAGCAGTCAAGACGACTTGATCACCGACGACTAACTCTGTCGGATCGATTTCACGTTTTTTGCCGTCTTCCAAAATTACTGCTTTGTCACTCAATAATCCTTTGATACTATCTAAAGAAGAAGCTGCTTTTCGTTCTTGGAAATACCCGATCATGGCATTTAGAAAAACAACCAAAAAGATCATACCACCTTCCATCAATGCGCCAGTTGCTACTTTCAATATCGCAGCCCCTAATAAGATGTACATCAACGCATCATGGAAATAAGATAAGAATTTTTGCCATTCTGGCGTTTGATCTTTTTCTTCCATTTTATTTCTTCCATATTTTTCTTGACGTTCCAGTCGATCACTTTCTGTCATATAATCTGTGACTTGAACGTGTTTGATTGTTTCTTCCGTTGACTTGTTATACCATTCCATACTTTTTCTCCTCCAACAATTACTAATCTATAATAAGCTTACAGGTTAGAGTAACTCTAAGGTCAAGGGTTTCTTACAAATAATTTAAAATTACTCGCTTTTTCCAACCAACTGATAGTAAAATGGTGAACAGATATAAATAAAAGTAAACGGAAGTGAATCGATTGAAAATCAATGAATTAGCAAAATTATATGATATTACCCCACATACTTTACGTTACTATGAAAAGATCGGTTTGATCCAACCAGATTATGATGATAACGGTTATCGAAATTATTCGTACAAAGAATTAGAACAACTTAACACAATTCGCGATCTGCGGTATTTTGATGTGTCTCTGCCTGAGATCGTCGAATACTTGAATAATAAAAACATCGATCGAACAAAAGAACTTTTACGATTTGAAATTGACTCTTTACATCGTTTGATTGCAGAATCAAAAGAAAAAATTTCCTTGTTGGATGATCGCTTACAATTGATCTATGAAGTAGAAGATACTCCATTCAATCAACCGATCGTGATGGAACATCAATTACGTCAAGTAATCAAAGACGATGAAATGACGACTAGCGATGATGTCGATTACGCATTGAAACAGCTGCATAAAAAACATGAGAAACACCTCAGTGCCAACAATCAAAATTTATTTGGAAGTATCTTACATGAAGAGTTAGATTCTTTTGCCTATCAAGTCTTTTATTTCTATCCAGAAACTGCCTCTTTGATCAATGAGGTGTCCACGTTACCATCCGGGAAATACTTGACTTACACCTATCAAGGTGCCTACGAGCAACAAATCACAGGTATTCAAAAAATCAAAAAATATGCGGAAACACATCAATTAGAATTAAAAAGTCCATTTTATGAACTGTATCTCGTAGATTTTCACGAAACCAATGATCAAAACGAATTTATTACACGTTTAGAAGTATTGATCCAGTAAGCGATGTTCTTTATCAAAAACAACACAAAAAAACAGCCAAAAGAGAGCGAAGCTACGATTTGCTTCTTTCTTTTGACTGTTCACTTTTTATTTCTTACGCATGATAACGTTCAACACCATCTAAATAAGTGGCATCTAAAGACATATCAGGATTCAAGACGATGAAATCAGCATCTCTTCCTTTAGCAATCTTTCCACAGGTATCATCGATCTTACAGCTAACCGCAGGAACGTACGTAGCCATCATGATGGCTTGTTCTGGTGTAGCCAAGCCCCAATCTACGACATTCTTGATTGCTTCTTTTAATCTTAAGATACTTCCAGCTAGATTTCCGGATTCTAAGCGAGCCGTTCCATCTTTAACAACTACTGGGAACTCACCTAAATTATAGTTACCGTCTGGCATCCCACCAGCCATCATGCAATCCGTGATCAATGCGACATGATCGTGTCCTGCTTTTTCCATCAAGATCTGTGCAGCATTTGGATGGACATGGTGACCGTCACAAATCAACTCTGAAAACACGTGATCCAATGATAATAACGCACCGACCATACCTGGCTCACGATGGTTCAAACCACGCATCCCATTAAATGCATGAACAAATACACTTGCTCCCGCTTCAACCGCTGCTTGTGCTTCATTGATCGTTGCATTACTATGACCTAAGGCAACGACAACGCCTTCATCTGTCACTTGCTTGACGAATTCTTCGACACCTGCGCGTTCTGGTGCTAAGGCGATTTTCTTGATCAATCCTCCAGATGCTTCTTGCCATTCATTGAAGACTGCTAGATCTGGGTCGCCAAAATAGCTTGGATTTTGCGCCCCTTTATGCTCTTCTGTGAAGAATGGGCCTTCAAAATAGATCCCTTTGATTTTAGCTCCAGGAGCTTCGTGATACATTTTACCAATCGTCTCTGCCACATCTTTTAGACGTTCTTTACTAGAAGTCAATGTTGTAGGTAAAAAGGCAGTTACCCCACAAGATAATAAGCCTTCTGACATGGCTTTGATGCCTTCTGCGTCATTGTCCATAACATCGTGATTCATAAACCCATGAATATGTGTGTCTACAAGTCCAGGGGCAATCCATTTACCGCTTTGGTCAATGATCGTTACTTCACCTGTTGGTTTTTCTGAAAGATATTCGCCAAAAAGCCCATCAGTAATTTCAAGATATCCAGTATTTTTCACACCAGATGCTAAAAAGAATTTGTCAGCATAGATATAAGTTCTCATTCTATTCTCTCCTTTGATGATCTACCTTTAAATTACTCTTATTTACGAAAGAAGTCAAGAATGGTCTACACCATTTATATGCTTTTTGCGATCTTTTTAACTGCTTGAGCTAATTCTTCATAAAACAATGCCTTTGATAATTCATTTTGCTGCTTGTAGATCAAACTTTTCAGAATAAATAAATCATTTAAATAATAATAGCTATTTTTTTCTTGTGCCCAGCGAATCCCTTGATTCACTTGTTCAAGAGCTGCTTGGCTTTCCCCTTGATGAAATAGAAAACTACCGTAATTATAAAAAATCTGGGTCAATTCGCTTTTGTTCTGTTCGTTGATCGTATCGTGCAACAATTGGACGCTACGACTTAAATAATATCTTGCTTCTGTACTTCTCCCTGCAACCCCATAGACTTTCCCAATACAGCTGATCAATTGGATCTCAATGTCACAAACGTGTGTCCGATCTTTTTGACTTGAGTACGTCAACGCCTCTTTCAAGTAACTAAGTGCCTGTACCAGGTTTTTCCTTAATGTAAATTCACAAACACCTAAGTAATAATAATACCGTTGAAAATCCTCCGCTGAATAGAGATTCTCTGTTACTTTTGCTGATTTTAGTTCTTGTTCTAATTTACGATAATCTCTTTTTAAAAAGTAAAGATCCAGAAGATCAAACTGTCTCGTTGCTGCTCGAATCTTGTCCTTGGATAAATTCATCACATAATCGATCGTTACACCAAGCCTGTGACAGATCTGGGCCATCACTAATACATTGGGTAACTCTTCGTTATTTTCGATTCTACTCAGCACACTTTGAGAACAAATGCCTTGTGAAAGCATTTGTTGCGTCATTTTTTGTTCTTTTCGGATTTCTTTGATGATCGTACCAAAGGAATCGACTAATGCTTCCATAAGTATCCCCCTCTAAAAAATATGCGTATTCGCATGACTACATGTATTGTACTTGACTACTTTGTAAACTTCAAGAAAAGTCCAATAGCAACAGGTTATTTTTCAAAAAGTTGACATTAAAAAAACGCCTCGGTGTCAAGACGGCTTTTTGATGAAGTCGTATTTACTTTATAAAAATCCTGCTGTCAATCCCATACTTCTTACTACTAGCTAACCATTCATCGAAACAGTTTGTTTGTACAAGGTAAATGCCAATGAAAACCAAACAAGTATCATTGATTTCGTGAAGTAAGCAAACACCCATAAGAATCGTTGATCCAAATTTTTATAGTGCTTCACTTACTTCATAAAATCTCGATTTGCCCTGTCAGTTACTCGCTCACACTCAAAGCAAGTACTTTCACACATGCGCGATGGCCATCCCATTACGCCTTATCTTTGTTGATAGGTTGTCAGGAATTCACGCATTTTTTTCGCCGTTACTTTTAGATCATCTAATTTTGGTAAGTAGACGATTCTAAAATGATCTGGATCAGGCCAGTTAAAACCGCCTCCGTGAACAAGCAAAATCTTATGCTCATGTAGAAAATCTAATACGAATTGCTCATCATTGGTAATATTGAAGCGTTTCGTATCGATTTTAGGAAAGATATAAAAAGCTGCTTTTGGCTTAACCGCTGATAATCCAGGGATATCATTGATTGCATTATAGATGTATTCTCTTTGTTCGTAGATCCGTCCACCTGGCAGTAACAATTCATCTACACTTTGGTAGCCCCCTAAGGCAGTTTGGATGATTTGTTGCGACAATACATTTGAACAAAGACGCATAGAAGAAAGCATGTTCAATCCTTCAATATAGCCCTTTACATTTGATTTATCACCACTCAACACCATCCAACCGACACGGAATCCCGCCACACGATGTGATTTTGATAGGCCATTCAATGTGACAACGAATAGATCAGGTGCTAACGTCGCAATCGGGATATGCTCTAATCCGTCCATCACTAAACGATCATAGATTTCGTCTGAATAGATGATCAATTGATGTTCTCGCGCAATTTTTACGATTTCTTCTAACAACTCTTTTGGATATAAAGCTCCTGTTGGATTATTAGGATTGATGATCACGATCGCCTTTGTTCGGCTCGTAACTTTAGATTTGATATCATCAATATCTGGATACCATTCGGCTTGTTCATCGCATACATAATGAACTGGTTTTCCTCCAGCTAAAGAAACGGAAGCTGTCCATAATGGATAATCTGGCATTGGTACCAATACTTCATCACCATTGTCTAGCAATCCTTGCATACACATCGTGATCAGCTCACTGACCCCATTACCAGTATAGATATCATTGATCGTCACATTTGGAAATTTTTTCAATTGACAATACTGTTCAATCGCTTTTCGTGCAGAAAAAATCCCTTTTGAGTCCGAATAGCCTTCTGAATCTCTGGCATTCATGATCAAATCACGGATCACTTCATTTGGTGCCTCAAATCCAAATGGTGCTGGATTTCCAGTGTTCAATTTTAAAATACTGATGCCCTCTTCTTGCATCCGTTCTGCTTCTTCAAGAACCGGTCCGCGGACATCGTAACTTACGCCTTCTAATTTGTTGGATTTTTCAAATTCTCTCATAGTGATCCAATCCCTCGTTTCAAAAAAGTTAGAAATTTCTGATTATGCTCATTTATTTCCATATCATACTCCATTCATCTGGATTTTGCCACCGTTTTAAAAAAATCCTAAATGAAAACCAACTTTTTTTACTTTTACTTTTCTTGACGATCATTCCAAAGATTTGCTGCCCAATCCATTGCGATCCCGATAATCACACCTAAGAATATTCCCATGATCAATTGTCCGAATGCTAATCCTATGATAATGCCTGCCGCCATCCCTAAAATTGAAAATTCTCCATCATATTTATTCATGATTTCCCTCTTTCATATCTTGACATCTATTTCGTTACTCGCTATGATTAAAGTGTTGTTTCTTGCAGACGTGATGGAACGGCAGACATGCAAGATTGAGGGTCTTGTGAGCGTAAGCTCGTGTGGGTTCAAATCCCATCGTCTGCATAAATAAGCAAAACTCATGGTTTATGCCATGAGTTTTTTTGTTTGTTATTTGAAAAAACAAGGCATTTCATCGAATCAGTTGCTTGATTTTCCTACCTATATAAGAGTAACTCATTCGTCCTTAATATCGAACATTGATTTCGGTCGTTCATTTGATGATCTTCTGTTTAGGGAAGAGACTATTTTCAAAAGCGACAACAATGTTTGGTTTTTCTAATACCGTGTAGTCTTTAACAACAAATTGCTTACGGTTATTATAGTAGCCTTTCACAAATATCTTCATTCCATCATCTACATCGGCAATAAAGTTCAGGCTATGGCTAGCAATCAAACAATTTTCTGAGCCCAAAGTAAAACGGATCAGTGGCCGTTCTCCTAGTTTGATCGTTCTGATTTTTGAGACCGTTCCATATTTTCTTTCCATTGTCATCTCTCCCCTCAACACTATTATACGAACAAATGTTCCGATTTTCAAGTGTTTATCCTCAAAAACAACACTTAAAAAACTATCGTGGGAATCTATTTATTGACTTGGCGATCAACGATTTGTTGAGACTTCTCTGCTGTTAGTTTTGCATCGTTTCTCGCTTTTTCTAATTGTGCGATATAACTTCTTAAACTGCTATTTTCTGCTGAAATAGTTTCTAATTGTTTCTTCGTAGTTGCTAGATCTGTTTGTAAATTGTTTTTTTCTCGGCTTAATTGGTTGATTTGTTCGTTTAACTGATTGACAGTACTTTGCATCTCTGTATATTTACCTTGAATTTCTTGAAGTCTTGTAGTCCATTGACTATTCAAGGTGTTGATCTCATTTATTTTTTGAGTTATTTCATTGATTTTATTGTTGATTTCGATTTGTTTGTCATTTAGTTGGTTTTCTTTACTTTTTAATTGATTTTGTAAGTTTGCATGTTCGGCAACTAACTGGCTTTTTTGAGTCTCCAAGTCAGTAATCTTAGTTTGATAGTCTTGCGCTTTTGTTTGTATCTCTAGAAGTTCTTGATTTTTCGTTGTTAATTTACTGGTCAAATCGGTGATTTTATGGTCGTGACTTGTTAACTGTTGATCGAGTTTGTCTAAATTTTCATTGATTTTCGCTATATCAGATTCCCCTCCCCAAAATAAAATTTCTCCTGCAAAACGTGTACCTGTATAACCAATAGCTCCAAGTAACATTGCAATCAAGCCACCTATGATCCATTTCTTTTTCATGTTCTTCTCCTTAATAAAACAATTATTTTATAACCAGATAAATCTAATCTTTCATTCACCTATTGTCAAGACATATTATTTTTTTATTTTCAGATCCTATAAAACGTTGAAAATAAAGGACTATAAATTAAATTACAGGCAATATTTTAGTACAAATTCTTTAATTGTTTTATAATAATAGTATGTCATATAGGAAAGGGGTAATTTCAATGAAAACATTAGATATGATTGCATTAACATTGCTGATTGTTGGAGGATTGAACTGGTTGTTAGTTGGTTTATTAGAATTTGATTTAGTAGCGACGATTGCAGGCGGTTCAACAACTATTTTAGCTAAAGCTATATATATTATTGTTGGGATTTGTGCTATTTATTGTTTGAAATTCTTTCCAATGATCTCCAATCGTATTGAACACCAATAATTGGGATTTGATTTTTTTAGAACATGGGGCAAACATATGCTCCATGTTCTTTTTTTCGATTCACTTCTATGTATTGTTATCAACAAGCGATAGGAACGGATACTAATGCTGATTGTTACCCCAACTTTTTATCTTCTACAATAGAAAAAAGACTTATTTATTCGTCGCTTAATATTTTCTTAATTAAATTTTTTATTAAAAAAAGAGAACATACATTCTTTTAATTAAGCGGAAGAAAGCGTTTTTCAATTACATATGTTTCGCTGAATATTACAAAAAAGGTAGCTTTGTCATAAACTGTTACATTTTTATCACCTATGAAATGTCTCCTCATGTTAAAGTATTACTCGTTAGCGAAAAGAGCTAATCAAATAACTTTTTAAAATACGAAGGAGATCTTTCATGAAATCACTTAAAACAATTCTTTCTGGAACAACTTTGGCTGCCGGCGCTGCATTATTTATGGGTACTTCTGCACACGCAGACGAAGCCTACACTGTTCAATCAGGTGATACTTTATCAACGATTTCTCAAAAATACGTTGGTGACAACTCCTTGATCCAAACAATTGCCGAAGCAAACTCAATCTCAAACATTCACCTGATCTTTTCAGGTCAAGAACTAACTATTCCTACTGGTGAGCAAGCAGCTGCTCCTGTCGCTACTCAAGCGCCTGTAGAACCTGTACAACAAACAGCTCCAGTTGTGGAAACACCTGTAGTTGAACAAGCGCCTGTAGTAGAAGAAGCGCCAGTTGTGGAGCAAGCTCCTGCTACTGAAGTGGCTGTTTCAACTGGCACGAGCGATGCCAAAGAATGGATCGCACAAAAAGAATCTAGCGGTTCTTACACAGCAACAAACGGACGCTATATCGGTCGTTACCAATTAGACTCTTCTTACTTGAACGGTGACTACTCTGCTGCCAATCAAGAAAGAGTAGCAGAACAATATGTTGCCTCTCGTTATGGCTCTTGGGATGCTGCTAAAGCTTTCTGGTTAGCTAACGGTTGGTACTAAGAACGATTTGATCATTGAATTTAAAGCAGAATAAATAAAACTGGAAGGCTTCGAAA
>NZ_PUAP01000032.1 GCF_002947535.1 Enterococcus mundtii
GTGCCGGTGCCGGGATCTGTTTCTCCCCCACCTGTGCCTGGGTCAACTTCTGGGGTACCTGTTCCGGGATCGGTCTCTCCTCCACCTGTGCCGGGATCTACTTCTGGCGTTCCAGTGCCGGGATCGGTTTCGCCGCCACCTGTGCCGGGATCTACTTCTGGAGTGCCAGTGCCTGGATCAGTTTCACCGCCACCTGTACCTGGATCGACTTCTGGGGTGCCGGTGCCGGGATCTGTTTCTCCGCCACCTGTGCCTGGGTCGACTTCTGGGGTGCCTGTTCCTGGATCTGTTTCGCCGCCACCTGTACCTGGATCTACCTCTGGAGTGCCGGTGCCGGAATCTGTTTCGCCGCCTCCCGTGCCTGGGTCGACTTCTGGCGTACCTGTTCCTGGATCGGTTTCGCCACCTCCTGTACCTGGATCGACCTCTGGGGTACCTGTTCCTGGATCTGTTTCGTCTCCGGTTCCTGGGTCTACCTCTGGCGTGCCGGTACCAGGATCGGTTTCTCCTCCACCGGTTCCTGGGTCGACTTCCGGCGTACCGGTGCCTGGATCTGTTTCTCCACCGGTTCCTGGGTCGACTTCCGGCGTACCGGTGCCTGGATCTGTTTCTCCACCTGTTCCTGGGTCGACTTCCGGCGTACCTGTACCAGGATCAGTAGTTTCTCCGCCTCCAGTTCCTGGATCGACTTCCGGTGTTGTTGTTCCTGGGGTAACTTGTGGGTTGGTTGTATCCGGTGTTGTTGCATCTGGTGATGCCATATCCGTCATTGAAGAAGAAATATAAGCAAACTCTCCACCGATTTGGTAAATATTAAAGTTTGTATCTTTCACAACGATTGTAAAATCACTACCGCTTCCGTTTGCACCAGTTAAATAACCAGCATACTGAACCCCGTTGACCATGATTGGTTGAGCAACAAACTGATTATATGAAGTACCGTCTACTGTTATATTGACCGTACTTATGACTGAAGAAAAGTTTGCTTGAGAAACTTGTCCAGATTTCACCGTTACTGCCGAATTAGCTGTAATCGTGTGACCGCCATATCCACCACCAGAAAATGTTGCTGTCTGATTCCATCCTGCTAAGCCAGCTGCATCTTCGGCTAGATTTCCATCAACAGCGCCTCCAGGACTGATACCTGACTGAGAACCACTATATGTTGGCATCGACATTTCATCTGCATAAACAGTAGTTGAATCAGTTGCTTCTTGTTCGTCTAAACTAACAGTCACATATTCATATTTCAATGACTCAATCACTTGATCTTTTGCTTGGATTTCATAGTAAGTTGTATTTTCATCCGCTAATTGATCAACGAAACTTACTTTTACATTGATATTTGACTCATCTGTATTTAACCAAGAATCTGTGTTTTCAAAACTCCGTACACCGTGCAAGGATAAAGACGATTTCAAGCTGTCGACTGTACTACCGAACTGAACCGGAGAGACCAAGTAATGGCCGTTGATCTCTAAAGGTAAGCCATGTGTCGATGAAGAGAACGTGAAGTAACCATCTGCTTGATTTTTACCATGATCGGTAGAAATAGACTCATCATGATAAACTGCATAATAAGTACTTCCTTCATAAGTGATCGAAAAATTCTTCTCCATAGCATCTTCAAAATCGCTTTTGATTTCATCTGTTAATTTTGCTTGACCATTTTCTGCTTTCACGTTCAAAGAAAAGCCTGTATCGATTTTCATGTTTCCTAATAATGCGCCATCATCTGCAGTAAAGTTAGTGCTTTCAGGTTTTGTTTTAGATGAGAAACTTAAGGATTTTTCTCTCGTACTTGCAACTACTTTTGAATCTTTCCAGTTTGCAGAATCTTCATAAGCCTTTTCTTTCGATTCATACAAATGAGGAGAGACTGTTTTATAATTTTCTTGTGAAGTTACCTTTACATTGGGATTTGCCTGGATCAATTGTCGATAACTTGACATTTTCATTACTTGCGCATCACTTGTAGATAAAGTAGAAGTCTGGTAATAAACATCTGCATCTTTGATTCCTAAAATTTGTTGGATGTCGTATGCCGTATGGCTATCACTGACTTTGATTCCTTCTCCTTCATACATAGAAGAAAGTTTTTCTTTACTTGGCAGTTGATCCATCAACTTTGCTACAAAACCAGTGTTCGTCTTCACACTACTGCTTTGTCCTTTTTGTAAAGATTGATTCAGTTCATCAACAGAAGTATGTTCGATATCTTGGATCGTCTCATCTTCAACAAGTCGTTTTTCGGACAACGATGAACTGTCTGCAGATGCAGACAGATTCGGGATCGTGACGCCACCGATAAATGCACCAGCACCTACTGTCAACAATGCGCCAGCTTCAATCATTCGCTTTTGTTTTTTTGACATCTCTTTATCAGGTTTATTTAATTTCATTTGATCTTTCTTCTTTGCCATCACGACCACTCTCTCTTTCTTTCTCCCTAACTAAAGAAGCTAATATTTTTGTAAAACCTAGAGGATTCTTGTAGCCATGTTCAAAAAAGAAATCCGTAAATTCGATTTCTGGCACAGTTACGTTCTTTTGGATTGCTAAACTGATGATATTGACATACTGAGAAATATCAACTGTTCCAAGAACTTGTAGTCCCAAGATTTTTTTTGTTTTCTTCTCATAAACTAGATAAATACTTGAATAATGATTCTTTCTGCCTTTTTCAATTGGTGAGTATTTGACAATCGATTCATGCACAAACTGTCCGCCACGCTCTAGATAACGATTCTGATAGTGTACTTCTTCTGCATCGTATCCGAATTTTCTTGCTTGATTCAGTGTAATCCCAGTATTCGCAATCGTGAACCCATCCATATTGAATTTATAAGTTCCTGTGGTCATTGCTACTTCCTGCTTTTTCTCGTGGATATTGACAGCAGCAATCAGCCCTTGACGAAACGCATCGGAAGCATGAGGATTGTAAATATTTTCCTTAGTCAAATCCATGTAAGTGGTAGAGCAATCGCCTACTGCTAAAATCGAATCATCAGTTGTATACATATACTTATCAACGACGATTGCTCCACGATCACCAGTCTCGACTTGTCCAGCTAATAGGAACGAATTTGGTCGGAAGCCAACGGAAACAAAGACGCCATCTGCACGGATTTTCAAATCAGAAGAAGTTTCAACTTCGATTTTAGGACGGCTCCAGATTTTTTTATCAATTGTATGATAGCTCGTCACTCGAGTACCAAGTAATAGTTGGATACCTTCTTCTTCTAGTTGCTTCTCTACTTCGATTGCGGCATTCTCATCTAAATATTTATCAAGGATTCTTGCATTTGACTGGATCAAAGTGACTTTCATTTTTCGTTGCGCTAAGATACGGGCAATCTCTACGCCGACCAGTCCAGCTCCGATCACTACCGCATGATGGGCTTCTGATATGAATTTCTCAATTGCTTCTGCATCTTTGCGCTCTTTTAAAAGAAAAAGTGTCTCATTCAATTTTCCGCCAGTTGGAGGAAGGTTAGGATACGAACCCGCAGCCATAATCAATCGGTCATAAGATATTTCGTGCTCATGTTGACTTAAAACATTTCTAAAATTCAGCGTTTTCTTTTTTGCATCAATATTGGTTACTTCTTTTTGAATACGTAAATCCACTCCTTGAGCAATAATTTCATGCGGTGTTGCATAATTTGCTTGAGAGTGGATATCTTGATGCCCCATCAAAAACAATGGAATTGTTTGGGAGACAAATGTTATTTCATCTTTTTTTTCGAATACGATTACTTCATCATCTGGATATTCCTCACGAATACGAAGTGCTGCGGCAATTCCCGCATGGTTTCCTCCAACAATTATGATCCTCATCAACTGCCTCCTTCATTAATTAAAGCATGCCATAAAATATACAAATGGTTATTTTTAATCTACTATTTATATAAATTATATCACTTAGAAAGACTAGTTGTCAGTTATAAAGGTCTAACCACTAAGACGCAATAAAGTGCTTATTTCCTCTTACACTTATTCAAATCGGTATATTAAAGAATATAATCATTCTTGTCCCAATGAATGAATGAACCGCTCATTTTTTAAGTAAACATCCAGTTGAAAAAGTAGATAGGATCGTTTATCGAATTTTAAAAAAAGTTGTATTTTATACGATATATACAATGTGTATCCGGACATATGACATTAGCTCGCCACAGTTGCTTAAACTATATGTCGACTGTTGGAATAGGTCTAAAAACAGAAATATAACGTTATTTAAAAAGAGCCACAGAACGGATCGATCAACCATTCCATGACTCTTTATTCTTTTTTATTTAGTAGGACTTATCGCCCCTGATTCTCCTAATGCTTTCACATCTTTGACACCGAATGTCTCTTCCCAATCTTTCTTAAAATCTGTCACTGCCTTATGAATGGAAGGCATACCGAATACTTGTGCAAAAATATCTGGTGACGCAGTAATACTGTGCGCCCCTTGACGACAAGCATGATTGACTTGTGCAACATTTTTAAAACTAGCAGCTAAGATCTTGCTCTGAGATCGTGTTCGCTCGATTTCCATTGCTAGAGCTTTGATAATAGCAACAGCATCAATGTTCAGATTTTCCATACGGTTATAATACGGGGCTAAATAATCGGCACCTGCGGCTATTGCCAAATATCCTTGCATTTCGGAGTAGATAGCGGTAGCAGTGATGTTTACTCCTTTGGCTTTCAGTTGTTTGATGGCGGCCAATCCTGGTTCATTCACTGGTACTTTAATGAAGATATCCTTACCAAGTTGATCAATGATTAATTGCGCCTCAGCTAAGATCTCCTCTGTTGTATCCCCAACTACTTGAACATGTAAACTTGCTTTTCCGATCAATTGCTTGATTTCTTTCAGATGAGTAAACAAATCAATTTTCCCTTCTTTTTTGATGATTGAAGGATTCGACGTTACTCCAGATAAGGGGAGGATCGATTGATAATAACGAATTTTCTCAATATTGATCGTATCTAACATAAATTCCATTTTATTCACCCTTTCAACAGATATGTTGATCTGTATTTTACTGAATACTGATTTTAGTCTTGATACCAATCTCTACGATTTCTTTTCCTTCAACATATAAAGTACCTGGAAGTTCAGGTGTGACCGCTCCATCAAATTTGATTGTGATATGTCCAAGCTCTTTTAGATTATCATTGACCAAACTTCCGACAGACGTGATGCGATAGCTTGTCTCACCGACGAACAGCTGTTGACCTACTTTGATCTCTCCGTGGATTGGCTGAAGTTCAATATTGTAACAATAGGCTGATAGCATATCTGGTGCATCTTTTCCAAATAGTATCACGATCTTCTCTTCTTTGAATAGCGCAGCTTCTGCACCGATCGATGTTACTTTTGTTGAATAAACTGACATTTTTTTCCTCCTAGATTCAACTATACATGCCAAAGCTTGCTATCCATGCGACTAACACTCTCGGTACACCGTTTAGAAAGCGTGAATATAAAACGGAAGGTACGCCAACCTCTACTGTTTCAGCCTCTGCTTCTTCTAAGCCTAACCCGACAGGTATGAAATCACAAGCATTTTGAGTATTGATTGCAAATAACGCTGGTAAAGCGAGCTGTGGCGGAATATTGCCTTTTCCGATCTCCACCCCGATCAGTGTCCCAATAACTTGGCTGATGACTGCCCCGGGTCCTAATAATGGAGAAAGAAAAGGTAAGGAACAGATAAAACCGATAATCATCAATCCCCAAATATTCCCTGCTAAAGGTGCCATGATATTGGCAAAGAAATTACCGATACCAGATCCTTGTATGATCCCGATCAACAAGGAAACAAATGCCATGAACGGAATGACCGTATTGATCATCGTTTGCACACCTTCGCGGGCGGACTGATTAAAAGTTGCCACTACTTTTCCCGCACCCATACCGATTTTGGCAATAAAATTCTGCTGTTCAGCTTTTTGTTCAGTAATTTTTTTGCTTGTATCGTACGTATATTTACGTGCCGGTGCACCCTTATTTTCTGTGTTGCCAGATTGACCGGCTGTGCTTTCATCAGTCGTTAGCGTGATTTGATTGACCCCTACTGCCGATACATAGATGTCTTCTGTAATATATTGTGCTAATGGTCCACTTTTTCCTGTTGGCACCACATTGATCGTAGGTATTCCTTTTTTTGGATAGATCCCACAACGCAATGTCCCTCCACAATCAACGATTGCTAAAGCGATTTCATTATCTGGGATAGAAGTTTTAAAGCCATTGACTGCTTCCATTCCTGTCAATTCAGAAATTTTATCGACGATTACTGGTTTTTCTCCTCCGCCAGTAATATAAATGAATTTGTGTTTTTCTTCTGTTGGTGTGATCACTAATGGGCCTCCGAATCCACCAGTTCCTCTTACAACTCGAATACTGTGATAGCTCATTTTTTCACTTCCTCCTTATTCTGTCGCTGTTTCTACTGTTTTACTCAAGGTGACTCCTTGTTGTTTACAAACATATGCGGTTGTAAAGTCTGTTACCCAACCACCAATAAAATTCATAAGGATTCCGACAAACATATAACGCACAGCTAACTCCATTGAATTCAATCCTAAGGTTGTGATTCCTTGGGCGATTCCTAACCAAACAAATAATTCACCCGGATTGATGTGGGGAAAGACGCCATTGCTCGTATGACAAAATTGTGCTTGAGAAGCATAATAGCTTGGCTTGTAATATTCAGGCAAAAAGCGAGCCATTGTAAAAGACATCGGATTTCCCAACATAAAGGCAGATAAAAAAGGTAAGATCAAATATCTTGTGACGGGATTCTTCGTTGATAGTTTGGCAACTTTAGTCACTCGTTCTTCACCTAAGAAAGCAATCAGTGTATTCATTGCTACCATTAGGATCAACACTACAGGGACGATACCAGTCATCCAAGATATAAAAGTTTCCGCACCCGTTTCAAATAAACCGATGAAGCCTTCCGCAAATTTTGTGATATATTCCATTATTCAACACTCCTTTTTCTTGATAGGTATTGTTTTTTCCATAAACTGAATTGAATACCAAGCATCGTAAGCGGGGAAGGTAGCGTTTCTTCTTGATAATTGCCTAATTCTACCCGCAAATAGATTTCTCTGGCATTTGCCATTGCTTGTTGCACCAATTTATTTTCTGTTCGCACCAAGGGATGATAGTTGTCGATGTAGTGGATATCTGTTCCGATATATTGTGGCAATAGACGAAATTTTGCTAGAACAGTCACGCCCTGCATCTTTCGCGCATCAATAATAATTCCTTTTTGATCGACAGCAAACATGACGATCGTTCCTGCTTTGATTTTTCCAGATCGACGACCGATAGCCACCTTCCCTTTTTTGCGCATTTCTAGATAGATTTGATTAAAGTGCTTGATTTGTTTCATTCCAAATATTACTTGCAGTCCGTAAGCAACAAGTGCAAATGCGCCGAATATATATATAAAATTCATGTTATGACCCCCTTTCGTGTCATCCAATTTTGTAACCCAACTAAGTCATCCAAACGACATAATTCACTTCTGAAATCAGGATCGCCAATAACAGCAAAAAGCTGATCATACAGTTTTAGCAATTCTTTTTCTTTTTTCATCGTTAGATCTTGTGGAATGGCTAACAACAAGACGACTTGCACTTGTCCGTTGATCGTGGAGATCCCTTTCCTAAAGATACCCACTGATAAAATAATCTCAGCCGATTTTTTATTGATGGCATGAGGAAAAGCAATTCCATATTCAAAAATCGTACTCCTCAACTTTTCTCTCTTAAACAAATGCTCCATAAATTCCTGATCGACTAAGCCTTTGCTCTCAAGAGATTCAAGCATATGATCAAGATTTTTTTTGTAGGTTTTCTTCTCATCTAAAATTTCAAACTCTAGTTTTAAGTGATGAACATTTGTGGCTCTCAGCTTTTCTGCTTTACGCCACTCTTCTTGCAACCAAGTTTCGTTGAATAGATTGGTCAATCGAATGATCGGCGTTTGTTTATTTACGTTTTTCAGAGGAATGGTTGTAAAAACAGCAAAATATTTGTCTAAGTTCTCCTTCTGATACTCCTCCTCAGAAAAATGGACCAAGTGTATTTGAGGACCCAAAACCCGTTCCAATTGACGACGAATAATCAAAGCAGTTCCTTTTCCGGTATTACAGACGATTGCTATTTCTTTGTGTTCGTTGTTACTGGTTTGTTTCCTCAATGCAAGTTCAAAATAAAAGGCAATATAGCTGATTTCAACAGTCGGAACCACTCGTTGTAACTGCTCCCCAATCTGCTGTAGACCAATTTTTGCCAGTTCATAGGCTAGAGGGTATTGGGATTCGATTTCACCATAAAATAAATCTTGAAGCTCTATTCGAAAAATCAAACGATTGAGCATGTAAATGAAGTGTTCTTTTATTTCATGAACTAAGAAGGTTTCATCAAATTCTACTAGTAAATTTTGATGAATTGTCTCTATCATTTGTTGAAATAACTGTTCGATTTTTTGCTCATCAATAGCAGACTTATCCATGCCAGCAATAGCACTTAGATTTAGTGGAAAACTGAGAAAAGCTTGTTCTGTTTGGCTTAGTGTGATGCTATATTCATATTCCAAATGATGGACCAATTCGACAAAAGCAGGATGACTCGTCATAAGGTCCATATACTCATTTGGCAAATCTACCAGAATATTTCCTTTAAGGAGTCGTTTCATTGTAATAGAAATCGTTCTTTTCAAGAGCAGACCTTGATTTTTAGGTAAATTAAATTTTTGAACTAAGTGTTCTACGAAGTCTTGTGTGCGTTCTGATAATGGACGTTCGGCAAAATATTCTTGTACATAATGAAGGTGTAACAGTCGTAGATCCAGTTCTTTTCCACACATACGCAGTCCACGATTCGGCGTTCCGATCACTTCGACATTAAAAGAGGAAATCAGTTTTTTCATCACTTTTAGGTCTTTGACGACGGTACTTCGGCTGACCCCTAATGCCTCTGACAGATCATCGATCAGCACAAAATCTTTTTGCTCGATCAGCTTCTTGACCATAAAGAAAACTCTTTTACTGCAAGAATTAAAATCGCTCTTCCGTTTCAAACTGCCGTTCATTATCAAATCAAATTTTTCAAAATCTTCAATTTCGATATGAAAATCATTCTTATGTTGAACGATTTCTGCAATTCCAATCAATTCTTCGTTTAAAGATTCAATGCTGGTTTTCACTGTTTGCGTACTCGTAATCAGCTGTTGTTTCAAACTGCCGATCGTCATTTCTTTGTGGGTAACCAGTAATTGCAGAATTTGATACCATCTGTTCACTACCGTCATTTACTTCCCCCACTTTTTATCCTCTAGTTTTTCCTCCGGCCACATTGGTGGTTACTCCAGTGATATAACTCGAACGATCCGATAGATAATAACTAACTAAGTCAGCGACTTCTTTTAATTTCCCGCTTCGACCTAACGGGATCGTGCTCGTTTTGGCATAACCGGCTCTAAGCTCTTCAATCGTGATGCCACGAGTATATGCCAAGGCTTCTTCATAAGAAAGTGTGCGTAGTCCGGTTTCCTCCATGATCCCTGGGGCAATTCCTATTACCCGAACATTTGATTTTCCTAACTCTTTTGCCCAAGATCGAGTAAAGCTGTTGACAGCGGCTTTCGTTGCCGCATAAGCACTTTGCCCTTCTGACCCTTCAAGTCCTGACTCAGAAGACATATTGATGATCACACCTTCTCCTTTAGCAACTAAGATTCTACTTACTGCTTGAGTCAT
The DNA here is from genome assembly GCF_002947535.1 of Enterococcus mundtii. Taxonomy (GTDB): domain Bacteria; phylum Bacillota; class Bacilli; order Lactobacillales; family Enterococcaceae; genus Enterococcus_B; species Enterococcus_B mundtii_B. Next base: position 9,777 of record NZ_PUAP01000032.1, read on the forward strand.
TAAATACAACCCTTTTTGATTGATTGCAATGATTTTGTCAAATACTTCATCGGATAATTCATATTTTCCATGCGCTTGCTGCTTATCCACTAATAAGCGCGGAATGTTGATGCCTGCATTGTTGACCAAACCATCTATCGTACCAAAGTGATCCTTTACTTTTACAACTCCAGCTTCTACTTCTTGTCGCGATGTTATATCGGTTTTTACGAATAATAATCGTTGATGTTTAAGTGTCGAATCTCTAATATCAAAATTTGCTACATTGACATGTTGTTCCAATAGACTTTCGACGATACTTTTCCCGATACCAGAAGATCCTCCGGTTACAATAATCGTTTTCCCCGCAATGTTCAGCCAATTTGTCATAAGCTATCACCCCTTTTTTTGTTTACGCTTTCAGTATAGCTACGTAGAAGAAAATAATTAAGTCAGACTTTTTTTGAGTTTCCAAAAAAAATCTGACTTAATGTCTTTTTATGATTGATGCTTTTTTATTTACTAATTCTTCCCTCTATTATATTTTTTTACGTGAGCATTATGTTTCAGTTTTATCGCTTGCTAATGATTTTGAATGTTTCAACCAGTATATTCCTACTACGAAGACTATGATCATACCCAAGCCAACCAAGCTAGTCGAATACATCGATTGTTCCGCCGTTTTTGGAAGATGTCTCACTTTTCTAGGTTGTTTTATGGGTGTAGTATACGCGACTTGTTCTTTCTTGATTACTTTTGTTATTGCTTTAGTTGTTTCAGTCGTTTTCACTGTTTCACTCACTTTGTTTACTTCTGGTTGTTGGATCGGTGGTGTCACCGGTTCAATGATTTGCGGTGATTTTTCCCATTGTGCGGTATAAGTCATATCGCCTTCCACAAACTCGTTGACAGTTGGCGTCCAACCGATGAATTTATAGCCTTCTCTTGATGGTGTTCCACTAAACACAGGGGTTGCTATGCCTTTAGACAATTCTGAAAATACTTGGTTTTCAAAAATGGTTTGATTTGCAACACCGTCTGTATAGATTACTTGATAAATGACAGTTTGTGGCATCACAGGTTCCCAAATGGCTGTATAAGTGACATCACCAGTCACTGTATCAGATATTGCTTTATCCCATCCTTTAAATGTATACCCAGCTCTTGTAGGTTGCCCACTAAATGTGGGTGTCGCAGAACCGACGACTAAATCGGTAAAGACTTGATCTGCAAAAATCTCTTCATCTGGTACCCCGTCTGTATAGTTGACCTGATAAGTGGGAATTGGTTCCCATATTGCTGTATAGACCGCATCGGTAGTTACTGTCTCGCTGACAGTCGGGCTCCATCCAACAAATGTATAACCTTTTCTTATCGGTTCTGCACCAAAACCTGGTGTAGCAGCTCCAGGTTCAATACGTTTGAATGTTTTATCCTCAAATACAATTTCATTCTCCACACCATCTACATAACTCACTGTATAGGATTGAATTGGTGTAAATGAGGCATTTACTCTAATTTCAGCTACTCGCGAGGCATTTGATGCATCTACAGGTAGCGAAACATGAATCTCAAGTGTATTTATATCACCGACTTCACCTTCGATGGAAAATGGAACACCGATCATACGTACACTTGGATCTAGGTACGGATTCGTCTGACTGAATAGCTCGCCGACTTGATATTTACCTAAAGAACTACCATTAAGAAAAACCTCTAATTCCATTTCACTAGGATTTTTTCTTTCGGCCTCAGTATTATCAAGCGTACTTAAATCAACCATGACCATCGCTACGCCACTTTGTTGGTTTTGAGATAACAATTTCACTTGTGTTGAAAATATCCCAGGAGGGTTTCCAGGACTGATTTGAACATTATTAAAGCGCCACGGAATCATTGAATCTTCCCCGACGTCATGATAATCAATGCCATTTGCAGAATACGACACTTCTGTATTGATTCCTGGAGTTGCGGCAGAAACAGTTGGATTGAAACCTAAAAACACCAGAAAAACAATGAAATAAGACACTATCTTTTTCATGATGGTCCTCCATTCTGACATGAAGTCAAAAATCACATTACCTTTGCATTTTCAAATTGCTCAATACTGATCAATAAAAAAACGAATATTTTCCAATTTACAAAATCCCCCTTTTTTGAAAAAAATAATGACAGTAAATTCGATCACAAATTTAATCTCCTACCTTTCTATTTAGTTGTAATGTTTCATTCGCTTTTAATTTATTATTAATATTATAAAAATATAAAAGCCTGCGATCACATACCGAAATTGTTATATTTTTTTATCTATCAGCTATTTTTAGCGGTTTATAAAAATGAAAGTTAACTTAATCTCAAGTAAATTATAACAAATTTAAAATTAAAATTGTATGAATTTTTACATACCAAATCCTCAGAATACTAGTAAACCAGTAATTAAATATGTTCTATTTTTTTCTTTAAGTTCTCGTTTTTTCCAAATTAAATTAAGTTCATTGCTTATTTCCAGCTATATATTTTCTATTAAAAGTTATAAAAAAACTAAACAACGTTATTAAATTCACATATATTTATTTTTAATAACATCATATTTTCTATCTTCATCGCTTATTTTGATCAGAAAAGTAAAACAAATGATTGCTCATCTATCGATAACAGGTATCTTGCCCTCAAAAAAACTTCCACAAAAATAAGCAACGAAATCCGGAACTATTCACAATTTCCTGACTTCATTGCTTATTTATTTTAGATTAAGCTTCGATAGAATTGCTTTAACTTTTCTTTGTCCTCTTTTTTAAACGATTGTCCATTAAAAAATTTTTGTAAATATCATTATTTTGGTGCTTGTTCCAAGGTCCAAATAAGCGTTCCTTCATATTCTCCAACAAAATCTGTCGGAGAAATAATTATCCTAAGTTTACCTATATCTGATAGTTTGGTATTTCCGCTGCCTTCACAAATCACCTGATCTGTTGGGTTAATATTTTTTATCTCTTTTCCAACTAAAAATTCTATGTTGTTCGTAAATAATTTATTTTCTTTGTTCGTTAACTTTTTTTCTTCCTTTACTTTTACTGTCCACTTTTCTTCCTCTAGCATACTTTCATCTTTGATCTGGATTTCTTCTTGATTTATCGCTTCAACTGATTTGTCATAGCTTGGTATTTCTTGCGTGCCAAATGTGAGATTGGCGGGTAGGAAAAGTTGCACTCCCTTATCTAAAATCAAGTGACGCGTTTCAATATTCGATCGCTCACCTTTATCATTTTCCATGTAAAAGTCCACGTCTTTATCTAGCCAGCTATCAGAAAAATTAACTTGCAATTCGCTAGTGCCTTCTTTTTCAGCGTTTGGAAGATCTCCTAGTGTTCGCCGCTCATCTCCGCATTGGGCTACCAAACGAATTGTTTCATCGGTATTGTGAGAAAAACGGATTTTCAACTTTCTTTGTTTTTTGAAATGAGATACTCTCAAAGGATTTTCTGCGTCGACTAAAGAAAACTTCAATAAGCTACCCTCTTTATAGAAATGGCTAACTTTTTTTGGCTCAGGTGTATAGATCCCCTTGTTTTCATTCTCTTTGATGGGGTAATAACCAGTGATTTCAGGATACTTTTCTGAAAGATCATAGGGATCGGTGATCAAACCAGAAATAGTTTCTGGCGGTAGTAGCGTCTCTCCTGTCTCTTGCTTCAAATATTCAACTGTTACTTGTCCAAGATAATTGACAGATGTAATGGCAGAACTGTTTGGTTTTGTCTCACTATCGACGGTTGATGCAACTGAAAATGGCAACTTCAAGTAATTAGTCTCAATTGAGTCTTTATCTACTGGATTATCTTTGCTTCCGACCCATTCTAGTACTATTTGATAGTTTAAAACGGTATCATACAATCTATTATTGCCAGTATTTTTTGCAGCTACTTGAAACTCATTACTATTCAACGCCTTTCCTTCAAATAGATCAGACACATCTTCCCCGCTGAATTTTGCGACTCTGAAATTTTTCACTTTATATTGAGGATGTTTCAGATTATTATCCAACAAGAAATCCACTTTCAAATTCTTCATTTTCTGACTTTGTAAAACACTCGGTACGGTTTGGACACCTTGTATAGTAACTTCTTTTTGTGAATCATCAATGGTTGTGTTAGTAGCAGTTATACCAGAAAATTCGGGCGTCGCAAGAAAGCCAGTTTCATACATTAGAGAAGAAGGGGTACTGTCTAAATTTTGAACGATCGTTTCAATTTCAGATACTTTTTTTGTACTCAGTTGAAAAGCTTGGGTAGGATGTCGCCACGTACGATGCTCTTTATTCTTTAAGTAGGTCCAACTATTCTCCCCTAGTTCTTCTGTATCATAAGTAATATCAGTTGGATCATTTGCAATCAAATATTGGGTCAATCCAAAAATATTTTTATACCCAATACTCTTGTTTACATTTAAGCCGTTATAAGTAAATGTAGTTTCAACAGGTAATTCAGCACCTTGGGCATTTTCAAAACAATAAGTAACACCCATTTCACCCCGAATCGTGATGTCCAGAAAACTAGATGGATTACTAATGGATATTTTACCGCCATCATTCGTTCCAGTTACTTTCAAGACAATTCTTACATTAACTGCTGCTCCATTATAGTAACCAACATTTTTTATCAATGCACTTGCATTGGGACTCGATCGGCTAACATCCAACCAACCCCTAGAAAAGTTCCCCTCCACTTGTTCGATAGAACTGTTCTTACCATAGTGCATCTTGAATGTACTTTCTGCTGGTGTCTTCATGCTATTTGCATAGTGGAAGTATGGCAAATTAGTAATACTCCCCCCAGCATGGACTTTGCTTGGGTAGATAAACAAACAAAAAATCAGAACCACTAAATATCCTATATGCTTCTTAAGATCATTTTTCATGTTTGACTCTCCTTTTCAAAAGGATCGACAGGTAACTAATCAAAGTTGTTATGCCGAGTAACTGGATTAACCAACTATTTTTTTCACTGGTCTTTGGCAAATAAGAAACTAATTGAACATTTTTTTCTTGGTCCTCATTAACTGTTGACGCCTCTATTTTTTTCATTGGGATCGTCTTATTTTCTGGTTGAACAAACCGAATGCCGACTTGACTCGTTCCTTCATCTAGCGCAGACACGGGGGTTGTTGCCCCAATCAACAGCCCCACTAACCCGATCCAAATTATCTTTTTCATCATTAAACTCCTTTCGTAAAAAAGTCGTTTGTTATTGATTAATCACTTAGTAAGTATCATTTTAGTTGACGGCGCAACTTGTTTATATACCAAATCAAACTAAGAATGATCACTACAGTAAAACCGAATAAACAATACATAAGTAGATTTGGTTCATCTTTATCATTTACTTTAACCGCCTGATGATTCAGTTTTTCGTCTGTTCCTTTGATTTCAAATATTTTCTTTAAATGCCATTTTTTTCCGTCTCCATCTTTTAAATCCATAGCAAGTTCATAGGTTCCTTTTTTTAATGGTTCATTGTTCCAACTTAGTGGCAGTTTAAATTTTGTACGCGGCGTAAAAGACACTTTCTTTTGAAATTCCTTGATTGGTTTTTCTTCCCCTTTTTTTGTTACGATTGCATGAACGTCTAGTTGACTTTTTATGACTGGTGCAGCATTTGCTAAAGTCGCAAAAATAGTCAAATACCCGTTTTCTAAACCTGGTGTCACCTCGTCTAATGAAAATTTCGGTTCGATTTCTTTGTCAGTACAAGTCAATTTAGCACCTAAAGTGTATGCGAACTTATTTCTCAAACTAAATCCTTCATTTTTTTTATGTTTGTTTTCAGTGTCTTCGTAACAGTAGAATCCTCCTAAGATCGTGCCATCAAATCCTTGTTTCGGAATTGCTAAATGGAAAACCACTGATTTTTCTTCCTCAGGCGCCAACATGACCGTTTGTGATTCCGAAATCAGGTCTTCAAACGAAGGTCCTCCCAAAAGTTTTTCTCCATGGTTAGAATAATCGATAGCACCATTCTTGTTGGTCAAAGCGTTATTTGCCTCAACTATCACTTTTATTTGGTTTGAACTTGTATTACGTACCTTGAGTATAAGGTTTTGCTTTTCACCAGGTTTTACTTCCAAGTCATAGTAGCTAGCATATGATTGCTGATTTTCAGGTAAGACAGCTTCCGCATCGAAAGAGACTTTATTCGACTCTGCATCAACATTTGTGGTGAGGCAAAAAATAAAGAAGCAGATGATACTAATAAAAAAGAGAGGAGAGTATCGACTCTGCTCTCTCATAAAATCAAATCGGCGCATCATTCAACACCCAAGTGATATCTGCCGTATAGCTTTGTGCTTCCACCCCCGCACGAGGTACATGTAGTTTGACATTTTTATTTGCTTTGTCTTCTCCTTTAAATGCAACAGCAAACGCCCCTGCTCCTTGCCCCTCTTTTGCTAACATGACTTCTTGAGTTTGTCCATTTAAATCAATTGATTGTTGTGGGACGGTTGGTGGAGCAGATTGATTATTTTTTGTAATGACTTCACCACCAGAAAGTGTCATTTGTGCTCCTTTCAATTCCTCACCGTTTTCTCCTACAAATGGCGATATTTTTACACCTAAAGTCCAACCTTTTGCTCCTCCACGCGTATCATTTACTTGAACGTATGGACTTCTATTTAGCGCATAGTAATCTGCATCTCCTTGTTGGATCTCTTGTTTACCAAATGTAATGTTCGATGCAAAAGGAATGGACAACGCTCCAGTATTTCCTGTACTTGGATTATCATCGTGTGTGTCATCTGAAATAACAGGTTCGACGTTTGTTCCAGTTCCCGCTGTCAGTGTTACATTTGTCTTGTTTGTTGCTTCTTCGGCAAATGCGCTTGTTCCGTATGCACTTGCTGTTAATAACGCTAAAGTTGCTGTCATCACTATCTTTCTCATCTTATAACTCCTCCTAAATAATAATAATTCTAATCGAACTAGTGATTATTTTGTCATGATCTCCTTGATTTTTCTAGTTTAAAAAAACGTCTGATTTGAGCATAAAAATGAAAGTACCCGAAAATAACTGTTCCATAAAACACCAAAAAAGCTCGTTTGATTATTTACAAACCAGCTTTTTTATGCGAAATTCTAAAAAGAATTTCTCCCAATTGTCGCCAATTTCTAGCCGAAGGAATATTCTTCATCAATAGCAAAGGTGTGTTCTTTGTCTTTAAATAATAATTTGAGATAACTAAATCAACTTCTGATAGCTCAGTTTGGTAATCATAAAAAGCCAAAACATAAGCATCTCCATAATACGTTTGTATTTTATTCATTAACCATAAACGATGAGTATGATGCAGATCGTCTTGGATCAGGATTTTGATTGGCTCCAAATGGCTCAAAAATAAATCATAATAATCCAAGACAAAATAATAGGACAAAAATATTTGTTCCCAATTTTCCAAAAGATCATTTACGTCACTATCCGATGTTTCTTTTAAGATTTTATATAAATCTTCCATTACGACTGATTCCCGCAAATTCTCTTCTTGTATTTCCTTAATATATGAACGATTGAAAAAAAGATCCGTATTCCCAAAAAATAAAGAACTCCGTTCATGAAAAGCAACAAAATTAAAAATCAATTCCGGATCTTCTAAATCTAGTTTAAATTGAAAGGTTTGATTCAACGCATCCGCAAGATTTTGCACGGCTCGAAAGGAGGTCGTACAAAATTTCTTATGGACAGCCGCATGGCTATTTTCATATTTTTTATGACCATCAATGATCCCAAACGAATAGATGGTCTGATAAAGAAAGTATCGTTCATCTAACGACAGTCCCAGCTTTACTTGTTCTACCCACTGATTTAAATAGCTGAAATTAGCATCCTCATCAACGACTACTTGGTAAGAAGGATCGACTTTGATTTTTCTCGTTTTACTCCGCTCTAAATTGATGGTCAGCCAATAAGAAAAAGTTCGTCTTTGTAATGGACTTAATGAAATTCGATAGATTGCTTCGAATGAATCAATGTAAGTTTCTATCGTTGATAACGCTGTTTGGAATGGCCAAGCCCGTTCACTCTCTTTCGTGGAATGCCAATAGAAATAATAAAAGAAACTACGAATGTTTCTTTCTTCTGCATTCAACTCCAACTTAAAGGGTTGGAATTTCAAGCGGTAGCGTTTAAAGTAGGGAACCAATAATTTAGCATAGCGAAAAACCGTCGAAATACTAGTGAATTGAGCGTTCGCAAAGGTTTCCAAAGTCTCTTCAGGATGACGATACATAAAATCGATCAATTGGTAGTTATAAGAAGATTTGTAAAAATATAGATAAATCGTATAGATTGGGAAGTCTTTCTTTTTATGTACCCAAAATTGTTTGTTATTCTCATTTTCAAGAAAGATATTTTCTCCATATTCAGCTAATAAAGTTGTTAATTCTTCGATATAATGGAGAACTGTTTTATCAGTTACCTGTAATAGCTGTTTCAGCTCTTCCATGGAGCACCAGTTATCTTTTTCCAATAAATAATCTAATAACACCACTTTTTTCTGTGATAATTTTGTTAAGAATGTTTCCATAGTATTCACCTCTGAATGTTTCGTTTGGAAATGCATCATTCTGCATTTTATCATGTGTGCAAAAGGAAATATACTTATAAAATTTCTGGAATTTGGAAATAATTTGACAGTAATCACAAATAAGCTCACTTGTCATTCACTACTCATCAAGGCATTTTTGCTAGATACTCAAAAACTTGAATCTTCTGCTTTTTTCAGATATCATTGGTTCGTAACTAAATATGATTTTGTTTGCAGGGGGACGTTATCGCGTTGAGAAGGTAAAACCTGACCCTTTGAACCTGTTGGTTGATACCAGCGTAGGGAGCAAATGTCCTTTTTGTTGATGCGAAATCGAAACAATCAAGGCATTCTTCTATACTGGAAGAATGTCTTTTTTTCTATTTTAAGGAGGAACCTGATGAAAAAAGTACTAAGTATTGCTGGCTCAGACTGTAGCGGTGGCGCCGGTATCCAAGCCGATTTAAAAACATTTGCCGCTCATGGTGTTTATGGGATGTCTGTGATCACCTCAGTAGTCGCTGAAAATACCGCTCGTGTCATTTCGTATCAAAACATCTCACCGACGATCATCGCCGAACAAATGACAGCTGTTTTCGAGGATATCTATCCTGATGCAGTCAAAATCGGTATGTTGTCATGTGCAGATACGATGCTAGCTGTCGCAAGCAGTCTACAAGAATGGCAACCTAAAAATATTGTACTAGATCCTGTGATGTATGCAAAAAATGGCGATGCTTTGATGGAGCCAGAAGCAATCGACACATTGATCAAAAACGTCTTACCATTAGCTACTTTGATCACCCCCAATATTCCAGAAGCAGAAAAAATTGCAGATCGCTCGATTACTTCACTGAAAGAAATGGAACAAGCAGCAAAAGCCATTTATGAAAGATGTCACTCTGCAGTTTTGATCAAAGGCGGCCATCGCTCAGGTGAAGCCACTGATTTATTGTATGATGGGGAAAATGTTTACTCCTATACATCTGAACGAATCGCCACAAAAAACACCCATGGCACTGGTTGCACCTTCTCTTCAGCGATTGCCTCACAACTTGCTTTAGGGGCATCCTTGGACCAAGCAATTTCCAAGGCTAAAAAATATATCACTACTGCAATCGCACATTCACTAGAATTAGGCAAAGGTCATGGCCCAACCAATCATTTCTATTCACTCTATCGCAATGGTCTTAAGGAGGAACAAAGTCAATGAATACATTTTTAAAAACAGCTGTAGAAACGGTCCGTATGAAAAATCCTTTGGTCCACCATATCACGAACTATGTAACGGTCAACGATTGTGCGAATGTCACACTTGCGATCGGTGGTTCACCGATCATGGCTGATGATGCGTTAGAAGTAGCAGAAATCACAGCAATGTCACAGGCATTGGTACTAAACATGGGTACTTTAAGTGAACGTACCGTAGCTTCGATGCTTTTAGCTGGGCAAACAGCCAATGGAAAAGGTATCCCGATCATTTTTGATCCAGTCGGTGCTGGAGCTTCACAGTTTCGTAATCAAACCGCAAAAACGATCATGGAAAACTTGAAATGTGCAGTGATTCGTGGCAATATTTCAGAAATCCGCTTTTTAGCAGGAATCGCAAGCACAACGAAAGGTGTCGATGCCTCGGCAGATGATGCAAGCTCCATTGAAGAAGCCCAACAGATCGCCGATCAATTAGCAACCGCTCGCAAATGTATCGTAGTGATCACCGGTGCGACAGATGTGATTTCTGATGGGCGGCGTAAAATCTTAGTGCACAATGGTTGTCCTGAAATGAGTCGGATCACTGGCACTGGCTGTATGCTCACTTCATTGATTGCTAGCTTTTGTGGTAGTTCTCCTGAACATCTTTTCCATGCAGCAACCACAGCGGTTCTTACCATGGGGATTGCTGGAGAGCTTGCGTTGGAAAAAACGGCTGGAACGGGAAGTTTTCGGATCGCATTGATTGATGAAATCAGCCGTATTGATCGGGAAACATTACTACTGCGAGGAAACTACTTTGAAAAATGACATCAACTATTCCTTATACCTAGTGACTGACCAGTCACTTTTAAAAAAATACACACTCCAAGAAGCAGTGCAACAAGCCCTTGAAGGAGGGATCACCGTCTTACAGTTGAGAGAAAAAAAAGCCAATTCACGAGAATTTTATGAGGAAGCGATCGCATTGAAACGATTAGCTAAACCATACAATGTTCCATTGATCATCAACGATCGAGTAGACATTGCGTTAGCTTGTGATGCAGACGGTGTTCATGTCGGTCAAACAGATCTACCTGTGGCTGTGGTGAGAAAAATGATTGGACCTGAAAAAATCATCGGCGCTTCCGTCCAAACCCTCGAACAAGCAATTTCCGCTCAACAAGCTGGAGCAGATTATTTAGGTGTTGGGACGATGTTCCCAACCGCTACTAAAACAGACGCCATCAATGTATCAAAAAGAGAACTCAAAAAGATCCTTCAGCATGTATCGATTCCTATTGTTTTGATCGGTGGTCTCAACGAACACACGATTGCAGAATTCAAAACTTTCCCCGTCCAAGGTTTTGCTGTGGTTTCAGCGATCCTAGCAAAAGAAGAAATCAAAAAAGCGACTAAAGAACTTTCTTTACAAGTCAATACATTCATCAAAGAACAATAAATCAAAAAAGCGATCTGCGTAAAGTCATCACACCTTTACACAGATCGTTTTTTATCTTACGAGTCACTTCAAACTTTTCAAATGATGTTCAACGATAAAAGCAGTTTCTTCAATCGATTTATCTGATACATCAATGATAAAATTTCCATAGCGATCAAAAATCTCTTGGGAGTATGCCAATTCTTTGTGGATCGTTTCTAAATTGTTGTAGCTTGACGACTGATGTAAGCCTAAAGAATCTAAGCGATTGCTCCGGATTCTCACTAAATTCTCTGGATGACAGATCAAACCAACGATTTTATTCTTGTCTACTTCTTCTAATACTTTTGGTAATGGTACTTCAGGAATCAGTGGCAGATTGGACACTTTGTAGCCTTTATTTGCCAAATACATACTTAAAGGTGTTTTTGACGTTCGGGAAACGCCGAGAAGCACGACATCTGAATCTAAAAACCCTTTTGGATCTTTTCCGTCATCATATTTTACAGCAAACTCGATAGCAGAGATCCGATTGAAATATTCTGTATCCAATTTGTGGACAGCCCCTGGTTCTTCAATCGGCTGCATCCCAGTTTTCGCATGAATGATCTCAAAGAGAGGATGCATCAAGTCAATATAGAGTAATCCAGTTTTCCGACTAAAAGATTTTGCCACTTCCGACAGTTCATGATTCACGAGGGTACTGATCACAATTGCCTTATCACGTAAGGCATCTGCTAAGATTGGCAATAGCTCTTCCTTCTGATTCACAAAAGGAAATTTATAGTTATTATTGAACACTAAGTTAGGATATTGGACTGTCACAGCGGATAATAACTTTTGAGACGTTTCACCTAGTGAATCTGAGATAGAATAAACAATGACTTCATTTTGCATGGATAAACTCCCCCTATCGATTTCGTTCAGCATTTCTCGCTTGCTGAGTGATAAAATTCAATACTTTTGATTTAGTGATCTTACCAATTACTTTTCGCTCATTTGCTTCATCCACCACTGGTAGAGAGTCAACTTCAAAATCTTGAAGGATCGTCGCTACTTCTAATATGTCCATTTTTTTTGTACAAGTTTTGAGATGTGGACTTCGAGTCATACAAAGGGCGACCGGCGTATGGTCGATTTCGGTATTTAAGGAAGCCCTCAACAAATCTTTTCGAGATAACACACCAACCAATTGTTTTTCTCCATCGATCACATAAATCGACCCAACGTCATATACAAATAACGTCGTGATTGCATCACGGATAGAGGTATTCAAATCGATCAACAACGGTGGAACCATGATCTCACCCACTTTTACTGTGAATGTTTTAAAGAAAAAAAGCGTTTCTAAATCTGATCCTGTATAGGTATAGCCAATTTTAGGCGTTGCTTCAAGTATGCCTGCCATCGTCAAGAAGGATAGATCTGACCGTAATGTCGCTCTGGAAACGTCTAAGAGTTCAGAGATTTTTTCTCCACTGACAGGTTGCGTCTCTTTGACGATCTCGATGACTTTTTTTTGTCGTTCGCTCAGTTTCATCTATACTTTTTCCTCCCTCCTTCGTTCTCATTACTTATTATACACATATATAAACCGATTTCACAATAAATTTGTGGTTGTTTTTTCTGATTGACAGATATATATGAGTCATATTAAGATGTATTTATATCAAACATGACTCACATTAAATCAATGGAGGCTTATCACATGGTAAAATGGATCTATGACTTTAACGAAGGCAGAAGCAAAGATAAAGCATTATTAGGTGGAAAAGGTGCAAATTTAGCAGAAATGACTCATTTAGGTTTGCCTGTTCCTTCTGGTTTTACCCTGACTACAGAAAGTTGTATGCGCTATCTTAAAGATGTTGCTTTCTTTGATCAACAATTGATAACAGAGATTCAAACAGCTATCGAACGGCTAGAGGTAAAAACAAACAAGTCATTTGCGAACGATGATGATTTATTGCTAGTTTCTGTAAGGAGTGGGGCTGTCTTTTCTATGCCTGGTATGATGGATACGATTCTCAACCTAGGTCTAAATGATTCACGTGTCCATGCACTGGCTGAGCAAACTAGTTTGGCGTTTGCTTATGATTGCTACCGCCGTTTGTTGCAAATGTTTGGCGATGTCGTCTACGGTATCCACAAAGAAAAATTCAATCTTCTACTCACAAAAGCAGAAAAAGAAAACAATCAAACGGTTAATGATTTCAACGAACAACAACAATTAACTTTAATCAAAAATTATAAACAACAATTTATCAAACATAATAAAGTTTTTCCGCAACATCCTATGGATCAGCTAAAAGAAGCAATTCAAGCGGTCTTCCACTCTTGGAACAATCCACGGGCAAACGTTTATCGAGAGTTACATGGTATCTCCCATCATTTAGGCACGGCTGTCAATGTCCAAGAAATGGTTTTTGGAAATAGCGGAAATGAAAGCGGTACAGGTGTCGTCTTTACCCGAAATCCCGCTACAGGTGAAAATAAGCTTTTTGGTGAATTTTTGCTAGATGCACAAGGAGAAGACGTTGTTGCTGGCATCCGTACACCCCAACCGATCCAAGAGCTAAGTGAGCGACTACCTAATGTCTACCAAGATTTCTTGCACTACGCACAAATGCTAGAACTTCATTACAAAGATATGCAAGATATCGAATTTACCGTTGAACAGGGAAAGCTATATATTTTACAAACGAGAAATGGCAAACGAACAGCTAAAGCTGCTTTAAAGATTGCGACTGACTTAGTGGACGAGAACGTTCTTTCAAAAGAAGAGGCTTTGATGCGAGTGGAAGCAGAAATGATCGATCAGTTGATCCATCCGATTTTCAAACCTGAAGCTCTCGATCAAGCAACACCATTTGCTCAAGGCTTACCTGCAAGTCCTGGTGCTGCTACAGGTGAGATCGTCTTTACAGCCGAAAAAGCAAAAGAACGATACGGACAAGGAAAGAAAGTCATCTTGGTTCGCCAAGAAACCTCTCCAGAAGATATTGAAGGAATGATCGTTAGTGAAGCCATCGTCACTAGTCGTGGCGGGATGACTTCACATGCCGCTGTCGTCGCTCGTGGGATGGGCACTTGTTGCGTGACTGGTACGGAAACCTTGACGATCGACGAAGAAGCAAAAACTGTAACAACAAATGACATTCGGCTAAAAGAAGGCGATATTCTCTCCGTTAATGGCAATACAGGCGAGATTTACTTAGGGGAACTTCCTACAGTTGTCGCTGAAAATAATCAAGACCTTACTTTATTTTTATCTTGGGCTGATGAACATGCGGACTTAGAAGTGCGCGCCAATGCTGAAACGTTGACTGATTTAACCACTGCTCTTGATTTTGGGGCTACAGGTATCGGATTAGCTAGGACCGAGCATATGTTTTTCGGAGAAGATCGTATTTTAGAAATGCGTCGCTTGATTTTAGCAGAAGATCACCGAGAAATGGAAACAGCTCTGACAAAATTGCTCGCATTTCAAGAAAATGATTTTTATCAGATGTTCCAAACGATCCAAGATAAACCAATGGTCATTCGCCTACTTGACCCACCGATGCACGAGTTTCTTCCCCATGAGACTCCAGAGATTGCGAATTTAGCAGACAAACTGAACCGATCAGTCAATGAATTGACAGCAAAGATCGAGTACTTGAAAGAAACCAATCCGATGTTAGGTCATCGTGGTTGTCGCTTAGGGATCACTACACCTGAAATCTATCAAATGCAAGTCAAAGCAATCATTCAAAGTGCGATTCGTCTAGTACAAGAAGGGATACCAGTTGTTCCAGAAATCATGATTCCATTGATTGCTGAAAAAGAAGAGTTGATCCACCTCAAAACGCTATTGATCGAAACGATCGAAGCAACTTTCAACGCACAAAACATCGTACCATTTCCTTACGAGATCGGTACGATGATCGAGTTACCTCGTGCTTGTTTGATTGCCGATCAATTAGCAGAACAAGCTGATTTCTTCAGTTTCGGTACAAATGATCTCACTCAAATGACCTATGGATTTTCTCGAGATGATATTGGAAAATTCATCAATCGTTACCAAGAAAAAGCGATCATGGCACACGATCCGTTTCAACATTTGGATCAACAAGGCGTTGGTCAATTGATCAAACTCGCTGTTTCTAATGCACGTCGAACCAAACCAACGATGACGATCGGCATTTGTGGTGAAGTCGGTGGAGATCCTCAATCGATTCCTTTCTTTCAAGCCATTGGAATCGACTACGTCTCCTGCTCTCCTTACCGGATTCCAGCTGCTCGATTAGCGGTGGCACAAGCAGCCATCCGTAACCGTCCATCTTAATTATTTATGTGTTTGTATCTAGTTTCAAAAAAAGTAACCGCAGCCAACGTATCGAACGTTTTAGGCTGTGGTTACTTTTTTTGAGTGATATTGTTTTACCGTGAGCTATTTTCTTTTTCTTCTGTTCTTCAATTTCTCTTTTTCGCAGATTCTCTTTTCTTGAAAGAGCAGTTCTTTCTGCAATTTCAAATAGTTCATATAGCGATTTTCTGATAGCTCTCCATTGTCGATTGCTTGTTTGATTGCGCAATCATTTTCTTGATCATGCCGACAATTTCTGAATCGACAATTGAGAGAGAGTTGAACAATATCCTCAAATTGGCTATCTAACTGCTCTTCTTGAAATGGTTGGAATTCTCGCATCCCTGGGGTATCGATCAAAAAACCACCGGTTGGTAACGCAAGTAATTCTCTATGTGTCGTTGTATGGCGCCCTTTATCATCCTCTTGTCTGATCGCTGAAACGTGCATTGCTTCACCCTTCATCAACCGATTGACAAGTGTGGATTTCCCGACACCCGAAGAACCAACAAGTGCGCCCGTTTTTCCGTCTGCTAATAAGTCTGCAACTTGTTGGATACCTTGTTCATTGTCAAAACTAGTCACAATAATATCTGTCGTTAACGCATACAGTGGCACGAGAAATAAGTCAATCGTCGGACATAAGTCAGCTTTCGTAAGAATGAGCACTGGTTTTGCGCCACTTTGTTTGCCTGCGACTAAATAGCGTTCGATTCTTCTCAGATTAAAATCATTATTCAAACTACTGACAATAAAGAGCCAATCGATATTCGTTGCGATGATCTGTTCGTCGGAACGATTTCCTGCTGTTTTTCTAGAAAACTTTGAGAAACGTTCATCAACGGAGTGGATAATACCTTTATTATCAGGTAACAGTTGAAATTTCACCCAATCGCCAACAACAGGTAACTCACTTTGAGAAGTCGATTGGTGTTTTAAAGAACCAGATAATTTAGCTGAGATCTCTTGATCATCGCTTAGGATCTGATAACTACTTCCATAACTAACTGTAACTCTTCCACGAATCAGTGAAACATGATATTTATTTGCTGTCATATTGATACTCCTTTGATAGTTAGAAATAAAAAAAACTTCATGACCCGCTCATTTGCGAATCATAAAGTTATCAACATTCCATTCCTATCGTGAGTATTCCCTATAAATACTAGACAACGATCCATGGTGAGTATGATAAATCCAAGTTCACTAAGAGCTTCGGTTGGTTGATATATTTTTTCATTATACTCACCTTCTTTCGTTTGTTTTCATTTTTACTATAGCATAATTTATAAACTTGCGTAAACAGATTTCGAACGATAAAAAAAGAACCCTTGAAAATTCAAGGGTTCTTCCTCTGTCTGATAATAAGAAATTAACGACGGATTTCTTTGATACGAGCTGCTTTTCCGTGTAATGCGCGTAAGTAGTACAATTTCGCACGACGTACTTTACCGTAACGGACAACTTCGATTTTTGCAACACGCGGTGTGTGCAATGGGAATGTACGCTCAACGCCTACACCGTTAGAAACTTTACGTACTGTATAAGTTTCGCTGATTCCAGCACCACGGCGTTTGATTACAACACCTTCAAATAACTGGATACGTTCACGAGTACCTTCGACAACTTTCGCATGAACACGTACAGAGTCACCAGGGCGGAAAGCTGGGATGTCAGAACGTAGTTGTTCTTTTGTTAATTCTTCGATTAATGGATTCATTGTTTTCTTCTCCTTATTCCAAACATTCTTATGAGTAGTTTCTCACAGCGGAACATCGTAATAGTTAAGTGTTTTTACACTCACCATAGAATACTATCATATTCCATGGTGAGTGTAAAGAAAATTTTCATATATTTATTGCAACTCAAGCTTCTTCTTTTTTGATCTCCACTAGCATTTTTTCCATTTGCGGTGTCATTTCTAGTTTTTCTAACATGTCTGGACGTCGAAGATATGTTCGGCGTAAGGATTCTTTTAATTGCCATTCTTCAATCAATTTATGATTACCATTGGTCAATACTTCTGGTACTTTCATATCCTTGAATTCTGCTGGTCTTGTATATTGTGGGTGTTCCAGTAAGCCAGTAGAATGCGAGTCTGTTTGGGCAGATGTCTGGTTACCTAAGACATCTGGCAATAGTCGAACCGTCGCATCGATCATGACCATGGCACCTAACTCTCCACCGGTCAGTACATAATCTCCCAATGAGACTTCATCTGTTACGAGCGAGCGGATGCGCTCATCATAGCCTTCATAGTGGCCACAAATAAAGATCAAATGCTCTTCTTCTGAAAATTCTTCTGCCATTTTTTGATTGAATGGTTTACCAGCCGGATCAAGTAAAATCACCCGTTTTTTGGTCTCTGGATGTTTTTCTTCGATAGCTTTGATATTGTCATAGATGGGTTGGACTTTCAATAACATCCCTGCCCCACCACCATATGGATAATCATCGACCGTTTGGTGTTTGTTGTCCGAATACTCACGGAAATTAGAAACATTGATTTCTAGTAATTCTTTTGCTACTGCTTTGCCAATGATCGATTCCCCCATCGGGCCTTCAAACATTCGTGGAAACAGAGTCAATACGTCAATCTTCATCATCGATCAATCCTTCTAGTAATGTCACACGAACCAAGCCATTTTCAAGATCGACTTCTTGAACGACGGAATCGATATACGGGATCAATGCATCTTTTTTCTTTGGTCGTTGGATGACCCAAACGTCATTTGCGCCTGGAGATAAAATCTCTTTGATCTTTCCTAGTTCTTTTTCGTTTTCATCGATGACCTTCAAGCCAATGATTTCATGGTAGTAATATTCATTTTCTGTCAATTCAACTAAGTTTTCTTTTGATACACGTAAGATACCATCACGGTATTTTTCAACGTCATTGATGGAAGGATGATTCTCAAAGCTGAGTAAATCAAAGTTTTTATGTTTACGGTGACTCTTTACAGTCAATTCTACAGGAGCTTTGCCTTCTTGGAAAAGTGTCAAAACTTCACCTTTTTTGTAACGTTCTTCAGGGAAATCTGTGGTTGAGATGACACGGACTTCGCCTTTGATTCCTTGTGTATTGACAATCTTGCCAACGTTTAGATATTCAGTCAACTTTTGTCCTCATTTCTTTCATGATTCTTGTCACTCTGCTTGGTCACGATTTGCTTTTGGACTCAGAGTGTTCTATCGTTTCCTGTCTATTTTAGCATGTGGTCCTTGGCAATTCTAGTCTTCTTTTATTGTTGTTCCATTGAAACAGCCATTTTTAATGCATTCATCGAATCTTGGTTCGTGATCGTATAAACAGAGGTTGGTTGTTGCCAAATGATCCGAGTATTTTGATTGGTGCCATCGGTCATATTGATTTCGATTGTTCCGACTTTTTCCGGTGCAGGTAATCGGGCAGACTCCAAGTAAGTCACGATCTGTTTCGCCAAAGGTACAGGATCTTGTCCGTCAATATTGTTGGCACGTATCCGTAGCCGCCAATTTCCCTCTTGCCATTCAAGAATCGAAGACCCAGCAGCGCCCTGTTGATAACCAACGATGTTATAGCCGAGATCGACTTGTCTTCCCCCAGTATCGATCGTAAATGGCTGGATCGTGTTCAGTGTTTCTTGAGAAGAAGCAAAGCCATCTTGATAAAGATAAGAAGCGATTGGTTCTGCTTGGTTCAATGAGGCGTCGTTTAGTGGTAGTGCTTGTTCTGATTGATAGTATAAGATAGAAAAGCCTTGTTTTGTCATCGTTGCTGCGATGTTCAAATTAGATGCCCCAACTGGGATCTCTTTGGGCATCGGTGTGTCTGGATATTCTTTTTGCAATTGCTCAAAGGCAGTTTGCGTCGAATTTTCTTGTGTACTCGTACTTGTTTCAGCTGATGAAGCTGTCTCATTGCTACTTATGGAAGATGACCCTATCTCTTCCTTTGAAGTACTTGTTTCTGTCGTACGAACTGTTTCATTTGTCGTTTCTTGACTCGTTTCACTTGGTGATTGACAGGCACCGAGTAAAGCGACTGCGAATAAGCTGATCAAACCTATTTTTTTCATTCGAAACACTCCTCTCTTAGTATTAAGGATACGCTTTGTACCTGTTTTTGCCAAATATGATCTCTAAAGAACACAAAAAAACTGTTTCGTAAAAAACGAAACAGTTTATTCTTTATTGTCGATGATATTCAAACGCACTTTTTTGGGTGCATTGATTCGTACTCCGTAAACGATCGTACGGATTGCTTTCGCAACGCGACCTTGTTTACCGATGATACGACCGATATCTTCGGGAGCCACAGTTAGATTGTATTCGTAAAAATCTTCCGACTCAACGACTTCTAGCTGGACTTGATCAGGATAAGTAACTAACGGACGAACGATTGTTAAGACTAATTCGCTTAAATCTTTCATATCCGGTCACCTTATTTCTTTGAGAATTTAGCTTCATGATGTTTTTTCATAACGCCTTCTTTTGAAAGGATGTTACGTACTGTATCTGAAGGTTGTGCACCTTTTGATAACCAGTCAAGTACTAAATCTTCTTTTAAAACTACTTCTGCAGGGTCTTTCAAAGGGTTGTAAGTACCTACAGTTTCGATGAAACGTCCATCACGAGGAGAACGTGAATCAGCTACGACGATACGGTAAAAAGGACTCTTTTTAGAACCCATACGTTTTAAACGGATTTTAACTGCCATTATATATTTCCACCTCCATTGTTTTATTCACAAGATGTAGTGTACCAGTTTTTTTTTACCCTGTAAAGCTTTTTTTCTTTACAGTCTGCTTTTTTTCTCCTTTTATTCTTAGACTAAGTATATTCTACCCTTTTCCATTCTTTCTTCTTACCTTTTTCGACTAATCAAAGTTGAACATCGAAGGCTTGCAAATCCCCTGTCTATAAGCATTTATTTTGTTTTTGACCCGACAATAAAATAACCCAAGTGTTTTTATTTGCTCAGTTTACTTATTTTTTGTAAGATAAATATAGAAAGATTGAAGGAGGAATTGTTTTATGACAAAAAAAATTGGTTTTTTCATCGGAAGTTTAAGAAAAGATTCATACAATAAGAAAGTTGCAGAAACTTTTGCGGACTTATTGCCGGAAGGATACGAGAGTGTATTTGTAAAAATCGATGACCTTCCTTTTTATAACGAAGATATCGAAACACCTGAGCAAACACCTGCAGAATGGACACGTTTCCGTGAAGAGGTCAAAGACCTAGACGGCGTGATATTTGTTACTCCTGAGTATAATCGTTCAGTACCAGCTGTATTGAAAAATGCCTTGGATGTTGGTTCACGTCCTTATGGTCAAAGTGTTTGGGATAAAAAACCTGGTTTAGTGGTCACTGCTTCTCCTGGTGGAGTCGGTGGTTTTGGCGCAAATCATCACTTACGTCAATCATTAGTCTTTTTAAATGTCCCAACATTACAACAACCAGAAGCATATATCGGAAATATCACTAACTTACTTGATGAAGATGGCAACATTATCCAAGGAACCGTTGATTTCTTCCAAACGATTTTAGATGCATATCTAGATTTCGCTGGAAAATTGAACGCTTAATGTTTTACTTTTTCTTAGAAAAAACCACGAAACAATATGGGTTTCGTGGTTTTTTTGTATGACCTACTGATCATTATGATCTTCTTTACGATAGTGAAGCTCGATGAACTCGCCAAAGCGTTTCGTGTCCACCAATTGATACCGCTGTACATAATCCCCTTCTTGAAAAAGACGAATCCCATTCCCAAGTAAAACCGGCGCAATTTGAATGTACCATTCATCGATCAGTTGCTGTTCAATGATTGGTTTGAGCAAACTGCCCCCACCTACTACCCAGATCCTTTGTTCACTAGATTTCTTCAGTTCCTTGATAAAAGTTACTGGATCTTCGTGAACGACCCTAGCATCTTCCAACTGCAAGTCTTTATCTGTCGAAAAGACATAATTGTTTTTTTCTGGATATATCTTAGCTGTATCTAAATATTTTTTGGCTTCTTGGTACGTTTTTCTGCCCATGATCGTTGTATCAATAGTTTGATAAAACGCATCATAGGTTGTTTTTTCACCAGTAGGCGTATCGAAGAGCCATTGCAAGTCATCATTAGTTGTTGCTAGATAGCCATCCATACTGATTGCTCCGTAAAAAATGATCTTAGACATTTCATCTTACTCCTTTAGTGAGTGACTTCTTGGTAGCGAAAACAAGTGACTAAATGATCGTTGATGATCCCTACCGCTTCTAAAAAGGCATAGATGGTCGTACTTCCAATAAATTTGAAGCCGCGTTTTTTCAGGTCCTTCGAGAGGCGATCAGAGAGTTCACTAGTAGTTGGTACTTCACTTTGGTCTTGGTAGTTTCCGGTTACCACTTTGCCATCCACAAAAGACCAGAGATAATCCGAAAAACTGAGTCCGGTAGCTTGCATTGCTAGAACAGCTTGTGCGTTCGTGATTGCCGCTTCGATTTTTCGCCGATTGCGAATGATCCCTTTGTTGTTCATCAATTCTTCGATTTTTTCTTCATCATACTTGGCGACTTTTTCGAGTTCAAACTGGTCATAAGCTTCATCAAAAGCTTGGCTCTTGTTCAAAATCGTTTGCCAGCTAAGACCTGCTTGGTTGATATCAAGCATTAATTTACGGTACAGTCGTTGGTCCTCATATTCAGGTACCCCCCAAATCGTATCATGGTACTCACGCATTATTTCAGTTGATTCACTCCATGGACAGCGTTTCATTTACTCACTCCTTTTAGATTCTCACATAATGAATGAAAAAACTTCGAAGACACAATAAGATACGTCTTCGAAGCTTTTTCTATTCTACTTAGCTACTTTTTATTTCTTTTTCTTCTTTTTCTTTTTGTTTTTCTTCATCATGCGATTCATCGCCATTTTTCCTAGCTTACCTTTGACGCCTGTGCCGAACATTTGGTCCATGCCAGGAATATTCATGTCCCCTTTAGACATTTGTTGCATCATCTTACGGGATTCTTTGAATTGTTTGATCATACGGTTGACTTCTACTACGCTGTTCCCAGAACCAGCAGCGATCCTGCGTCGACGGCTTGGATTCAATAGGTCTGGATTCTCGCGTTCTGCTGGGGTCATGGAATAAACCATGGCTTTTTTACGCTCAACATCTTTCGGGTCAACTTTGACATTTTCGATTCCTGGCATTTGATTCATTCCTGGAATCATTTTTAATAAGTCTTCGATTGGTCCCATACCCATGACTTGATCCAATTGTTCGATGAAGTCATTAAAGTCGAATGAGTTCTCACGCATTTTTTGCGCAAGTTCTTCTGCTTTTTTCTCATCATAGTCTTGTTGCGCTTTTTCGATCAGCGTCAACATATCCCCCATACCAAGGATACGACTTGCCATGCGATCTGGATGGAAGACTTCTAAATCAGTCAGCTTTTCACCAGAACCGATGAACTTGATTGGCGCGCCTGTCACTGAGCGGATCGATAGCGCAGCTCCCCCACGTGTGTCTCCATCCAATTTTGTGATGACGACCCCTGTGATCCCTAATTGCTGATTGAAGCTATCCGCAACATTGACGGCATCTTGACCAGTCATCGCATCGACGACGAGTAGGATTTCGTTAGGTTGTGTCAAGTCTTTGATCTGTTTCAATTCGTCCATCAATGTTTCATCAATGTGCAAACGACCGGCTGTATCGATCAATACGTAATCATTTTTCTTTTCTTTAGCTAGTTCCATCCCTTGGCGAACGATTTCTACAGGACTGACATCCGTTCCCATATCAAAAACAGGGACATCCAATTGCTGTCCTAAAACTTTCAACTGGTCGATGGCAGCAGGACGGTATACGTCACCTGCGATCAATAAGGGACGAGCATTTTCATTTTTCTTTAAATAATTCGCTAATTTACCAGTAAACGTTGTTTTACCTGCCCCTTGCAAACCAGCCATCATGATGACAGTCGGGATTTTAGGAGATTTAGTCAATTCGACCGTTTCTGAACCTAAAGTGATCGTTAATTCTTCGTCAACGATCTTAACGATTTGTTGCGCTGGCGACAGACTATCAAGTACTTCTGCTCCAACTGCACGTTCGCGCACACGTTTCGTAAAATCTTTGACTACTTGTAAATTGACATCGGCTTCTAATAGCGCAAGACGGATCTCGCGCATCATTTCTTTGACGTCAGCTTCAGAGACTTTTCCTTTTTTTCGTAACTTTGACATCGCCTGTTGTAGGCGTTCAGTTAAGCTTTCAAATGCCATATTTTATTCATTCCTTTTTGTTATTCTTCGATTTCTTGAATTTTTTTGATATATCCTTGCAGCGTTTGATCTTCAGGATACTGTTCATTGATATAGTTCGTCAATTCCGTCAACAATTGTTCACGAACGACATAATCAGAAAAAAGGTGGAGCTTTTTTTCGTAATTCTCCAAGATCTTGCTCGTACGTTTGATATTATCATAAACTGCTTGACGACTGACTTCATATTCTTCAGCGATTTCTCCAAGTGAAAAATCATCTGCATAATATAATTCCATATAATTCATTTGTTTCTCAGTCAACAGTGTCGAATAAAATTCAAAAAGAGCATTCATCCGATTGGTTTTCTCAATTTCCATTCAACTCACCTCGTTGATCCGTCCACTCTTCTTCTGAGCAGACACTGATTTTTTGTTGGAGAAAATAGGCGGTGGCTACACCAATACCTTCTTTCAGACCTCCGGTGAAACTACCATCATAGATAGTTGACGAGCCGCAGGAAGGACTATTTGCTTTTAAGATCAACGTTGAGATCTGCTTTTCCTTTAGAACTTGATAAGCATTGATCGCACCATTTTTATAGGCTTCTGTGACATCTTCTCCAGAGATCGTCATGACCATTGCCTGATGATTCCAGACATCAAACCCATCACCACCAACGATTTCTGCTGGTTCTCTTGGAATGGGCAAACCTCCTGCTACTTCTGGACAAATCAGGATGGCTTGACCTTCTGCCACGAGTTTTTTTAAGGCAGGGATTGTTTTATTCCCTCCATCATAGCGACATGAGATGCCACCTAAACAAGCACTGATACCGATCATCGGACATTTTCTCCTTTAACTGAGCAAATTGCTTTTATATTATACCATTTATTTAGCTGGTTAAATAGTCCTTGACCCCGATTCTGTGCTAAAATAAAGGAGATGAAATTTATCAAAAGGAGAATTTATGAAAAAAGTACTAGTTGTTGATGACGAACCCTCAATTGTAACATTACTGACATTCAATCTTGAAAAAGAAGGATATAAAGTAACCAGTGCTGCAGATGGTCAAGAAGGTCTTGATCTTGCATTGGAACATTCATATGATTTCATTATTTTAGATGTGATGCTTCCTTCGATCGACGGAATCGCGATCACACAAAAACTCCGTCAAGAAAAAAATGATACACCTATATTGATCCTAACAGCTAAAGATGATCAAGTCGACCGAATCATCGGACTGGAGATCGGTGCGGATGATTATTTGACGAAACCCTTCAGCCCTCGGGAAGTTCTTGCACGAATGAAAGCCATCTTTCGTCGGATCGAACCCCGTAAAACTCAATCTGATGAGGCAGAACCAGAATACTTATCAATTGGACAAATCAAAGCCGACTTGACGAATTATCAAGTGACGATCGAGGATCAACCAATCGAACTCACACCGAAAGAATTTGAGTTACTTGTTTATTTCATGAAACGCAAAGATCGAGTGATCGACCGAGATACACTGTTGGATCGTATCTGGAATTTTGATTTTTCTGGACAAAGTCGCATCGTTGATGTCCACGTCAGTCATTTACGCGAAAAAATCGAGCGTGATCCGAAACATCCTAAATATTTACTGACTGTTCGGGGCTTTGGCTATAAATTTCAGGAACCAAAACGATGAAAAAACAATGGAAAAAATTCTCCGAGCGCTTGTTTTTTCTTCTCTTGTTGCTTGGCTTATTTTTTGGCGGATGGCAGATCATCTCCCATTATTTCCAGCAACAGATCATTGAACAACAAGAAAGTTATTTGACAAAAAAAGCGCAGCTATTGGCACGTCAACTAGACGTCGAGAATCCTGATTCTGCTAATAATAAAGCCGTATTGGATGAATTTGTCCATCAATCCAATGAACGAGTGACGTTGATCGACCAAACTGGCACGATCATTTATGACACAGAAGAATCTTCTTTGCATGAACAAAGAAAAACACGACCGGAAATCAAAGCGATTTTAGAAGGAAGTACGCTTGGCACTTCTCTTCGTAAGAGTACGACATTGAATGAGGAATTACTTTATGTCGCCTTGCCCATCAAAGTCAACGGAAAATTGGTAGCGATCATTCGTATCGCTGAGCCTACAAGTGGCTTTCTTCCTCGAACAGAAAGTTTTCGCCGGTGGGTATTCGGTTTCTTCTTGGTTTTCTTTCTTTTATTGACATTTATGATCTACTATCTGATTTACCAACGGAACCAACCACTCAAAACAGTGATCCCTGTTTTGAAAAAGATGGTCAAGAATCCAGAACAAACGGAGATCATCATGCAGACTTCTGATCAATGGGAAGAATTGTACCAGACGATCAATGGCTTGAGTGAACAGATGTCCAAAATGTATCGCGCCTATACGACGACGGAAGAACAATTATACAGCTTGTTGAATGAATTGATGATCGGTGTCTTTCTGATTGACTCGAATGCCACCTTGCGACTACTTAATCCAAAAATGCAAGTCCATTTAGGTGTCAAAGATTATCAAGAAAATCAACATTACACAGAAGTGATCCGAGAACCAAAATTGATCCAATTGATCCATCAAGTTTCTCCGACTGAACCAATCGTTCATCAAGAAGTCACGATTGCTGACGGTACGCAAACACTAGATATCAGCTTGCGTTATTTCAATAGTTCAGAAGATACTGGACAAATACTAGGCGTTGCTTACGATCTGACAAAAGTCAGACATTTAGAAAAAATGCAAAAAGATTTTGTCGGCAATGTCTCGCATGAATTAAAAACACCAGTCACTTCTTTGATCGGCTTTACTGAGACTTTATTGGACGGCGCAAAAGAAGACCCTGAAACACTGACTGAATTTCTATTGATCATGCAAAAAGATGCCATCCGTTTAGACAAACTGATCCGTGAAATCATTCAGTTATCAAAAGACGAAGAGAGTTTACATGAAACCCAAACGATCTATATGGAGCCTTATTTCCAACAGGTGATCCAAAGCTATCAACCAATGATCCGTAAAAAGCAGTTGACGATCAAATTGATTGGAGAAAATACTGCCTTTACGACACATCCTGATTTGCTTTACCCGATCATCAAAAACTTGTTTGAAAACGCGATCCAATATTCAAAAGAAGAAAGTGAGATCATCATTCGCTACGAAAGCCACGATCAGCTGATTTTCTCTGTACAAGATTTTGGTATTGGTATCGATCGTGAAGATCAAGAACGCATCTTTGAACGTTTTTATCGTGTGGATAAAGCGCGCAGTCGTCATTCTGGTGGTACAGGATTAGGATTGTCGATCGTGAAAGAATACGTGAACTTACTTCATGGTACAGTGGAAATCGAGAGTCATCCTGGTATCGGCTCTACCTTTATTGTGACGATCCCTAAAATCAATTAATCGTGGACTTGGTAGGTATAAATGAACGAAGCGTCAACATCCAAAAACACTTCTGTTTTAGGATGTTGACGCTATCTCTTTGTACCCAACAAATCTTGGCTCACTTCTTGAAAAATGGGAATACTTTTCTCCAACGTTTTTTCGTACGTGTCGTATCGATCTTATCTAAATGCAAATATTTTTCCACGAAAAAGGTCAACTGTCGAAAGATGGACTCGGCTGCGAAAAAGAGCATGACCACCATTAAGATAGACACTGGAGAAATGGCTGATATTGAAAATAGTTTATGCAAGAAGACAACAGAAAAGACGATTCCACTTGCACAAAACAGCATGATCCGTGTTCGAAATTGGTTCAATGGTTGACAGATTTTATAAAGAACTAAAAAGCCAACGACGATCAGCAACATGGTGGAAGCTGTCGAAGTGTCAGTTTTGTTAAGGTTCAAAATCGAACCACCCACGACTAAAGCCCCTACCACCATCATATCGGTCAAACCACCAGGAATGGCTTTTTCCAAGACATTCTCAATGAATCGGCCTTTGATCCGGTTCTCGTTTTCTTCCAGAGCTAATAAAAAGGAAGGTAACCCGATCGTAAATAAACTGATCAATGTGATTTGTGAAGGTTCTAATGGGTAAGTAAAAGCAAATAGAACAGAAAAAACAGACAGTAAAAATGAAAAGATATTTTTTACTAAGAAGAGACTGGCAGAACGTTCGATATTGTTCACGACACGTCGTCCTTCGCCAACGATCTCTGGCATTTTGGAAAAATCTGATTCCAATAAGACCACTTGTGCAGCTTGCATCGTCGCTTCATTTCCTGATGCCATCGCAATGCTACAATCGGCTTCTTTCATCGCCAAGATATCATTTACCCCATCCCCAGTCATCGCCACCGTATGCTTCTCTTTTAGTAAACGGACAAACTCCTTTTTCTGTTCTGGTTTGACACGACCAAAGACGGTATATTTTTCCATGGCTTCTGGAAATTCTTCTTCCCTTAACGAGGAAACATCCACATAATGCTCAGCATTCAAAATACCCGCTTGTGTTGCAACATGAGCAACTGTCGCTGGGTTATCACCAGAAATCACTTTGATAGCAACTTCTTGTTTCTTAAAGTAATTAAACGTTGCTTTCGCTTCTTGACGGATTGGATTGGCAATCAATAAATAACCTAATGGAATAACGGCTTCTTCCAAGTCTTCTTGTGACAGTACCCCTTGGTATTCACCGAAAACTAATACACGATAGCCTTGATCCGTATAAGCACTAAATTCAGAAGCATAACTCGTGAACGCTTCACGCAAGACCATTTCTGGTGCCCCAAGGACATACGTTTTATCCGTAAATGTCACGCTGCTATATTTTCTCACAGAAGAAAATGGTAAGATTCCTGTTGCCTCTCTGTCAGAATGCTTCGTGAAGTAATTTTTGATTGCTTGCATCGTTTCGTTGTCAGCTTCAATTGCCTGTGCGTAATCACCTAGTAATTCATCCAACTGATCTGCTGTTTGTTTTGCTAAAGGATTTTCAGGAATCAGCACACGCTGAACGTCCATCGCATTTTCAGTGATCGTTCCTGTTTTATCGACACATAATACATCCACTCGTGCTAATGTTTCGATACTTTTCATGTCATGAAGTAACACTTGTTGTTTCGCTAAGCGTGTCGCACTCATTGCTAGTGCAATCGTTGTGAGTAGGTACAGCCCTTCAGGAATCATCCCGATCAACGCAGCTTCCATCGACACAATGCTCTCTCTCAATGTATTACCATTGTAAAAATAGCTTTGAGAAAATAAGGTCAATCCAATGGGAATAATAATGATCCCCACCCATTTGATGATCCTATCTAACGAAGCAATCATCTCTGATTGTTCTCCAGTACCCATTTCTTTTGCTTGCATCGTTAATTTAGCAATATAAGATTCATTGCCGACTCGTGTCAACTGAACCTTCGCTTTACCCGCTACGATGAAGCTTCCCGACATCAATTCATCGCCGATTTCCTTAGTTATCTCATCTGCTTCACCAGTCAATAGCGCTTCATTCACTTGTAGACTGCCGTCTATGATCTTTCCATCCGCGGGGATCTGGTCTCCTGTTTTTAGAATGACAAGATCATCTAGCACTAATTCTTCAATAGTTATCTTCTGTTCTTGACCACTCCGTAATACCTTGACTGTTGCGGCATGTAACATGCTTAACTGATCTAAGATTTTTTTAGAATGGATCTCTTGATAGATCGCAATTCCAGTATTTGCCAGTATGACTGGTAAAAAAGTCAAATTTTTATAGGAGTTGACGACACATAAAAGAATAGCTAAGACTAAAAAAATCAGATTGAAATAAGTAAAGACATTCTCCATCACGATCTGTTTGTTCGTTTTAAATGTAGGACTCGTCGCTTGATTGACAGCGCCAACACGTATCCGCTCCTGTACCTGTTTGTCTGTCAGCCCTTCATTTTTGTTAGGCTCGATGCGTTCTAATTGTGCCAACATTTGTTGTAACTGTTTTTCTCGCTGTTTTTCTTTTCTTTTCATAACTAATCCCTCAACTTTTTTTCTACTCTTTAACCATACGTTATTTCGTCAAATAAATCCTCAGATATACCTGATATTCTTCTTTCAAAACTGTCATATGGAAAAAATCGAAAACATCGAGGGATCGATCAGCTTTTTTAACTAAAAAAAGCTTAGATCCTCAATTGGGATCTAAGCTTAATGATCAATGGTAGTCGTTATGAATAAACTTTTGATTGAAAGATGTATTCAATCTTATGATAAGTTACCTTCTGCATCACGTTCAACTTGCATCAAACTGATTGGTAGGTAGCCTAAATCTTTAACTGGTCCTTCTTGAACGGCATCAGTCATCATGAAGTCTAAGAATTTCTTCACTTCTGGTTCTGGCTCGCCATTTGTATACATATGCTCATAAGACCAAATTTCCCAGCTATTGTCTGAGACATTTTCAGGAGTTGGCTCTACGCCGTTGATTTTCAACGCTTGAGTAGAATCATCTAAATATGAGAAAGCTAAATAGCTGATCGCGCCTGGTGTTTGTGAAACGATTTGACGAACTGTTCCAGATGAATCTTGTTCTTGAGATTGTACTGGCACTGCGCCATCTAATGCCCAGTATTCAAATGTTGCACGTGTTCCACTTCCGTTTGCACGGTTGATGACGTTGATTTCTTGATCTGCTCCGCCTAATTCACTCCAGTTAGTGATCTTGCCAGTGAAGATGTCGATCAATTGTTCTTTTGTAATATCATCAACGCCTGTATCTTTATTTACGATTGGTGCCATTCCAACAACTGCTACGCGATGGTCTACTAATTTACTTGCATCGATCCCATCTCTTTGTTCTGCAAATACATCAGAATTTCCGATTGTTACAGCGCCTGCTGCTACTTGACTAAGTCCTGTTCCACTTCCGCCACCTTGAACAGAAATCTGATAGTTGGGATTTTCTTGTGTAAACATTTCTTGTGCAGCATCAACTAAAGGTTGCAAAGCGGTTGAACCGACCGCTACGATTTTTACTTGATCATCCGAACTAGCCGAGTTGCTTGCTGATCCATCCGTACTTCCTGAACCAGAACCACATCCAGCTAAGATAAAACCTAATACTCCTAAAGAAAATAAAACTTTTTTCATTTGTATGCCCCTTTCTTAGTTACAAATTGATTGTATCAGGGTACTGTAAATCCTAGATATTGAATATGTAAAGTTATTGTTAAGTTGTGTAAATATATCGTAAAACAAAAAAACGTCCGAAAATGGACGTCCTACAAAAAAACTATAACTTTTCCATAAATATGGATTTTTCACGGATCTCTGTATAATAGAATAGGCCGACTGCTAACGCAAAGGAAACAATCGCTATATAAAAACAAGGTTTGATGGTCAAAAAATACATCGCAGAATAGCTTGTATCTTTTAGTCCACTTTCACTTAATCCATTCGGACCGATGATGATCCTCGGTAATATCGAGAAATAAGATGTAAAGACCAGCATAGAAGAAAACTGGATCAAATGCCAATTATACTTTTTTATAAATGTTTTTGAAACGATCAAATTCACACTGATCAAAAAATAAAAAAGGGTCAATGTCGGAAAATTTTTGGAAATAATAAAGCCACTTCCATTGATGATGCCTAGAATCTCAGCACCTTGTACCACTGCATTCACCCATGTAAAAGGCAAAAGAAAAATTGGGAAAAACCAAAGAAATAAATACAATTGTTCTAGTTTTATTCTCTTTTTCATACAAAACCTCCCAAAAGACACTCCATCTATCATACTATATTCTATTTCTCTAAAAAAACTGAGGGGAAAGACTAGTTTTTTAAGTATAAAGCAATGAGATTTTATTCATTTTATTCAGAATATTTCTAAAAAGAATTGATTATTCATTGTTTGATTTTACAATAAAAAACAAGGGAAAGATTTGGAGGAATGTACCTTTGCGATTATGCTACATAAAAAAAACAATTTATTTATTGATGTGTGTACCTTATTTTTATCTTGCACTACTTTTTGATTATTATTATCATTCGGTCAACCTATTTATACTATTGATGTTTTTGGCTTTTCTCCTTGGTTTTGCATTAAAGCGAGCCAATCGTTTAAAGACATTGTTTCTTGGCAATCTTTGCTCTACGATCACCTCTTATTTATTTTTTGCCAAATGTACAGAATGGCATTTTTTATATCATCCCTTCTCTCCTGAAAAAATCATTCTACTTCTAGCTGGGGTTTACTTAATGCCACAGTTATTAGGGATCATTTGGGGAAGTATATTTGCTTATTCTCGTAGGCAAACAAAGTAAGCGTTAACTTTTTCAGACAGCAAAATAAAAGTAAAGTACCCAAAGACAGCTAGCGATCGTTGTGGATACTTTACTTTTATTTTTATACTCTTTTTAAACGAGGTACAATGTTTGGCGAAGCAGTCAAGGCAACTCACCGTAATTTTTTATATTTCATGTAAATAAATTTTTTTGATGATCAGTTTATCGAATAATTGAGATTGACTATCTTGTTCACCGATGATTTCTGCGATCACGATTTTACCATTTGGTTTTTTTCTTAGTTGGTAATTGATTTTACCCGTCTCTGTCAATTCATTGAGCATATCGACAACACCGCCAAAACCGGTCTTCTTCGTAATGAATCCTAATGCTACCATTCGTTCATCAAGATTTTTAGCAGAGATAGACACACCTGTAACTAAATATTGTTTTAAGGCGCTAACTAATTCTTCTAACGATTCAGAAGTGGAGACGATGGCCGTGCGATTTTTTGTAAATGGTTCGTTTGTTACTGATTCACTTGCTTTTGTTTCTTCAGTTCCTGTCGCAACGAGTTGGCGAAGCGTAGCTAACTCTTGCAACAATGTTTCATATTGCTCTTGGGTCAACATCACACCAGCAACTTTTTCACGATTAAAAATATATACGCCTGTTTCAGCTTTTCTAGCTTGGTCAAACACATCCATCGGCGATCTTTTCACTTCTGTAATCGAAGATGTAGGTACTTCTAGCTTCTTTAATTCCAATGGATTTTCCCCCTTTGTTTTTCCAGTCCATTATAGCATATTCTAGCGCTCGATGATTCGTTTACTTGTAAAAGTTATCTTTGTATCGATCCAATAATCGATGTCTGATAGTAGTCTTTCGATCCCTAGTGAATCTTGATAAAAATA
The DNA here is from genome assembly GCF_002947535.1 of Enterococcus mundtii. GTDB lineage: Bacteria > Bacillota > Bacilli > Lactobacillales > Enterococcaceae > Enterococcus_B > Enterococcus_B mundtii_B. The sequence continues at coordinate 42,694 of NZ_PUAP01000032.1, forward strand.
AGTTTTCTGATCACTAGTGAGACTAGCAGAAAAAAAGTGATCTGTGATGACAAGTTGAGCATAACTAGGTGGCTTACTTCTGGTACACACATGGATCGATGTTCGCTTGCGATGACGTAGTGTTTTATCTAAGATTGCAGCAAGTCGCCTAGCTTCTTCATGGTCATAACGGAAAAAGAACACGATTTTCACTTCCGGTGCATACATCTCTAAGTAGCCTCGTTCATTCAACAATTTCAGCAACATCCTTGCCCATTCAGCAGTTGGCTGAAACAAGGCTTGTTGCAAAGCGATACGGAACTGGTTTGATTTTTCAATAAAATTAGGGATTGTATCTGCTAAAGCTTGATAAGCAATAGCTTCTTCGGGGATAAAGCGGTCATGGAGTCCGATCGAATATTTCAACCACTCTTGAAATAGTACTCTTGTTATTTTCTTTTTATTGGAACTCTCAAAATCATTCGTCAACCAAAATAACGAATCTAATTTTTCGGTGACGATTGATAATTTTTGATAGACGGAAGTTTTTTCAATCCTTTCCCACCGCTTGTCTGTGATCAAATGGCCATTCAGTCGCACGATGGCTCGATAGTTTTTTTCTTTTGTGGAAAGTTTTTGTTCAGAGCGAAAGAGTAGTTCTGGAAAAATCTCATAGAAGAACAATTGATGATTCGTGAAAATCTCAATATCTGTCCCTTGAGGTCGCTGATCCAGTAGTTGGATGAATAGTTCTGAAAAGGTTTGATCTTTGTCTTCCTTAAAAAAAGTTGGGAACTCTTTGAGAAAACAAAAAAGTAAATATCTGATTTTTCGTTCAGAACCGTAGATTTGTCGTTTTTTGTAGGAAAAAGAAAGATGATAATCCCCCAACCATTTTTTCAATCGTTCTTGTGCGGAACGATCATATTCGAAGGAGTAATCCCTTTGTAAAATCAGATCCCGTAGTAAACAGAAAGAATCAGATCGGATCAAAAATTCAAATAAAAGAAATGGCTCATTGTATGCTTGATGGTAGACCAATTGGACTTCTTTTTTCCTATAAGCTAGTTCTAAAGGATAATCCTCTGATTTCAAACGCTTCAAATAACGATCGATCGTTTTGACATCGACATCCATCCTTTTAGCTAAGTCACTTTTCTTCCATGTCAGATCTTTCATTTGGTTGATCAATAAAAAGATATTCTGTGCATTTTTTGTTAGTAATGTTTGCCAGTTCATTGCTTCGCCTCACTCTATCAATAGTGTTTTCGGAGTTATCATTAAGACTCCGAAAATGTCTCTTTTATAAAGTACGCAAAGAAATATTTTTTATTTTTTTATTTTACTAATTTACAAAATTTACCAGAAATTAATCCAAAATCTCTCGTTTATGTAAATAATGGCAACGACAAAAAAGGGAATGGGGCCTTATTTCTCTCCCACCACCTAAAACCGAATAAACGGCGGGAACAGAAGTAACCTCTTCGGAAAATAAGGCGCCATCCACAAAAATTTGAAGAACAATTTTCGTGGATGGCGCCTTATTTCTCGAGGCTGAACACTTCTGTCCCGACCTCTGATTGACCATTGATACGAACGAGTCAACTCGTCAGAACATTAGTCTTTGTTTAAATTACGCAATAATTCATCGATGTGGTTACCATATACAACTG
>NZ_PUAP01000033.1 GCF_002947535.1 Enterococcus mundtii
ATGACTGGTACTTCTTTTTAGTTAAACACCCGTTAAATAATGAGCTGTGATCGACTGTTCACAAGTACTGATTTTTTCTGGTATTCCTTCGTAAAGGATCTCGCCACCACGAATCCCGCCATCGATCCCCACATCGATCAACCAATCTGCCGCCTTCATGATTTCCAGATTATGCTCAATGACGATGACCGTATTTCCTTTATTGACCAACCGTTCGATGATTTCCAAGATACTCTTGATGTCTGCCATGTGTAAACCTGTCGTGGGTTCATCCATGATGTAGATATTGCCTTTTTTACTTAATTCCTTCGCTAGTTTCAACCGTTGACATTCTCCTCCAGACAATGTATTTAGCGGTTGTCCCAACGTCATATAACCTAGCCCTACTTCTAAAATTTGTTTCAATTTTCGTTGAATCGATTTTTCTTCAAAAAATGCCACCGCTTCAGTCACACTCATCGCCAGTACTTCATCGATCGATTTCTCTTTTAATTTGTACTGATAAACTTCTTCTTTGAATCGTTTACCGCCACAAGCTTGGCAAAGAACCTCTACAGAATCCATAAAAGACAATTCCATCTTGATGTGACCATGTCCTTTACAAGTTTCACATGCCCCTTCTGAATTATAAGAGAACAGTCCGGCAGAAACATTATTTTCTAACGAGAAGACCTTGCGGATATCGTTCATGATCCCTGAATAAGTCGCTGGGTTGGAACGAATATTCCCTGCAACAGCAGACTGATCGATATTGATTGCTTCCGGATACTCTTTGGCAAATACGCCGTTAACTAAACTACTTTTTCCTGAGCCAGCTACTCCGGTCACCACTGTAAAAACACCTAATGGTACTCTGAGAGAAGTATTTTTAAGGTTATGCAATGTCGATTTTGAGGTTTCAATAAACTTGTCTGTTTTTCTTGGTTCCTGTTTGAAATCTGTCATTTGTCCAAAGGCTTTTCCAGTTAATGTATCTGAAACTAGTAACCCTTCGTAACTACCTTCATAAGTGATGTATCCACCATTTTTTCCAGCTTTTGGTCCTACGTCAATAATATGATCAGCCACTTTGATGACATCGGGATCATGTTCTACGACAATGACGGTGTTTCCTTTATCACGCAGTTTGATCAGCAGTTCATTTAAGCGATGGACATCTCGTGGGTGCAAACCAATACTAGGCTCATCGAAGATATATATGACATCATTTAAACTGGAAGATAAGTGCTTGACCATTTTCACTCGCTGGCTTTCTCCTCCCGACAAAGTCGCTGTCTCCCGATCTAGAGAAACGTAATCTAACCCAATATTGATCAGATCTTGCAGTCGTGATTGGAGATTTTTCAACACTGGTTGGATCATTTCATCCGTGATCCCAGGCAATATTTCTAGGAGTTCATCCAGTTGCATCCCTAAGAAATCTGCGATCGAATACCCGTTGATCTTGCAGTCTAACACTTTTTGATTGAATCGTTTTCCCTGACATTCTGGACATCTTTGTTCATCCATGAACGCTGCGATTTTTTTCTGGGTCGCAGCAGAGCTTTCATTGCCACCTTTGATATTTGAACGATTGAAACGAGCCACTAATCCTTCATAGGTCGAACTCATTCCATCCATATACAACGAATCGATTTTTTCTCCTGAAGCATACAAGAATTTTTCCATTTCTTCTGTTGAATAGTCCTTTAATGGCTTATCATTGTCAAAAAAACCTGTGTTCGTGAAAGACTTCAATAACCAAGATCCGACTTTGTAGCCTGGAAGCAAAATCGCTCCTTCATTCAACGATTTTTCTAAATCTAGCGCTTTATCTAAGTTCAATCCAACGATTCGCCCGATTCCTTCACAGGCTGGACACATGCCGTGAGGATCATTGAACGAAAAATTCCAAGCGGGACCTAAGTGTGGTGTCCCAATACGAGAAAAAAGCAAGCGAATCAGTGGATTGATATCTGTGATCGTTCCTAATGTAGAACGAGAATTCCCACCTAAACGACTTTGATCTACGACAACTGCCATGGATAAATTGTCGATGGCGTCTGCTTCTGGCTGACTATACTTAGGTAAGAAATTTTGCACAAATTTAGAGAAATTTTCATTGAGCTGTCTTCCCGCTTCTTGGGCAATCGTATCAAAAACGATTGAAGATTTTCCCGAACCGGAGACACCTGTAAAAATCGTGATCTTTCTTTTTGGGATTTGTAAATCAAACCCTTTCAGATTGTTCTGCCTTGCATTATGTATCCTGATATATTCCTGCATCGCTGATCCTCCCGTATTCCCTCGAATTTTTGGTGAAGTATTATTATAACACAGAAACAATATATCACTATAGTAAATTTTGAAGTTTTCAGCTTTTATCTTACTAAGTTTCCAATTGAATAGTCGCCAATGAAGCAAAACATTTCTTATTTTTATCCATCTCTAAAAAGGACTATAAAAAAACAAACTATTTTTTCTAGTGAACAGAAAAATAGTTTGTCATTTACGGTTTGAATCTTCTTTGTTTTCCGATTATTCGTTGTCGTCATTCTCGTGCAAGGACGCATCGGAATGTAAGAAGTAGATCAAAGTTTGTAACTCGTTCGTCAAATCGACATTTTGGATCAACACTTCTGCTGGTGCATTGAGTCGAGCAGATGTAAAGTTCAATATCCCTTTGACCCCAGCTTCGGTCAATCGATTCACGACTTCTTGTGCATTTTCAGCAGGAATCGTTAAGATCGCCACTTCGATTTGTTGGATCTTGATTTGTTCGATCATGTCATCCATCGGATAGACTGGGATGCCATCAACGATCCGACCCACGATTTCAGGGTTCACGTCAAAAGCACAGCTGACACGGATACTATTACTTTGATGAAACTTATATTTCAACAAGGCACTTCCTAGATTACCGACCCCGATCAATGCAACGTTCGTCAATTGGTCATCATTCAAGGTTTTTGCAAAGAAATGCATCAAGTCCTCTACATCATAACCGTAACCACGTTTTCCTAGTTCGCCGAAATAGGAAAAGTCACGACGGATCGTTGCACTATCTACTTGGACTGCTTCACTTAGTTCAGTTGATGAAACTTTTTTCTTACCTGCGTTATTCAAGATTCTTAAATAACGATAATATAAAGGCAGGCGTTTTGCGGTTGCCTTTGGAATTACATGGTCTTTCACTTCATTACCTCCACTGTATTTCTTCTCGATTTATACATCATATCAGTACTTACACAAAAAAATCAATTTCGTTGCTTGTATATTGTGAATTTTTATTCTTATTCTCATTTTCCTATCTTCTTAGAACCTCGCAGTAACTATGAATTTGTGGTAGACTACAATAGAAAAAGACCATGAAATTCTAGGAGAATTCACAAAGTAGAAAAGAGGATTCGATGATACTATTACAAGCCAATCAAATCGCTCGCCATTTTGGCGCAGAGATTTTATTTGAAAATATCCACTTAGAGATCCAAACGGGCGCACGTATCGCTTTAGTCGGACGTAACGGCGCCGGTAAATCGACATTGTTAAAGATCATTGCTGGTATCGAAGCGCCAGATTTAGGTAATATCGCAAAAAACAAAACAGCTACCCTTGGTTATTTGGCCCAAGATACAGGATTAGATTCAACTGAAACAGTCTGGAACGAGATGTTAAAAGCATTTGAAGACGTACGGTTGATGGAACAACGGATGCGTGACCTTGAAGTATTCATCAGTGAAGGTACCCCTGACACGCCGGCTTATCAATCCTTCTTGAAAGAATATGATAAATTACAACATGATTTTTCTGATAAGAACGGCTATAGCTATGAAAATGAGATTCGTTCCGTATTACATGGATTCAAATTTGATCCGTCTTTTTACGAGCAAAGAATCGATACGTTATCTGGTGGTCAAAAAACAAGATTAGCTTTAGCGAGAATGCTTTTACAACATCCAGATATCTTGATCTTGGATGAACCAACGAACCACTTGGACATCGAGACACTTGCTTGGTTGGAAAACTATTTGCAAAGTTACACTGGTGCCCTTCTGATCGTCTCCCATGACCGCTATTTCTTGGATAAGGTTGCGACTGAGGTATATGAACTGAGTCGGAAAAAGATGCGTCACTACAAAGGAAATTATTCCAAATATTTAGATATGAAAGCTGAACAATTAGCTTCTGATTGGAAAGCCTATGAAAAACAACAGACAGAAATCAATAAACTCGAAGATTTTGTTGCTAGAAATCTTGTACGTGCTTCAACGACAAAGCGTGCCCAAAGCCGTCGAAAAGCACTAGAAAAAATGGAACGATTAGACCGTCCACAGGGGGATGAGAAGCAAGCACATTTTCTCTTCAACGTTGCAAAACCCTCTGGAAATGTTGTCTTGCAAGTAGAAGATGCCGCTATTGGCTACGATGGAACGGTGCTATCTGAACCGATCAACTTGGATATCCGTCGTCAAGAAGCAATCGCATTAGTGGGACCAAACGGAATCGGCAAATCTACTTTATTGAAATCGATCATCCAACAGTTGCCTTTCATCCGTGGAAAAGAAACACTTGGTACGAATGTCAGCATTGGTTATTACGACCAAGGACAAGCGGAACTGCACACTAATAAAACGATTCTAGCTGAATTGTGGGATGAACATCCAACCGTTCCAGAAAAAGATATCCGTTCGATTTTAGGCGCTTTTTTATTTTCTGGTGAAGATGTTGAAAAAACGATTCCTCTTTTAAGTGGTGGGGAAAAAGCACGTGTCGCATTGGCGAAACTAGCAATGAATCAAGAGAACTTTTTGATTTTAGATGAGCCAACCAACCACTTAGATATCGATAATAAAGAAGTGTTGGAAAATGCGTTGATCGACTATGAAGGGACACTACTCTTTGTCTCCCATGACCGCTACTTCATCAATCGTATCGCCACTAAAGTCATTGAACTCTCAGAAAATGGGAGCAAAGTCTACTTGGGGGACTATGATTATTATTTAGAAAAGAAAAAAGAAGAAGAAGAAATTGCGGAGCTATTGGCAGCTGAACAACCTGAGATCAGCACGACTTCAACCAACAAGTCCACCTACTTCCAAAGCAAAGAACAACAAAAGATGATGCGGAGCTTGCAACGCAAAATCACACAGATCGAAGAAGACATGGCTCAACTAGAAGAAACAGTTGCAGCACTTGAACAACAGATGGTCTCTCCTGCTGTATTAGATGATCATGTCAAATTGAATGAACTAAATCAAGCACTTGATGGAGCCCATCAGCAACAAGAAGAAAAGTTGACTGAATGGGAAAATCTAAGTCTTGAGTTAGAAGAAATAGAGAATACACAATAGGATCACTCAATCAATCCTATTTGATAAAAAAGCGCTGAAAGCTGGCTTTGTTGCCCTCTTCAGCGCTTTTTTCTTTAAACTTTATGATGTAGATCAAAAACATGTTTCAATTCGACAGTCACTGGAGAATGGTCGGGATTTGTTTCCATCAGATCTTCCATGAACACCCACCACTTTTGATTGATTTCTGTTTCTGGTACATGGCGCCATTTTTCTTCATCTTCAATTTCTAAATATCCAAAGAGAGTATTTGTTTCTGGATCAAGAAAAATCGAATAAGAGTGCGCACCATGTTCAGCCAACATTTCACGCATCTCCGGCCACAATTCATTGTGTCTTTTGAGATACTCTGCTTCATATCCTGGGTACAACTTCATTTTTACTGCTTTTTTGATCATGTTTATTCCCCTTTCACTGATTGTTCGATCTGCTCACTACAGAAATCATCTTTTGTTTCTTACTTGCTCCTTTATTTTCTAATTTAAAGCAAGCGTTTACAATAGCAAAAAATAAGGATAACGGTGGCAGATTCACAGGAGTTCATCATAGAACAAAAAAGCGACCGCGGTGGGTAGCCGCGGTCTAGGAGTTTATTTTTACTTGAGGAGTAAAAATGAAAAAGTATAGGGTTGTTGGTTGGTATGTATATAGAATAGAAGAAAAGTTTGAAGAATTTTCACTATAATATTTGTCTTTTGTTAGGATAATTCATTAAGAAAAAGTAAAATGCCAAGCGTTTCAGTTATTTACTATTAAAGCAATCATCCAATCGGACAAACTTTACACCTTGCTTTCCCCTTATCTAAGATAGTTAAAGTAATCGGTTCGTCTACTTCTTACTTGCTTACTTGCTTTTGCTTGCTGTTTTGAGAAACTTATCTTTTGTCGATTTCTGAAATTAAGTTTTCTCAGTTGACTTCGAATAAAGACGAATCGTCTTCTAGTATGCATTGATTTTTGTTTCTTTTGATAAATGGTTACTTTCCTATTCGCGATGATAATAGCCTTCTTATTTCTTTGTCTGGCGCTATTCTTGCTAGCATCCAGCACTGATGATAACTGATTTTTTCGACTCTGATTATCTTTTGGTGACGCTGTTCCTAATTCTGGGGTTTCCTTGTTTTTTTCTATGACGGTCATTTTTCTATTTTGAACCCTCACCTGTTCAAATACACCTACTCGTCGAGCAACATGCTCTTGTTCCAGATGTTCTTTTTTTTCTGATACGCTCTTGGATGAAAGATTAGTCAAGGGATCTTCTTGAGCATTCACTGATGGGATGGTGATTTCTTGCTTGTCCATGTCTTTCAAATATTTTTGGACCATCGGATCAAGTATAAAAAAGCTGGGTTTCGCTCGATGAGTCACTTCCTCTCTGATCTCATCCTTTAGCGGTCGATTATAGTTTGGGTTCTGTAAGCAGAAGTGGAGGATTCCCTTTCGTATATCAACGGTTTCTTCTAATGACTGAACCAAATTCGTAAGAACACTAGCATCAACATTTGCTTCGATTGTTCGATTTTTCTGTTGCTGAAATTGCTCAAGTTTTTCTTTATCGATACTTAACCATAAATGTATATAATCCGATAAATAGAAATTTTTATCGTAATACTTAGTTATTTGTTCGGTCAACTCATTTTGTCCGTTGTTTTTACAATTGTTTGCAATTTTTTCTGCTTGTTGGAGGCGGTTGATTGCGGCTTCCTTACTTGACCAATCCCCGTCTGTCTGACGTTTTAGAATTTTCTCTACTTCTTCTTTGACCGTTCTGTCGAACTCATTTAAAGAAGTTTGTTGATTTTCAATGGTCAAGGTTGATTCCTGATTTTGACTAAAGATATTTCTGATGCGTTGGCTGATGCCCATAATATCCCTCCTTGTTTCTGTCGTTAAAATGAGTATACAGTTTGTAAAGCGATTCGTTCGCCTTTCTTTTCCTATAAATGCAAAAAAAGATTTGATGGTTCTACTGATCTTAGCCAGTTCTTTTTAGGAAAACAAGTGACTGGAAGATTAGCCTCTCGTACCACCTAAAATCGAATAAAGACGGGAACAGAAGTAACCTCTTCGGAAATAAGACACCAGCCACAGAAATTTGAAAAACGATTTTCGTGGCTGGCGTCTTATTTCTCGAGGGTAAACACTTCTGTATCGGCCTCTTACTTTTCTTCTAATTTGGCGTATCCACCATGAATTGCTTCACGCTTTTTTTGGATCAGCTATATACTTCTTGCCTTGTTCTTCTCGTATATCCATATATCGCCAAACTCAGAAAGAATAGAATATAAATGACCAAGATGAGCACTTCTCTATAATTTCCTCCCCATGTTTGGCCTGATTGGAAGTTTTTGATAATCGTCAAGATCCAATATTGTGGAGTGACCATCGATACTTTCTGCATCAATTCTGGCATCACCTCATGGGGGATCAAAGCACCCGATAGTAAACTTGTGACAGTAATCAAGATACTTTGTAAAGCTGCTGCCACACTTGTACTTGGGGCAAGCACACCAATCGCAATCGACCAACCTACCGCTAGTAAACTAAATAGACTTAGTAGGCAAATCAAGTCAAAAGCACTTAACCCAGGGTCGATGTTGAATAGACTTGTCATGACGACAACAGCTAAAATCACTTGGATCAGCATAGCCAATGTCGCAAAGATCGTTGTCCCGATAAAATATGTGCTTTTAGCTACCGAAGTCGTCATCAAACGTGTATAAATTTTATTGCGTCGTTCTTGTTGGATCGTCGTTGTCCCAAAATTACCAGCTTGGAAAAGAAGCATCATCAACAAAAAGCCAACGATTTGCACAGACATTCGTTCGGTCGTTGCGCTTTGATCTACTTGATTGATCTCGATTTCTGTCGATTCTTTCAATCGTTCAAGCGGTTCGTCCTCCCCTCCAGCTTCTGCTAACAAATGGATACTAGAAACTTCTGCTAACGCACGTTGGATCAACCGGTCGACATTCTCCAACAACTCTCCTTTTTGGAATGTCCGGAGAGAAATTTTCGTATTTTCAGAAACATTTTCTTGGTAGCCTTTAGGGATTGTGATAACTGCCACCGCATTTTGCCGTGAAAGAACTTGATCGATTTCTTCTACTGAACCAATTTCCTGAACGCTGACTCGTTTTGCCAAACTTTCAATAAGCAATTCACTATAGGATGAGCGATCTTGATCGACTACCCCTACCGTCAGTAGATTCGTTTCTTGATCTCCATAAGCAAAAAGATAAAGGACGACACTCAAGAAAGGAATTCCTAAAAGAAACAAGATTTGCAATGGTCGATTTTTCCAAAGAACCAACCGTTCTCTAACGATCCAAACGATATCTCTCATTAGAATACCTCCCTTTTATCTAAAATGACGACTGACGACATGAGTAAAACAAACAATAACCCAAAATTCCCATAGATACCTAACCATTGCAAGGGATTGTCGGTCCACAAACTTTCTCTGACAGATGCTAAGACCCAACCTAATGGTGAGAACCCCATCATTGTTTCATTCGTTGGAAAATAGGCACCACCTAAAAATCCAGTGAGTTGAATAAATATCTGGGTAACGCCAGAACCAATTCTTTTTTCATCACGATCCCCAATGGTTTCTAAAAATAAACCGAGTGCGAGAAAACTGCCCATAAGTGCGATTAAGTTGAGATAAGAAAAGCCAAACCTTAGATACCAAGGAACATCAAATAAAAATTGAGAGATGAGCATCAAGATCAACACCACGAGCATCCCAAAGAAGAAGTGACCGAAAAATGTCGAAAAAATGATTGTTTTACGGCCAAGTGGTGTGATTAATTCTCTTTGCACGGTTCCATGTTGTCGTGCCTCTCGAAACATACTCAGACCAATTTCAGAAAAATATAAAACAAATAGACTGATCATGGCAATCGCATAGTATTGGTAGGACGTTGCAGTTTCTCGTTGATTTTCTTGATCGACGACGATCGCATCTGTAAACTGGTTTTCTGAAACTAAGCCAGCGGTTGCCGGCAAGTGCTGTTCTTTAATAATACTTTGTCGTTTGATTTCCTGTACGATTTCTACTAGATAGCTTTGAAGAATCGTTTTTTCTACATTGGACAATTCCCGACTCTGCACCTCGACATGATCTGAAAAGTGCAAGTAAGCGTCCGCTTCTTGTTGTCTTATATTCGCTAATCCTTCTTTTTCGTTTGCCACTTCTTCAAAATGAATAGCACCTTCAGTAAAAGAAGTCACTTGCTGGAATATCTCACGAACTTCTTGATCTTCTACTTGATATTGCACCGTCAATGGCTCCATATCAGAGGTTATATCATTATTGAATACACCTTGGAGGACTGCCCCTAGAATAAACATCAACGTGATCGGAAAAGCAAGATAATAAATGTAATTGGATTTCTCACGAAAGTTTTGTATCAGGGTACGGATAATTATTTTTTCATTCATACTCACTCCTCCTAATCACGTAGATTACGTCCAGTCAAACTAAGAAAAACGGTTTCTAAATCTGGAGCTTGTTGCAGTACATCGACTACTCTAACTTCTTGCTTGATCAGTATCATTAATATTTGATTCAATAATTTGCTTTCAAGCACCGTCACGATCTGTACTTGTTGTTTGTCGAGTGAAACATTGATGACTCCATTGATAGTATTGATTTCTTCTATATCCAATGCCTCTGGATTCTCTACAGTGATTTGGAGATTGATTTTATCCGTGACGAGATTCACTAATTCTTCCTCACTACCGATAGCAATCACTTGTCCTTTATCGATAATGACGATTTCATCTGCCAAACGTGCGACTTCTTCCATATAGTGACTCGTATAGATGATCGTTGTACCATTTTCTTTCATATTTTCAATTGCATCTAAAATATAATTTCTAGATTGCGGATCGATCCCTACCGTAGGTTCATCCATGATCAGTAAAGCAGGCCGATGGGCAATCGCCATTGCAATATTCAATCGTCGTTGCATCCCACCAGAAAACGCACTCGGGCGCTCTTTTCTTCGTTCGTACAAATCAACCGTTCTCAATGCCTCTTCCACATTCTTTTTTAGTTCTTCTCCCCTGATTCCATAAAGCCCGCAAAAAAAGCGAACATTTTCTTCAGCAGACAAATCATAATAAATCGCTAACTCTTGCGGAACTACCCCTAAATTTCGCCTAAGCTCTCTTTTTCCCTCGGTCATCTCTTCTGAAAACAACTGAACTGTTCCAGATGTCTTATTCAATAAACCAGTAATCATATTGATAACGGTTGACTTTCCTGCGCCATTTGGTCCTAACAACCCTAAAATCGTTCCTTCAGGTACTTCAAATGACACACCGTCCACAGCAATTTTCTGCCCAAATTTTTTAGTCAATTTTTGCACGCTCAGTATATTCATTTAATCACTCCTTTCCTTTATTTTATAAAAAAAAGAGAAGCTGCAATAGTACAGTTTCTCATGACTTACGAATTAGAAATCTCATGTTCTTCATCAAAAGGTAAAATCGTGGTGACGTGAAATCCATTCGTTCCATCGATCAACAATTTACCATTCAACATTGCCGTTCGCTCTTCCATTCCTACGATCCCAAGACCTTTACGATAGTCCAATGCCCTTTTTCCATTGTTCTTCGATTCAAATCGTAAAAATTTTTGATACACATGTAGGCGCACCGTCACCGTAGAAGCTTCACTATATTTCAGCGTATTCGTCAAGAATTCTTTCAAATTCGCCGCCAATACCTGCCAATGAAAGCGACTGATTTTATCTAAAGAACCGCTATATTGGAAATCCACGATAATCTGGTGAGCCTCGGAGAAACGTTGGAGTTCTGCCTTTACTTTATTGATATTCAAGGTTTCATTCTTTGGTTGCTCGTCATGTAACACATTTCGGACTTCGTTGATCGACTTTCTCAAACGATCAGCAGATTGGCTCAATAATTGATGCGCTTGTTCCGGTTGTTCTCGATTGATGACCTTCGCCGCTTCTATTTGGATCAAACTACTCGTTAAGTCGTGTCCAAGATGGTCATGGATTTCATGGATGATACGTTGTCTTTCTACTAATGTTGCTTCTTTTTGCATCGCTTCAGCATTCAAAGTGCTTTGTGAAAAGAGTTTTGATAACTTGTTTCGTTCTATCCGTAAATAATCGGAAGAAGCAGTTAATTCTTCTTGCTGTTTCATCATTTTTTCCGCAGCCCAAACGATACTGATCATCCCACTGACCCATAGTAAAAAGAGAAAATAAAGTGAGGAAGAGAGAAAAAAGCTGCCAACACTATAACTGACTAAGGCTACAAATAAAAGTACCCATGACTTTTGCAAGCAAAAATAACCTTGCATCAAGGAAAGTGGCAATAGAAAAATTGCTTGTTCGACAAAAATCAAACTCAATAGAACAGTAATCAATTGCAAAGTAACAAACCACGGTCGATATTTTTGAAAACTTTCTCCTAAGAAAAAAAAGGTCAACCACAACATGCTTAAACTAATGATAACCATCAAAATGATGGAAGATGTTTGATAGACCACCAGTCCGATCAAACCAATGATCGATAGTAAGTTGATCGATAATTTGATTGCTTGCATCTACGTCATGACCTCACCTGTGAGAACATAGATCGCTAATTGAGTACGATGATCCAAGTTCAGTTTTTTTAAAATCATTGAAAGATTGTTATGGACAGTTCCTTCACTTAAAAATAGTGTTTGTGCAATCACTTTATTCGTCATTCCTTTTGCGACTAAGTAGGCAATTTCTTGCTCTCGCTCCGTCAATAAGGAGAGATCTGCTTCTTGCTGATTCTTGTTATCTGATTGTTGCGTTGCCTTCACAAGGACTTCTTTCGAAAGAATCGTTTGACCTTGTAATACACTCTTGATTGCTTGAATCACCGCTTCAGGAGGAGTCGTTTTCAGCAGATAACCACTCGCACCATTACGTATCCCTTCTTCTATATAACGATCTTCATCAAACGTAGTTAAAATGATGACAGGTATCTGGTATTCTTCCGTAATCTGTTTCGTAGCGGTGACGCCATCCATCCCTGGCATTCGGACATCCATCAATACGATATCTACTTGATTTTTTCCGCAAAAATCAATGGCTGTGCGCCCATCATGACAAATACCCACTACTTGAAAATCTATTGTACTTTCTAAAATAATTTTTAAGCCGCTTGTGATCAGTGCACTATCATCTACTAATAAAATATTTGTCATAGTGATTCTCCATTTTTTTATTTTAAGCAAATAGGAGCAACAAGCAAACAAATCAAAAAGTGTTGGCTGCTACTTACGAAAGTAGCCTGCGCATTTGTTACCTTTTTGATGAGTACGTTTCTTTTGACTCTCATACTTGATCTTTCTTTATAGTATACTCGAAAGAATCAGCAAATAGAAGTTTGAGTCCGCAGTCGACGTTTGTCTGTAGTATGACTACTCACTGATCTTCACTATCCATTTTTAATCAACAAAAAAAGATTGAGACAATCATGTTAGTTCTCAGAAATAGTCCAAAACCTAAAAATCCGAAAAACAAATTCTAGGTTCATAGAAATATTTCTTGACGCTATACACAATTAGCTCAATCTTTATGTCATCGCTTAATTACTTTTCTTACGTTTCAGCCAGCTAGCTAAAGCTGTGCCTACCGCTCCAAAACCAAGCAGTGCGAATGTACTAGCTACTTCGCCAGTATTCGGTAATTTATCGCCTCTGCCAGAACTTCTAGTAGAGGCGGCATTAGTAGCAATATTTCCATTGCCACTTCCCGCAGGATTCCCACTTGGGGTAGTACCAGGTTGATTATTTCCTGAAGGTCCCCCACCGTTATTTCCAGTATTTCCGCCAGTTCCTCCATTGCCATTATTACCTCCTCCGCCATTACCTCCCGAAAGCGCTGTATTGAGCATGATTGGTTCAGACTCTTCCCCTTGTGAAAAGTTGGTACTTTCATCTGAAATAGCAGTGATCCAATACGTGGTGTTGGCATTTAAGCCTGCAAAAGCGCCATCTACTGCTGCTATACCATCTGCATACGTAACAACACGTGCAAGTGGATTGACCTGAGGATTTGTATCGTAAATCAGGAATGTCACATCTTGCAGTAATTCTTCTACATGGTCATGGTACCATTGTTCACCAGGAGTATCCGGTGTATCATCATGATGAAGAAGCGCGGTACCCGCAATCGTGATTACTTCATGGGTATTGTTTTGTGCAGCTAGTTCTTCGTCAATCCTTAAAAAGGCACCGGCTGCCTTCGTAATCGCTTCGACATCAAAGATATCGACAATACGGTAGGCATCATTTTCCATAGTTGGTAATTTCGTGACATCATAATTGGAAAGATCAATAGCTCCCCAGTCAAGTGCCCAATTCTCTCCTTTGATCGTATCCGTTCCAGTAATGCTATCTGTATATCGGAAGGATTCTTCTAGCCAAATCACGTCTTCCCCAGGTGCTAAGCCCATTAATGTTGGCGCAGCAAAATGATCGATTTCTGTCGTCCCATTGAATCCACGAGCAAAAACTGTTCCTTTTTCTAAAAGGATTTCAGCTGGCACGACTTCAATAATCGCTTTATTCCAATTTTGTCCTGGTTCTAATGTAGTGAGCCGTCTGATCGGTGTAGCAGTGATCTCGTATGTGCCAATACTTGTGATCTCCAAAATCAAGTAGCGGCCATCTTCTGAAACACTAATTCCATCTGCATCTGTCCCAAAGAGATAATCATCTGGATTGCCCCCACGACCAAATACAGAAAAGGCATTTGAGAGGGAAATTCGCGTTTCTACTCCACCATACGGTACTTGGACTGTTTCACCCAACGCATCAATAGGCAAAGTATCAACTTCACTTCCAAGACCTAATTTAGGATAGTTTGTCTCAGTATCCCATACCCAAATACTATCGAAATCCCAACCATTAGATTCGTAAGTATTTCGTGTACGCAATTCAATGACATCCAATGGTTCAATGACATCTGGAGTAACAGGCCCTTCTACATAAACTCCATTATTTAATACTTTCGAATGATTATAGTAATAATTATGGAGGTTCGTACTATTAAAACCAAAATGATCGACGTTAGATTCTCCGGTTACGTCCCCCATCGCATAGCTGTTTTGAACCTCGGAATATTCGGCATCCCCGACAAATCCACCAACATTTGCAACGCCAACGACAGACCCCGTACTATAACTTCGTCCGACTGGTTCAGCAAGAGAATGTATCCCACCAATAAATCCACCAACGCCAGTTATTCCAACTACATCTCCTGTAGCGTAAGAATCAATCACTGTACTATAAATGTGCTGTATTCCAATCAATCCGCCATGATTACTGCCTTCTGTACTAGTCACATTCCCCATTGCATAGGAACGACTGACATGGCCATATCTATTATACCCAATCAATCCGCCGACATTGGATGTATTAGCCGTTACATCACCTGTGGCATAACTGTCCACCACTGTATTGCTATTTGCTCCAATCAATCCGCCAACAGCTTGCGGTGAATCATTCAGATCTCTGTTTACTGTGACCGTGGCAGAAGAAGAAGAACGGATAACAGCAGTTCCATGAAGTCTGTTTACCATAGATCCCACTAATCCGCCAACATAACCTCCACTAGCTTCAATCCTTCCGCCGACAACAGCAGAATCAGTGACAGTCGTTGGTTTTGAATTTACATCGTTGATTCGACCAATCAATCCACCGATCGCCTCACCATTTAACCCTCCCGAAACTTGTGGATTTTCGAGTGTGATCCCCGATATTCTCGCACCGTCAGTCACACCGAAGAAACCGCGATTGCCCGTATCTCCAGCTTGGGCACCAGATGTAACCCGCATATTACGGATCACTGTCCCAGGCTCAGCTGTAAGACTTCCAGTAAATTTTGTTGCTAAAGTTGCTCCATATCCAACAGGTATCCAATCTGAAGTAAGTGTGATATCATTCATCAGATGATAATGCGCTGTTAGATCATTTCGTATTTCATTCAATTCAGCTTCAGTTGTGATTTGGAATGGAAAACTGACAGAACCATTACCTACCCCTGAAAATAAAGGATCAATAGCCATTTCGCTTGTCTCTTCAGACAATGGCAACTGATCCCCTATCATTTGTTCTGATGTTTCTTGATTGATTTCTTCCTCCATTGCTTCTTTTTCAACAATTGTGTGACTTATTGCCTCATTGACCTCTAAAACATTTGCAAAAGTCGGCACTGTTTGCGCTAACAACATGGAGCTCAAAAAGATATTGGCAATCAGTTTTTTCTTACTCAACCTAACCATAAAAACCACCCTTTCATTTCTAACTATTTTTTAATTAACAATATTATTATCTCATAAAATAATAATAAAATAAATTTTTTAGCTGTTTAAAAGGCTTTTATAATTAGATAACTCTAATTATATTATAACTAAATGTTTTTTATCAATCATTTTAAAATAGATATTTTATCTGAACTATTTTTTTATTGAACCAGTTGCAAAATAAGAAAACAATCGATATTAAAACATCATTATGTTTATGAACGTCTATTTTACTCTCTAATAAAGTCGACGTGCATCAGGTAATAGAAAATTTAAACAAGAGATCGTCGGATGATGTTCGAAAGACTTATCTATAAGTCTTTAACTATAGCCCTCACCGAACAGTTACAATGTTTTCCATTTAGTATAATAAAAATCGGATGACTTGTTTTTACACTTAAAATTAAATAATAAAATCATTTTATTATTTTTGTGGTAAAGATAATAACTTATGAGGTGACTATTCACACATTCATACAAAAATCCACTCGTGTAATCATTGAACAAATAGTTGATATTCGTTATTTTATTTTGTTTTAATAACAAATATCCAAAATAATATTTTATTCATAACAGCCAAGATAAAATAAAAAAATAACATCTTTAATTAAAAAATCGCTACCTTAAATTGTATCAAAAGCAACCAAATTCACTAAATAACCCACAACATCCAAGAAGAATTCTGGATGTTATGGGTTATTTCCCTACACTTTGTTATTCAGTTAATTGAACAAAAATTTGTGCACTATTCTTTTTTCGCTTGCTTTACCCAGTTAGCTACAACTACAGCTATTGCTGCTGACCCAACAAGCATCCAAGGACCAACTGTGGAACCTGCTTTCGGAAGGTTACCGCCTCTCACTGACTGATTATTACCCCGATTTGATGCTAGATTGGTTCCACTAGGCAGCGTACCAGCATTTACATTATTACCTGTTGACCCAGTACCACCGGTTCCATCAGTTCCATCAGATTCACTAGTTCCACCAGTTCCATCTTCTCCTCCAGCTCCACCAGATTCATTTTCTCCTCCAGGTTCTTCTCCTCCTCCACTTAGAGAAGTCGTGCTAAGCATGATTGGGTCAGATTCTTCCCCTGCTAAAAAGTTGTCGCTCTCATCTGAAATTGCAGTGATCCAATAGGTAGTGTTGGCACTTAATCCTACAAAAACCCCATCTACCGCTGCTACACCATCCGCATAAGCTACTACTCGTGCAAGCGGAGTGGCTTGCGGGTCTGTGTCATAAATCAGAAAAGTTATATCTTGAAGCAACTCATCCGCATGGTCATGGTACCAGTGCTCGCCTGGTGTATCTGGGGTATCGTCATGATGGAGAAGCGCGGTACCCGCAATGGTGATTACTTCATGGGTATTGTTTTGTTTTGCTAATTCCTCGTCAATTCTAAGAAATGCACCGTTTGCTTTGGTGATTGCTTCGACATCAAAGACATCTGTGACAAGATACTCACCATTTTCCAGAGTCGGTAAGCCGGTAACATCATAGTTGGAAAGGTTGACTGTGCCCCAATCAAGGGTCCAATTCGCTCCTTCGATCGTATTCGTTCCAGCAGCACTATTCGTATATTGGAAGCTAGCTTCTTGCCAAATCACCTCATCTTCAGGCGCTAACCCAGCTAACGTTGGCATATCGAAATGATCAATTTCTGTCGTTCCATTAAACGTACGAGAAAAGACCGTACCTTTTTCCAACACAATTTCAGCCGGAGTCACTTCGATGATCGCTTTATTCCAATTCTGCCCAGGTTCTAACACAGTGATACGACTGATTGGTGTCGCAGTAACTTCATAAATCCCAACACTAGAAATTTCCAAGATCAAATCCATACCATCGGCTGAGATACTCACTCCGTCGGCATTTGTCTCAAAAAGATAATCATCTGGGTTTCCACCACGTCCGAACAAAGAAAAGGCATCGGTGAGCGGAATCCTTGTTTCTGCTCCACTGTAAGATACTTGAAGGGTCTCTCCTAATGCATCAATCGGTAAAGTATCAATCTCGTTACCTAGTCCTAACTTAGGGTAATTGCTTGCACTATCCCATACCCAAGTACTTCCGAAATCCCAGCTACTTGATTCATAGGTCGCTTGTGTGCGCAATTCAATGACATCTAAAGGTTCGATGACATCTTCGATCACTTGACCACCGACTGGAACCCCATTGTATAAAGCCTCAGAGTTATTGTAGTAGTAATTGTTGCTATTCGTACCACCTAAACCGAAATGATCCACATTTGAATCTCCAGTTACATCACCCATTGCATAACTGTTTTTGATTACCAGAGAGCCGGCATTACCGACAAAACCGCCAACATAATCAACGCCAGATACATGTCCTGTACTATAGTTGCGTGCTACTCCAAACGCATCGGGATGAATGGCTCCAATAAAACCTCCGACATTCAATCCTCCAATGACATCTCCTGTCGCATAGGAATCTTCTACTGTACTGTAGTAGTCGTGTCCGCCAATCAACCCTCCCACGTTTATATTTTCCGGGCTATCAATATTCCCGGTTGCATACGAACGGCTGACTATCCCAAAACTATTCAAACCAATTAAGCCACCAGTATTGGTAGTATTCGCCGTGACATCTCCTGTCGCATAACTATCTACAACTTCAATTGCATTTACTCCGATCAACCCACCAACAGCTTGAGGATACATGTTAGGATTTGCTTTAACTGTTATCGTTGCTGAAGAAGACGAGCGAGCGACAATAGTTCCTTGCATATAATCCGCCATATATCCGATTAACCCACCAACATAGCTTCCACTCGCTTCGATACTTCCTCCAACGACAGCAGAATCAGTGATAGTCGTCGGTATCGATTTTTGAATAGTCACTCGTCCAACCAATCCACCTATATTATTCCCATAAAGTCCGCCTACAACACGTGGATTCTCAAGTGTGATCCCCGAAATCGTTGCACCATCTACCACTCCGAAGAATCCGCGATTGCCCAGATCCCCCGCTTGTTCTCCCGAAGTAACTACCATATTGCGGATGACTGTTCCGGGTTTAGCAGTAAAACTTCCAGTAAATTTCGTTGCTAAAGTTGTCCCATAACCAATAGGAAGCCATTCTGAAGTAAGTGTGATATCATTCATCAATCGATAATGCGCTGTTAAGTCCTCACGCATCTCATTCAATTCTGCTTCAGTAGTGATTTGGAATGGTGAAGTGACAGAACCATCACCCTCCCCTGAAAAGAAAGACTCAACAACTGATTCTCCTGTCTCCTCTAACTCTTCAACTAACGGCAATTGCTCCTCAAGCAGTAGTTCTGGTGCTTCTAACGATTCTTGGTCAGTTTCTTCAGTTACCATGACCACATCACTGTCATCGTTGTTATCATCAGTCAAAAGATCCAGTTCGCTAGATGTAGTTTCATCATTTGAGACTTCATCATCGAAGGTTTCTATTTCTTCATCTATTGTCTCTTCTTCAACAAACGTTTGTTTTATTGGATCGATATCCTCCAAAACGTTCGCAAAAGTCGGTACTGTTTGCGCTAATACCATTGAACTTAAAAGTATATTTGCAATGAGTTTTTTCTTGTTCAGTTTAACCATAAATATATCCACCTTCCATCCTCTAATCATATTTTAATTTATGTATAAATTATCTCATAAAACAATTGATAAATGAACTTTTTTACTATTTGAACAACACTTATAATTAGAAAACTCTAATTATATTATAACCAAACGTTTTTTTATTTAGTATATTAAAGTTCATGTTTACTCAATGCAACTTCTTATTATTCCTTTTACATCAATAAAGAAACACGAGATATTAAAACATTGTTATGCTAAGTATCTCGCACTGATTCCTTCACTTAAATAAAACGATTACATCTTTCGAATAGGAAAATCTTCACTTTTACATTAAACACTTCAATGTGAATGACTCATGAATAGACCTTCGTTTTTATTGTCTCAAATGATGTTTATAATGTTTCAAGAAAATAGAAAAACATTACGTCCTCAGATGATTCTCTTTTCTCTTAGAAATAAAATGATAAGCAGATTCTCTTGTGTTCTCAGAGGAGTATCCGTCAAACATACAATTATTATCCATCCACTGTGAATATTTATTCCATCAATCAATAAATAGACGGTTCATTTTCGTTATTTTACTTTCCTATTAAAATCCCTGTCGTAGTTGATCAAAGCAAGTAAAAGCAAAAAAAATCACTCAAAGACAAATAATCTTTGAGTGATTCTTTTTTTATTATTTCACTATTCTTTCTTTTGGCTATCGATCAATCGCGGTGACAAATAATTAGGTATATCGTATAAGTCGGGCTTTCCTTATGTTACTCAATCGTAATCTCGTCTCCTAAACCAAGTGTCGGAAACACTTTGGGTTCCACTAAAATTGCCCCAGGAAGAATCTCGTTGTTTTCAGTTTCTCTAAAATAAATCGAGATATGTCCTAGCGATTCATAATTCGCATTTGCTTCTGAGCCGACTTCAAGTATTCTATATTTATTTTGACCAATCGTTAGCGCACCATTTTTTCTAAGCACATTTTCTGGTTTAGACACGTTCTCATGGATAACACAAATATCTCTTAATTCAGGAGGTGCTTCCGGTCCAAAAAGAACGAGTAAAAATTCTTCCGCAAAATCTTCAACAATATGGCCGATTTCGGTTATTTTTGTTTTATGCATCGTCACCCTCCTATTCTTATGCGAATGTTTCGTCTTGTAATCGACGGATTTTGAACACCGTTGTCGACTCATCTAGTTCGATATCATCTACTGTCAAGAATGCACCATCTTTGATGTCACGTTTAGCTACTGAACTACCACCAACTAAACCGATTGGTACATTGCCATTTTTCTTCATGTCAGCATGCGTTTCAAGTACACCTCGGACGCAATAGCCTCCAATGCCATCAATTTTCTCTCCTGCTTTGATATCACGTTTGGCAACAGCAACTGTTTCTGAAATCGGTGCCCCCATAGGAACAATCGCAGTGTCATTTTCTAAGACTGCACGAGCAATCGTCAATGGTGTTTCTAAACTACATAGATGATAAGGACGATACAAGAGATGATGATCTCTGTCCCCTTTTTTCATTAAATAGTTCAACTCATGTTGAACTCCTTCGTTTTGCCCTTTCACGATACAGAATATTCCTGGTGCAATTCCATCAACGTACTCAACTACACCAAAACTATTTAAGATCCCACCATTTTCTTTCAAATCCAATTTCTCGACTGTCCCATCTAAATCAGCAGAAATCCCATGCATACCGACAACATCAGGTAAGTAACCGATCGCGTTTGAAAGGAGGTTCATTTCTGCCATCGTTTTTGTACCATCTTGGAAAGCAGCTAACATGTGGCTGTTCATTCCTTTTGCATCAGCTTCCGCTTGAGCTGTATCAGGATTTGCACTTACTTTCAAGGCATTGTTTTTCCCTTTCCCTGCGACTAATACTTCCATTCCCATACTCTTAGCAAATTCGTACATCTGAACGGTTGCTGCTGGCTCATCTCCATCTGATCCTGTGTAGATCAATCCAGCCGCATCATACAGCTGTTTCATCAAAGGTCCCACAGTAATGTCGATTTCCACGTTCAATAGAACTAAGTGTTTTTTTGCAATCAATGTTGCTAACGCAATTTTGGCTCCAGCTTCTGGTACCCCTGTGGCGTCAACAATAATTTCTACATTATCGGAATTAACGATTTCTTTGAAATCTGTACTGGTAAAAATGTTGATTTTCTGATCGGCACTCGCATTATAGGCATCTGCCGCTCGTTTTGCAGCGTCTAGATTAATGTCACTGATCCCACCAACGATCATTCCAGGAATCGTTGAGATTTGTGAAACCATCCCAAAACCCATTTGCCCTGCACCAATGACTCCCACTTTGATTGGTGCACCGTGTTTTTCTCTTTGTAAAAGCTTTCCATATAACGTCATTATTGTTCCTCCAAAATAGTTTATTTTCTTTCATTTGCGATGAACTCGATGGCTTGAGTGAGTGCTTCGCCATATTTTCCGTTCAAAAGATGCGCAGGAATTTCTGTGATCGATTGTCCGTTAACTTCTTCAAAAGGTTTGAATTTTGCAAAGATCGTTAAGCCAGACATCACCTGACACTCTTCCACAACACCGTCAAGACTGGTGACCATCAACACAATATTTCTTTTTTTGAATGTACTTTGTGTCATACCTATACCAAAATAACCTTCTGAGTTATTTTGTATGATCTGATTGACTGTCTTTTTGTAATAATTGGAATGCCTGATTGAAGTTACGATATTCAACCCAAGTAGTACAATGACAAGCAGTACTAAACGAATCTCACCCATAGGAAAATTCCACTCCTGTCTTTAAAGATATTCATTTACTATGCGATTTGCTAAAATCTTCGGTGAATTGGCAAAATTCCCAATTGTCGATCCAGCGATATGTGGCGTGATCGTGACATTTTCTAAACTCAAATATGGATGATCAGTTGGTAATGGTTCTTGTTCGAAGACATCCACTGCCGCACCTGTGATTTCTTTGGTTTGCAAAGCTTCGATCAAATCATTCTCGTTGATCAAGCCTGATCTAGCGCTGTTGATGATCACCGCAGAGTTTTTCATTTTTTTGAAATGTGCTTCATTGATCATATTTTTCGTTTGGTCAGTCAAACGATAATGCATCGAAACGATATCTGCTTGTTCGATGAGTTCATCTAGAGAAACTTGAGTATCCTCTGTTTCGCCTTTGAAATAATCATCGAAGAAAATGATTTTCCCACCAAACGGGCGTACTAAGTTCGCAACTTTTTGACCAATCGCGCCGTAACCAATCAAGCCGACAACCGATTCTTTCAATTCAGGCGTCAAGACACCATTTGGATAGTGTTTCTCCCATTCACCATTACGTAATTTTCGATCTGCTCTGGCAATATTACGTATTTCCGAAAGCATCAATCCAACCGTATATTCCGATACACTCGTCTCACTACGCCCTGGAGTATTGAAAACAGTGATTCCTTTTTCTTCTGCATATTCACGGTTGACATTTTCAATGCCAGCACGTAATACGCCAACAAATTTTAAATTTTTTGCCTGATCAATAACCTTTTTTCCTACGGGAGCGAATTGCGTGATCAGGTAATCATATGCTTCGATTCCTTCCATTAAATAGTCTGGGAGATCTACTGATTCGCTACCTCGTTTTTCTAAAGTGATATTATCTTTTTGTAAAGCTTCCAAGTCAGAATGTTGCCACTCTTTCACTTCCACTTCGATGCCTTTTTCCTTCAATAAAGCTAACCCGTCATCCATCATCTTTTTATCAATGAATAAATCTGCAATTGCCAAACATTTCATCACTTGCTCGCTCCTTTGGATTAATCTAAAGTTACTGATACTCGATAATTTCCTGGTGTACTTGCTGTTTCAAAAGCTTTTTGGATATCATCTAATGGAATATGCGTCTCCACCAGTTTTGAAACATCCACTCTGCCAGTATTCAACATTTGTGCTGCATCGTAAAAATCTTCTAATGTTGAACCATATGTTCCAATCAACTCTAAACGCATATAATGGACTTTATTGGGATCGACATCCATTTCTGGTGCAGGATAACCCGCAGCATACATCGATATTTTCCCATCTTTTGGTTTGACCATTTCTAACGCTTGATTGTTGGCAATCGTTAGACCAACTGCGACGATCACGATATCTGCACCTTTGCCATTCGTTAATTCTTTTACTCGTTGAACAGGATCTTCTTTTTTAGGATTGACCACTTCAAAGCCCATTGATTCAGCAATCTCGACTTTCTTTTCCATCAACTCAGAAACGATGACTCTAGCGCCGAATGCTCGTGCCGTTTCAGCGTTAAGTAAACCCATTGTTCCTCCACCGATCACGACTACCGTATCCGTACCAGATTTGATTCTCAATTTTTTCATATTCTGGATCACCGAAGAGAGCGGTTCAACAAACGCTGCTTCTGATGGCGCTAAATCTGGACTCATCTTGACAAAGCTCTTTGCTTTTCTGATAAAATAATTCGCAAAGCCAAAGATTCCATAAAATTCATCCGAATAATTTTTACCAAACTGCTTGATATTTTCACAACCTGTGACTTCCCCATGCTTACATTCATCGCAGTAACCACAGTAGTCATAGATCACGCTCACCCGATCACCTACTTCAAACGTTGCACCGACTTTACTGCCTTTTGCAACGATCGTTCCTGTCCCCTCATGACCACCTGCCATTGGATACCCTTGGTGTTCTCTTAAACCTTGCCACTGTTGATAATCAGTAGTACAAATGTTACACGCATCTTGCTTCACCAAAATTTCATCATCTAATAACTCTGGCATGGGCATCTCGGCGACTTTTGCTTTCCCTTTTTCTGCTAAATATGCGAATTTAATTTTATTTGGAATCATATTTCCACCTCTTTTTATATTTTTAAAGTCCAAATGACATGAAGTAAGCAACAACTACCGCTAACGGACCAGTAATCACACGAGAAAATAAAATAGCTGGAACGCCAGAAGAAATCGTATCAGGTCTTGCCTCCCCTAAAGTCATACCCACTGGAGCAAAATCACAACCAACTTGAGAGTTTATAGCAAATAATGCAGGTAAAGCATAGTGAGCTGGAATGGTACCGTTTGCAATTTCTGTTCCAATCAGCAATCCAATGACAGACGCAATAACTGCGCCTGGAGCGAGTAGTGGCGATAGAAAAGGCAAACTAGTGATTAGACCTAGAACAACTAAACCAATCAAACTTCCAGCTAGTGGTGATAAGACACGAGCAATCAGATTTCCGATACCTGTGTAATTGATGATCCCGATCAAGGTAGCTACAAAAGCCATGAAAGGGATAATATTCGTCATTACTGTGTCGATCGTTTCTCGTCCTGCTTGGTACATGATATTGATAAATGTTCCAGCTCCACGTCCAATCATATCGATAAATCCTAAGAACCCTTTTCTTTTCATTGTATCTGCAGAGGCTTCAACAGTAGTTTCTTTCTCTTTGACAGCTACCTTTTCATCGTGCAAGACCTCTTTTGGAACAACTGTTACAGTTTGTATCGTTTCTTCAGATGATTCACCATCGACTAGCTGTAAATCATTCACTGTGGTACCCGATACAAAGATATCTTCCGTCATAAACTTAGCCAGCGGACCTGAAGGCGCTTGCAGTTTGACGTTGATCGTTGGAATTCTCATACGAGGGTACGTACCACATCGTGCTGTTCCTCCACAGTCAATGACAGCGGCAAGTGTTTCTTCTTTTTCAACTGGATTTTTAAATGAGTCCACTGCGGTCGTTCCCGTTAATTCAGCAATTTTTTCCGCTACCGGATGGATGCCACCACCCGTAACACTAATAATATATTTCTTTTTATTATCAGGAACTAAGGTCAATGGACCACCCCAGCCACCATTTCCTTTATTGACGATTACCTTTCTTACCATTCGCTCTCCTCCTATTTCATTCAGGCGTTCACAGCTTTTTTCTTGTCACGACTTGCCAATACAGCAGCGATTCTTTCAGTTAAAACACCACGGATCAAAATAACAACAAATCCTGCTAAAAGGTAGCGTAAGCCTAACTCACTCTGATTTCCTACTTGGGCATACCCTGAAGCGACACCCAGGAAAACAAATAACTCTGCTGAGTTCGCATGAGGAAAGAGTCCGACAATCGGATGCAACATGGAAACCGTTGAGTCATAATACGCTGCTTTATGTTCTTCTTTTAAAAAGCGGCCAAAGGTGTAGCACATCGGATTCGTCAAGAAAAAACAAGCTAAAAATGGAATCAACGTGTATCTAAGAATCATGAATTTTGTACATATTTGCATAAATCCAAACACTCGGTCTTCACCGATGATCTTGATTAAAGCGTTTACAAATAAAATCAAAGTAATCAAAAGCGGCACTATCCCAGTAAGAAACCCCATAAATGTGTCTGCTCCAGCTTGAAACATCCCGATGAAACCGTCTGAAAGCTTTACTAAAAAATCCATAACCTTCCTCCTATAATAAAATTTGGTGCTCCTGCTCTTTGGTATCAAACGATATTTTCTGTGTCATTTGATACCTTCGGGTTTATAATATCAAGTGACACAATTATTGTCAAATGGTATTTTCTTTTTTTTTTAATTAATTTAGTATAGAATTGATACATTAAGTAGAATCCAGCGGAACAAAAAGGAGAAAAAAATGAATAGGTCTGAAGAAAGAAATTTAATTAAAGTTGCTACCCTTTATTACAAAGAAGGTTTGACACAAGTAGAAATATCAAAAAAGATGGGCGTTTCTCGTTCCTTGATTTCAAAATGGTTAGTTGCTGCCAGAAATCAAGGATTTATTGAATTCTTCTTCAATAGCGAGGAAGTCTATTCCGTCAATCTAGAAAATGAATTGGAGAAAAAATTTGGGTTAAATTCAGCTACTGTTATTGATACGAATAATCTATCCACTTCTGAGATCGAAAAATTACTTGGACAGACAGCTGCCTTATCGATCAAAAATAAAATTGAAACCGTGCATTCAATTGGTTTATCTTGGGGGAAATCAATCAAAGCATTAGTCACACAGTTTCCATTTGAATCCTATCAAAATAAAGTATTTATTCCCTTGATTGGTGGAATGGGCACAAATAATTTTGATGTCCACTCAAATCAGCTTTGTTATGAGTTTGCAAAAAAAACACGAAGCTCATCAAAATATTTATATGCACCTGCTTTGATCAATGATCCATCTGCAAAAAAAGTACTTGAAAACAATCAGAATATCAAAGAAGTATTAGAAGAAGCTAAGCATGTGGATATGGCGATCGTCAGTATCTCTTCTCCACAACACAGAAATACGATGCAAGACATGGGATACATTACGGACAAAGATATTGCTGAACTTTTAGAACTGGATATCGTTGGCGATATCAACTCTCGCTTCTTTGACAAACAAGGAAAGGAAGTCAATCACTTAGCAAATACGAATGTGATTGGTATCAGTATTGAAGACTTAAAGAAAATCCCTCAAGTCATTGCCATTGCTTATCAAAAAGAGAAATGGTCAGGTATCTACTATGCATGCATCAATCATTTGATTACTGATTTGATTACAACTGATGTGATCGCCAAAGAAATTTTGAACGCAAATTTATAGTATAATTTAGTTTTTTTGAGTAGATAAAAATAAAAAAAACTAGTTATTATCCAAAGTGCAAGGACTCTAACTAGGGTGATATGCTATACTTTTTGGGACAGTAAAGTTGAATGACGGTGGCGACTTCGAAAAAGGTGGTGGTGCTTATGGAGATAAGTACTGAAATCGAGGAAAGGAGAAGCCTTTTGTCCGCATATGAAACAATGCAAACAATTATAGCTTTCGGTATGTTTACCGTTGCTTTAGTTGGTTTGGTTGTTACAATGCTGAAAAATGACAAAGAGAAGTAACCGTCACTTTAGCGAGCCGATGGTTTACTTCTCTTTGAGTTAACTATTACACTTGCCACTAGCTTTTAGCGGTGCTGTCAAAAGGGAACTGTTGACGCAGTTCCTTTTTTCGTTTTTATTATAGCACAGCTTCGGCTTCTTCTTCAATTCTGATTTCTGATTAAGTGTATTTTAAGTGAACATACAAATTTTCCAAAAAAACATCCGTGTTTATCTAAAGTTCAAGGACTCTATCTAGGGCGATATGCTATACTTTTTGGGACAGTAAAGTTGAATGACGGTGGCGACTTCAAAAAAGGTGGTGGTGCTTATGGAGATAAGTACTGAAATCGAAGAAAGGAGAAGCCTTTTGTCTGTTGAAACAGCGTTAGGGCTAATGATCAGTTTCGGTTCATTTACCGCTACTTTGATCTTTGGCATCCTAGCCTTGACCAACAAAAATGACAAAAAGAAATAGCCGTCACTTTTTCCCGGAGACGACTATTTCCACATTAGCATAAAATTCTGTCACCGGGTTTAGCGGTGCTGTCAAAAGGGAACTGTTGACGCAGTTCCTTTTTTCGTTTTTATTATAGCACAACTTCGGCTTCTTCTTCAATTCTGATTGATACATAAGAAGGATTTATGGAGACAACTAATTGGCTGGATGAATAGATTCCGACTTAAAAAACGATTACTCAAAATTTAAGACAACCTTTTTATCCAACCCTTGTGCTAGTTCAATCACTAACTCAATACTAGGATTCATTTCACCTGTCTCAACTCGTGAAATGGTTGATTTATCCTTTACACAATCAATTACGCTAATTAAAGACTATTATTTTCACCTATATTGCTATACTTAAAGCAAAACGCAAAAAAGCGCCTAAAAAGGCGCTCTTGGTAGAAATTTGGAAAACTGAGCTTTTAAAAGTACGTAAACAAAGGTTTTTGTTCCTTGAGTTTTTCCCAGTTTTATTGAGTTTTGCTATCATTTCCGATACATCTTGAATTCCAAAAATAAATCATTATAGATTCCTAAATATTCCGAACCGAGATTTTCGTAAACTTCAAGATGCGAAATCGTTTCATCTGATGGATAAAATTGTTCATCTTCGGAGATTTCTTTTGGTAGCAATGCTTTGGCAGCTTTATTTGGTGTGGAGTAGCCGATGTATTCTGCGTTTTGTGCGGCATTCTCCGGATCGAGCATGAAGTTGATGAAATCATAGGCGCCTTCTTGGTTTTTAGCTGTTTTTGGCATGACGATGTTATCAAACCAAAGATTTGAGCCTTCTGTTGGGATCACATAATGTAAATGTTCATTTTCATACATCATATCTGCTGCTTCACCTGAGAAAGTTACAGCTGCTGATGCCTCTTCGTTGATCATATACATTTTGATCTCATCTGCAACGATTGCTTTAACATTTGGCGTCATTTTATTCAATTTTTGAGCTGCTTCATTTAGTTCGGACATGTCTTTGCTATTCAAAGAATACCCTAAACTATTCAAAGATAAGCCCATCACTTCTCTAGCTCCATCGATCAACATCAAGCTGTCTTTTAATTCTGGTTTCCAAAGATCATCCCAGTGCTTGATTTCTTCTTCATTGAACACTTTATCGTTATACACGATACCCAGTGTTCCCCAGAAATAAGGAATCGAATATTTATTATCAGGGTCGAAATCCAGATCTAAAAAGCGATCATCGATATTGTTCAAGCCTTTGATTTTACTGTGATCTAAAGGCATGACAAGTTTTTCTTCGATCATTTTTTGGATCATGTATTCACTAGGGATGGCAATGTCGTAATTGGTTCCACCTTGTTGGATCTTGGTAAACATGGCTTCGTTCGAGTCAAATGTTTCGTAATTGACTTTATAACCGGATTCTTGTTCAAACTTCGTGATTAGACTAGGATCGATGTAGTCACCCCAGTTATAAATGGTCACGATTTTCGCTCCACTCATTCCGCTCGCTTTTTCTAATTGTCGAACACTGACAAGCAATACACCAATGATCAAGATAATACCGATCAGCAAAGATTGTAATTTTTTCATCGTAAACGAGCCACCTCCTCACGGTTGCGGCGATTTTTTTTCAATCGTTTTGGTCGGTTTTCTTTACTGATAAAGTAGTAACCGATCACTAACACCATCGAGAACAGGAAGACAAGTGCGCTCAATGCGTTGATCTCTAAGCTGATCCCTTGCCGCGCTCTTGAATAGATCTCAACGGATAAAGTAGTAAAGCCGTTCCCTGTCACAAAGAAAGTGACCGCAAAATCATCCAAAGAGTATGTGAACGCCATGAAATAACCGGCAATGATTCCTGGAGATAAAAACGGTAAAATGATATTTTTTACTACTTGGAAATTATTCGCCCCTAAATCTCTCGCAGCATCCACCATCGAATCGTTCATTTCTTGCAATTTTGGCAAGACCATCAAAACAACGATAGGGATACTAAAAGCGATATGGGAAAGTAAAACACTTTGAAAGCCTAATCCAAACCCTAACAGCGTAAAGAAAATCAAAAAACTTGCGCCGATGATCACATCGGGAGAAACAAGTAAAATATTGTTCATGCTCAATAGCGCTGTTCGTGCCTGACGTTTTTTCGTGTAATAGATCCCCATCGCGCCAAATGTCCCGATGATCGTTGCTATCAAAGCCGATAAGAACGCCAACATAAATGTATTCAGTACGATGATGATCAGTCGTGTATCCTCAAATACCGCTTGATAGTTCTCCCAAGTAAAGCCGGTAAAGCTGTTCATCGTTCCGCCTTCATTGAAGGAGTAGAATATCAAATAAAAAATCGGTAAATACAATAATAGAAAAACAACTGTTAGATAGAGATACGACCATTTGAATTTTTTTCTCATGAGCGACCTCCTTTTTTCTTCTCACCAGTTAGTAACATCACAACGAACATAGCGATGATCAAAATCACGCCGATCGTTGAACCCATACCCCAATTTTGTGTCACTAAGAAATGCTGCTCGATTGCTGTACCTAGCGTGATCACTCGATTTCCACCAATCAAACGAGTCAACATGAAAAGGGATAGTGAGGGGATAAAGACTGCTTGTACCCCACTTTTCACACCATTTAACGACAAAGGAAAAATCACTCGGCGAAACGTTTCGAAGTTACTTGCTCCTAGATCTTTACTGGCACTCAATAATGAAGGATTCATTTCTTCCAATGCGTTAAAAATCGGCATGATCATGAAAGGAATCTCGATATACGTCGCCACGAACAAGAAGCTAAAATCAGTAAATAAAATCTGTTGCGGGCCAATGCCGACAAACTCGAAAAAGTGGTTGACACTTCCATGAATACTGAAGATCCCGATAAAGGCATACGCCTTCAACAACAAATTGACCCATGTCGGTAAAATGATCAACATCAACCATAATTGCTTATGCTTCAATTTCGTTAAAAAGTAAGCAGTCGGATAGCTGATCAACAAGGTGAATAATGTAATCAGGAACGCATACCATACCGAATTGATCGTCATGGCGATATAAGTTCCTGAAGTAAAGTACGCAGCATAATTGCTTAATGTAAACTGACCACTCATATCAAAAAAAGATTGATAGATGATCATCAAAACAGGCGCGATCACAAATAATCCAAGCCACAAGACATAAGGGATGGAATAAATCCTACGCATTGTTCTCATATTCTCTCCCCCTATTCTTCGTAGCTTTCCAAACGTGCGTCGAAGTCTTCTTCTGACTCATTGAAACGCATGACATGGATGTCTTCTGGTTCAAAAGATAAGCCAACTTGACTACCTTCGCGCGCTTTTTTCGTTGAGTGGACCATCCATTCATTTTGTTGCTCATCATAGCAAATGATTTCATAGTGGACGCCACGGAATAGTTGAGTATCAACTGTCACGACTAATTTCCCTTTATCTGGTGTAGTGATGGTTAGATCTTCTGGACGAAGCACGACTTCAACTGGTTCGTTGACGCGCATCCCACCATCGACACACTCAAATTGTTTACCAACAAACTCAACTAAGTTATCTTCGATCATCACGCCATTGACGATGTTACTTTCACCAACAAAATCTGCCACGAAATGGTTGATCGGTTCATCATAAATATCTACAGGGGTGCCACTTTGGACGATTTTCCCTTTGTTCATCACAAAAATCTCATCACTCATTGCTAACGCTTCTTCTTGATCATGCGTCACAAAAATAAAGGTGATTCCTAAACGTTGTTGTAGTTCGCGCAACTCATATTGCATATCTGTCCGTAACTTTAGATCCAAGGCTGATAACGGTTCATCCAACAACAAGACTTTCGGCTCATTGACGATGGCTCGCGCAATGGCTACCCGTTGGCGTTGTCCCCCTGACATCTCGCTGATCTCTCGCCTTTCATATCCAGGTAATTGCACCATACGTAATGCGTCTTTGACCTTTTTTTCGATTTCTGATTTAGGCATTTTTTTGATTTTCAATCCAAATGCCACATTATCAAATACATTCATATGAGGAAATAAGGCGTAATCTTGGAAAACCGTGTTGACTTGGCGTTTATTCGCCGGCAGATCGTTTAGTCGCTTTCCTTCAAAATAGATATCTCCTTCCGTTGCTTCTGTAAATCCAGCAATGATTCGTAAAATCGTTGTTTTCCCACAACCAGAAGGCCCTAACAATGTATAAAATTTCCCTTGCTCGATCTCAAAACTGACATTCTTTAAAATTGTTTCATCATCATAGCTTTTTACGACTTGATCGAATGATATGATTGGTTTTCCCACTTTTTCTGCCCCCTATATTACAAGTATGATTCGGTTGCGACGATCAATACCTTAGTTTGTTTATTTTGATGATTGCGTAATTGATGCTGTGTCGTTGCCTGATAGTACATCGATTGACCTTTTTTTGCTACATACTCTCGTTCACCCAAGCTTAGCGCAATCTCCCCTTCCAGAACAAAAATAAATGTCTCTGAAAGTGAAGGTTCAAAGGTTTTATATTCACCAGCTGTATCAAATGTCAATAAAACTGGTTCCATTTCTTTTTCGTTGGAATCTGTCACTAACCATTCCAGTTCGTACCCATTCTCTTCATCGTAATAAACGGTACGATCTTCTTTCGTATAAACGATTTGAAGGTTGGGTGTTTCTTGATGAAAAAATGCTTCTGGGGTAACTCCTAAGACTTCAAGAATAGAGAAAAATGTTTCCATCGATGGCGAACTTAGATCCCGCTCAAGCTGTGAGATATAGCCCTTTGATAAATCTGTCCGCTCCCCTAATTCTTCTTGTGTCAAATTTTTTTGGATACGCAGATTTCGTAACTTCTCACCAATTTCCATTTATCTCTGTCCCCCTACGTAAAGTTTTCTAATAGTAAACTCCAAGTTTACTACCACCTGTATTAGTATACAAATTTCCGCTGAAAAAACAACCCTTTTGCTTGAATTTTCTTTGTACTTTTTCGGCTGTCTCAAACTTTTTTTAGAAGAAATTAATCAGCAAACTACTAGAAAATGAAACGCTTTATGGTATGATTAAGGAAAATTTTGAAAGGAGTACCTTCTATCTAATGAACACATTTAAACAGTTTCAAGTAAACAACGAGCCTACTTTTCATACAAGCATCGTTGACAAAGAATTTCCTGAGCTGACTAATAATGAAGTTTGGGTAAAAATCGCATACTCAGATGTCAATTATAAAGATGCGTTAGCTTGTAGTGAACATGGACAAGTGATCCGTCACTATCCAATGACTCCCGGAATTGATTTTTCTGGTGTCGTCATGAAAAGCTTGGACAAACGATTTCAACCAGGAGATCAAGTTCTAGCAACTGGCTATGGGTTGGGTGTTAGCCAACCTGGTGGCTATAGCGATTACCAAAAAGTATCTGGAGATTGGCTTGTCCCTCTTCCAGAAACGATGACCTTACGTCAAGCAATGGTTCTAGGCACCGCTGGTTTGACTGCTGCACTTTGCGTGAATGCTTTACTTACCCAAGGAATGAAAGCAGAGGATAAAGTGATTGTTACTGGTGCCTCTGGCGGAGTTGGTAGTGTGGCAATTGCCATGTTGCATAAAATGGGCTTTCAGCAAATCACCGCATTTTCTCGTAAAGAAGAAGCAAAAACTTGGCTACAGAAACTAGGAGCGACTCAAGTTGTTCATCCAGAAGCCTTTCTACCAGAAAAAAATAAACCTTTAGATAAACAACAAGTCGATTATGTGATCGATACTGTTGGGGGCGAACAGCTCACACGATTATTGCCTTTGATTGCTTATGATGGCGCAGCTGCTCTCTGCGGCAATGCGGGGGGCATCAAATTGACAACGACTGTTTTACCTTTCATTTTACGTAATATCCAGTTGATCGGTATCGATTCAGTCAATGTTCCTCATGAAAAACGCTTGAATATCTGGCAACAATTAGCAGACCTATCTGTAACTGATCATTTAGTCGTCAACGAGATCACCTTAGATCAATTGGAAGAAACAACCAAAAAAATCCTTGATGGGACACACCAAGGAAGAACACTTGTCACTGTGGGTGAAACAATATGAAGGTATTGATCACAGCCGGTGGCACAAGCGAACGAATCGACCAAGTCCGCTCGATCACGAATCATTCGACTGGACGTTTAGGTCAAGCCATCGCAGAAGCCTTTCTTGTTCACGAGACTGTGACGATCGACTATGTGACGACACGATCTGCTGTAAAACCTACTGCTTCTAAACTTTTGACGATCCATCTCATTGATTCTACACAAGACTTACTGGATACGTTAGAACGATTGATGCAAGATAATACCTATGATGCTATTATCCATAGCATGGCGGTCAGTGATTTTACACCGGCTTTCAGTCTTTCTGAACAACAGTTTGCTGAGCGCTTGAGTAAAGAGGCATTGACTCCTGACTCACTGCCGTCATGGCTGGCAGAAACAGAACAAACCGCTAGTAAAGAAGCCAAGATTTCATCTGATACGGACTATCTCTTTTTGACCTTGAAGAAAACACCAAAGATTATTCGTTCGTTACGCCAATGGCAACCAAATGCTGTCATCGTTGGTTTTAAATTATTAGTCGATGTCTCAAAAGAACACTTATTGGACATAGCTAAAAAAAGTTTGATCACCAATCAAACCGATTATATTTTGGCCAACGACTTGACTCAAGTCAGTGAAACACACCATCATGGCTATTTATTATCTAAAAATGGAGAAGTCATAGAAGCCGATACCAAGCAAGAGATTGCGCAATGTATCGTCACTGCGATTCTAGAATAAGGAGGAATTCATGATGAAAAAAATCCTATTAGGTGTATCTGGCAGTATCTCTGCTTATAAAAGCGCAGATATCACAAATCAACTGGTCAAACTCGGTTATCAAGTCGACGTGATCATGACACAAAGTAGCACCAAATTTATTACACCTTTAACATTGCAATCCCTCTCAAAGCGTGCTGTCCACACGGATGTCATGCAAGAAAATGATCCTTCAGTCATCAACCATATCGAGCTAGCTAAGCAAGCTGATTTATTTCTGATCGCACCGGCTACCGCGAATATTATCGGAAAACTCGCAAATGGTCTAGCGGATGATCTATTGTCCACTGTCGCCATGGCACTATTACCAGAAACACCAAAATTGATTGCACCGGCGATGAATACTAATATGTACCAACATCCGATCAATCAAAGGAATCTAACGACGTTAAAAGAAATCGGTTATCAAGAGATTGAACCTAGAGAATCCCTCTTAGCTTGTGGCGATTACGGAAAAGGTGCTTTAGCGGATAACCAAATCATTATCGACCAAGTCACACTTCTGCTGAATCAGAGGTCGGTCTAGTATCTAAGGAGTTATGATGAAAAATACCAAGAACTTTACTTTAACTGCTATGTTTTTAGCAATCATGATTTTACTCGCTGTCACACCTCTCGGCTTTATCCCGATTGGTCCGATCAATGCGACAACGATGCATATCCCGGTCATCGTCGCTTCGATTGTTTTAGGTCCACGACTAGGTGCGTTTCTAGGTGGCACATTTGGTATGATCAGTCTGATTCGCAGTACGTTCATACCAACACCCTTGTCTTTTGTTTTCTCACCGTTTATTCCAGTGATCGGCACAGATCAAGGAAGTTGGAAAGCGTTGATCATTGCCTTGATACCAAGGATCTTGATTGGTGTTGTTCCTTATTTCGTTTATAAAGGCATACAGAAATTGACGAAAAACAAAGTGAATCCACTTTCGTTGTTTCTTGCTGGGATTGCTGGTTCTCTTGTCAATACGATCTTAGTGATGAACTTGATCTATTTTCTATTCCAACAAGATTATGCACAGGTTCTTGGCACGAATATCAATGCAGTCTATTCCGCAGTTTTAGCAGTCATCTTTACTAGTGGCGTGCCAGAAGCAATCGTTGCTGGTTTAGTCACAGCTGCGGTATCTACTGTTTTACTACGAATGATCCGTTAATGATCGGATGGAAAAACCAAAAAAGAGCGATGCGGTATGCTAGCTCTTTTTTGGTTTTTTTGTCGATAAGTGTTTAGTCCTGAATTTTTTATCTTTTGGTGTTACCATGATTGATACAGATATGTAGCGAAAGGATGAAGAAAATGAATATTTTTGTAGTAGGAGCAAACGGACAAATTGGACGTCATTTGATCCAAAAACTCGGAACAACCGAACATCAAGTTTACGCGGGTGTACGAGATGTTGCCAACCAAGCGATTTATGATGAAGAAAATATCGCCTATGTTCCCTTTGATTTAACTTGGTCTTCAGAAAAAATGGCGGAAGCCTTTCAAGAGAGTGAACTCGTCATCTTTGCTGCTGGTTCTCAAGGAAAAAATCTTTTGCAAGTTGATTTAGACGGCGCAATCAAAACAATGATTGCAGCAGAGCAAGCAAATATCTCTCGTTATTTGATGATCAGTGCGGCTTTTGCGGATAACCGTGAAAAATGGCCTGAGTCAATGACGGATTATTATATTACCAAATATTATGCAGACGAATGGTTGAAAAATCAGACATCATTAGATTATGTCATACTACAACCTGTAGCTTTGACGAACGACGATGAGGTCACTTCAATCCAATTGACCAAACCAGACGAAAAACCAGCTCAATCGATTACAAGAAAAACGGTAGCAGAAGTTTTAGCAGCGTTAGTGGATCAACCAAACATCTCAAAAACAACTGTTGTTCTATCTGAAGGATCAGCTACAGTACCAGATGCAATCAAACAACTTGTTGAGGAGGCTTGATCATGCGTGGAATCTCTATGAAACATCCCGGTTCAGCAGATATTTTGACTGAAGTGGATGTCCCTAGACCTATTCCAAAAGCTGGGGAGTTATTGTTAAAAGTCCACACCGCTGCGGTCAATCGCACGGATATCATGCGTCGCGAAAATACTGCACTCCAAGCGCCTTACCCTATCTTAGGTGTAGAGGTTGCTGGTGAAGTCATTGAAAATGCAAGTGACCGTTCTGAGTTTTCAACTGGAACGAGAGTCTATGGTTTAGTGAATTTAGGTGGCTACGCAGAATATGCCGTTATCCCAGCAGATCGCGCGATCATCTTACCTGATTCCCTTGACTACGTATCAGCCGCTGGTATCGCTGAAGTTTTCTTGACTGCCTATCAAACCTTGTATTGGTTAGGAAAACTCCAAAAAAATGAGACTGTCTTGATCCATGCTGGTGCAAGTGGTGTTGGTACTGCGGCGATCCAATTAGCTAAACAGCATTCGCAGGCACGTGTCATCGTTACCGCAGGTTCAGCTGAAAAGTTAACCTTTTGCCAAGAATTAGGCGCAGACGAAGTAATCAACTATAAAACACAAGATTTTGCGGAGGAAGTAAAAAAGATGACTGATGGGAATGGCGTTGATGTCATCTTAGATTTCGTTGGTGCATCTTATTGGGAAAAAAATCTTGCATCGATCGCCACTGATGGTCGCTGGGTCTTGATTGGCACACTAGGAGGCACATCAGTTGAATCTCTTGATTTAAGAGTTTTAT
Organism: Enterococcus mundtii; assembly: GCF_002947535.1. Lineage (GTDB taxonomy): Bacteria > Bacillota > Bacilli > Lactobacillales > Enterococcaceae > Enterococcus_B > Enterococcus_B mundtii_B. The sequence continues at coordinate 37,159 of NZ_PUAP01000033.1, forward strand.
TACAAAAAAGAATCCAATTGATTGGCACGCTATTGACACCAAGAAGTGACGAGTACAAAGCAAAACTGACCCAAGAGTTTATGCAAAATATCGATCCTTATTTTGAAAGCGGAGTGATCCGTCCAATCATCGATCGAACCTTTCCATTATCAGAAGCAAAAGAAGCCCATGAATATATGGAAGCCAACAAAAACGTTGGAAAAATCATTTTGACAGTCAGTGAATCTTAAAAAAAGAACCTAAGGCATGAGCCTTAGGTTCTCTTTCTATATCATTTTTATCTATTATTGTGCATCTACAAATTTTGCTGCTTGTTGCCCTGCTTGACGTCCAAAAATAATGATTTCCGCTACAGAGTTCCCGCCGATGCGGTTTTCACCGTGTAAGCCACCAGTGACTTCACCTGCTGCGTAAAGTCCAGTGATCGGTTGTCCGTCTTTATCCACAACTTCTGTGTTCGTATTGATTTTGATTCCACCCATCGTATAGTGGATACCAGGTGCGATTTTGATCGCATAGTAGTTTGGTTTAGACAGATCATGCTCCATTGCTGTCGTACGACCAAATGCTGTATCGTCTTGATTGGCTACTTCTTCGTTCCATGTTGTTACTGTTTGTGCTAATGTTTCTGCTGGTAAGTTGATTTTCTCTGCCAACTCTTCAATCGTCTCACCTGTAGTGACATAGCCTTTTTCATCATAAAACTCAATCGCTGTCGCACGGTCGCGTACCCCTTGGTCAAAAATCAAATAAGCAGATTTTTCTGGCAACGCAGTGATTGCAGCTGATACTTTGTCTCGCGTATTCATTTCGTTGACGAAACGCTCGCCATCTTGATCGACTAAGATCGCTCCTTCGCCACGTACCACTTCTCCAATCAAGAATCCTTCGTCTTGTTGAACCGTTGGATGGATCTGGATCTTATCCATATCGACTGTTTGGCCGCCTAATTTTTCAATCATCTTGATTCCATCGCCTGTTGATCCCACTTGATTCGTCGTTACATATCCTTCAAGATCCGGACGGTAAGTTTGGATGTATTCCTCACTCGCACCGAATCCACCAGTTGTAACAACTACAGCCTTACCAGTGATTTCTTTTGGTTCTTCTCCTTGGACTTGGACTGTTACTTGGTTGACTGCATCTCCCGTTTTTTGGATATCTGTCACTTCAGTATTCACAAAAATCGGGATTTGACGTTCGTGGACATTTCGTAATAACCCATCGACTAAATAGCCACCAATAGCAGAACCATCAGAAGGGCGATGTGTCCGTCTTTCACTCATTCCACCAGTGATCGTCAAATTATCTAATTTAATGCCATTTTCGTCTAACCACTCGATTGCAGCAGCCGAATGATCGACAAAATAGCGTAACATTTCTTTATCATTTGTACCGTTCGCACCTGCTAATGTTTCTTCATAAAAGGCGTCGTTCGAATCAGTGATGCCTTCTTCTTCTTGGAATTTTGTCTCAGATGCGTTCATTCCACTTGAAGACTTTAATGTATTTCCACCAGCAACTGGCATTTTTTCAAAAATCACTGGATTCAAGCCTGCATCTTTTGCTTCGATTGCAGCTGCCATACCAGCTCCTCCTCCACCAACGATGATCAAATCATATTCTTCTTTCATCTCAGCAGGATTTGTGTAAGTTTGAGCAGACGCTCCGGATGATACTTCTGTTGATTCTTTTGTGGAAGAGCTACTGGATGCAGATTCTTTTTCATCAGGCGTACAGGCACCTAGGGCAAAAATTGCTGTAACTGTCAGTAACCCTTTAATTGTTTTCTTCATAGTTGTCCTCCTAAAATTTAACACTTATCCCATCATAAGTGATATCATTCACAAATTCAACCAACAATTTATTTTTTTCCGACTACTGTTATCTTTTTCTTTTATAAATAACCAATAATATCTCAATTTTTCAAGTTTTCGTTAGTAACTATCGAAAAACAGCTGAATTTCTTGAATAAATAGCCAAATAAAAAAATTTTTTTCTTTTGATACAAACAGAAGATTTGGGCTTTTTTCATTAGACAAGTATAATCGATATGAAACACGAAGGAGTTCATTTATGAAAGTTATCAAACATTTTTTTTCCAAAGGAAGTAAGTCTGCTGGGAAGGTCACCCATGCGATTTATATCATTTTACGTATCATTGTAGTGGTCATGCTAGTGGACCAACTGATCGACCGAAACATGGGGAATATCATGCTCTTATTATTGACGTTATTATTGTTTGAAATCCCCTATTTACTAGAAAAATTACTAAAGATCCAAATCCCTAACACACTGGAAATCATTATCTTATCCTTTATTTTCAGTGCCACTGTCTTAGGTGAATTAAGTGACTTTTATGGCTACTTTTCACTATGGGACACAGCTTTACACGCACTGAGCGGCTTTCTCGCTGGCGGTGTTGGCTTTTCTCTTGTCTACCTCTTGAACAAAAATACGAAAACAATGAATCTGACTCCATTACTAGTCGCACTAGTGTCATTTTGTTTTTCCATGACTGTCGGTGTATTTTGGGAATTTATCGAATTCTCTGCGGATCAAGTCTTACAGATGGATATGCAAAAAGATAATTATGTTGATCAGATCAACAGTGTCAAATTGAGCGAGGATGGCAACACCGTATATAAGATCAAAGACATCCAAAAAACAACGGTCACATACAAAGATGACAATGGCAATACCAAAGAGTATGTCATGGCAGACGGGTACTTGGACATCGGGATCTTAGATACGATGAAAGACTTATTCGTCAATTTTATCGGAGCCCTTGTTTTCAGCATCTTCGGCTATCTTTATACACAAAACGATTATCGGAAATTTACCTTCATCCGAAACTTCATCCCTAGAAGAAAAGGCGTGACTACACGGATGGATACTGCTGGAAATAAACAAAAAAAATAAGGTCGAGCATTTGCTCTTCCTTATTTTTTTGTTTTCGAGGATAAAATCTCTAATACCTTTTGATACTCCGGATTCACACTTCCATCAAATTTTTCAGGGATGAACGTGAAGCCTAAGCTTTGATAAAGTTTGATAGCTGGGTGACTCCACGTCTGTGTGTGTAAATAGATCGGGCTTTGTGTCGTTACTTGTTGGAAACAACGAAGCACTTCGATCGTCAAACTTCTGGCGATCCCTTTTCCTTGATGCTCAGGTTTGACCGCTAACCAATGAAAAAGCGGATATTCTTTCTCACGAAGCTTCCACCAAGCAGTGCATGTAGCAATGCGTTCATTTTGTTCATCGACCACAAAATACATGCGCTTTGCTAGTTCTTCTGGATAAGGGGCAAAAGCTTTTTCAAAGTAAGCCAATGCCTTCTCCACAGAGTCAAACTCACCGACCGCAGTTTCAATGATAGCCCAATCCTGCTCTGCTCCTGGTTGATAAGTTTCAAAGCGATACTGCTCATTCAAGGGATAAGAAGGCAATTCTTCATGAAGTGGCCGTGTCATCCAAATCTCTGCATAGGGCAATTGCTTATCCAACATCACACCACCTACTTTCTTTTAACTTCTTTTTTCACCAATGATCCGTACTTCTGTTTCTAATGTGACATCAAACTTCTCTTTGATCACCTCTTGGATATGGGCAATCAATTCTGTATAATCAGTCGCTGTTGCATGATCGATATTGACGATAAAGCCGGCATGTTTTTCTGAGATCTGTGCGCCGCCCCATTTCAAGCCTTGTAATCCTGCTTCTTGGATCAACTGTCCTGTGAAGTGTCCTACAGGTCGTTTGAAGACACTACCGCATGAGGGATATTCCAATGGCTGTTTCGCTTCACGCAATTCTGTCAATTCGTCCATTCGTCCTTTGATCATCTCATGATCACCAGGGGTCAATTGGAAACGAGCTTCTAAGACGATGGCATCCATCTTCTGTAATTCACTATGTCGATAAGAAAAGGCCATTTCTTCATTTGACAGGGTTTGGATCGTCCCATCACTTAATAATAAGTCGACTTCTGCAAATACATCTTTGATCTCACCACCGTAAGCTCCTGCATTCATGTAGACTGCACCGCCGATACTTCCAGGAATCCCACAGGCAAATTCAAATCCTGTCAAAGATTCTGCTAAGGCTGCATATGTCGTATCGATCAATTTTGCCCCTGCTTCTGCAATCACCATCGTGCCTTCTACACGGATCTGATTCATCTCCGTCAACATGATGACTACGCCACGTATCCCACCATCTTGGACGATCAAGTTACTTGCATTTCCTAATACCAACCACGGCACTTGGTTTTCTCGACAATAATCAACTAACTGCTTGACTTCAGCTTTTGTTTTTGGAAAAGCTAAAACATCTACCGGTCCACCGGTTTTAGTAAATGTATAATGGCTTAGCGGTTCATCAAGCAACAGATTCAATTCTGGATTTTTTTTAACGATATCTTCTTTATTCACTGAGGACTTTCCTTTCTTTTCAAACGTCCCCATCATTCTATCACGCTTAAAACAATCTTGCCAGTTTTGCTCAAAGCTGATGACGATAAAGATTATTCAGCATTTCCTCACAAAGTGCATGGCTCTCATAAATGTTGGTTTGTTTCAACTTTTCATTATTTGGTGTCGGTTGTTGGATTTCTTCAAAAAATCGTTCGACCATTGGCACAAAGCCACGTTTACTCAGCGTTGTTTCCCAGTCACCAAATTTTTTCATTTCCACCGTATCTGGTTTACGGATAACTAATTCTGTCAGATCACTCAACTCGTAGGTTCCTTGTTTACTCGTCACTTGATAAGTTTCAGTATTCGCACCACTTACAAGATCCATCGTCACGATCGCCATTTGGTTCGCGGTTTCAAGTTGCAACATCGCTACTTCCATAAATCCTTCTTTTTCTCGGATATGGGAAGTTGCTTTGATCAATGGTTCGTCCAATAAATAAACAGCTGTATCCACCAAATGTAGGAATAGATCGTAAATGACAAAAGCGGTCGTTTCTTTTGCCGCAATGCGATTTTTTTGTAACTGGATCAACCGTTTTTCTGGAATCGCTTTTAATTCTTCGACCATTGGGGCGAATCGTCGGTTGAAGCCCACCATTAAAATCACTTGGTGTTGTTCTGCCAATTCTTGTAACTCTTGGATTTCTTTCAGGTCGACACTTAAAGGCTTGTCGATATAAACATGGATATTATGTTCCAAACATTTTTTTGCCAATTGAAAATGGACGCTTGTTGCCGCATGGATCATACATGCTTCGATTTCCTCTTCAATTAAGTCATCCAGTGACTCATACAAATGAGTAAATCCATAGGTTTTCTTCAGACGATCTTTCGTTACCTGATTACGTGTCGCAAAATAAAAATCAAACATTCCTTGTTTCTCTGCATATGTGGGTAAATATGCTTTTTCGGCAATATTACCAACCCCTACTACGCCAATTTTCATGGTTTCCCTCCTGCTATCTGTTATTACTCTTATCTTACACTATTTTTAATAAAAATGAGGTACAATATAATCGCACAGACTTGATAGAAAAAGGAGCGTGTTTTTTTGAAACTGATTTCGTGGAATGTCAATGGTTTAAGAGCCATCGTCAACAAAAATTTTCTAGAAACATTTAAGGAATTTGATGCGGATTTTTTCTGTCTGCAAGAAACAAAGTTACAAGAAGGTCAAATCGACTTGGATTTACCAGGTTACCATCAATATTGGAATTATGCGGTCAAAAAAGGCTATTCAGGTACAGCGATCTTTGCCAAAGAACCTGCATTGAACGTTTCTTATGGAATGGGCATTGATGTCCATGATCAAGAAGGCAGATTGATCACGTTAGAATATCCTGAATTCTACTTAGTGACATGCTATACACCAAATTCACAAAATGAATTGAAACGTCTCGATTACCGTTTAGAATGGGAATCTGCTTTTTATGATTATTTAGAAGAGTTGAAAAAACAAAAACCGGTGATCGTTTGTGGGGATCTAAATGTCGCCCATGAGAACATCGATTTGAAAAATTGGAAAACCAATCAGAAAAGTGCTGGTTTCTCGATCGAAGAACGAAACGCATTGTCCCATTTACTTGATAATGGTTTTGTAGATACTTTCCGTTACTTCTATCCAGAGTTAGAAGGTGTCTATTCTTGGTGGAGTTATCGTTTCAATGCTCGAAAAAACAATGCAGGTTGGCGTATCGACTATTTCTTGACGAGTGAAGATTTGACACCTCGTTTGGTTGATGCAAAAATCCATACATCGATTCTAGGTAGTGACCACTGCCCTGTCGAATTGATTATCAAATAGTAAGGATAGCAACGGAAGAAATTGGGTTGCCCCGATTTCTTCCCTTGATCCTTAACTTGCACCATATTTATTTTATACATAGTCTGAAAAAAGTTATTTCTTTTCTTACGAATCTATGTTATGGTTTATTTTTTAAAGGAGGCTTATTTGAAAATGAATTTTATCGCGATGGACTTTGAAACTGCGAACCACCAATCCCATAGTGCTTGCTCCTTAGCCCTTGTCAAAGTGGAGAACAGTCAGATTGTCGATGAATTTTATACCTTGATCCAACCGGAAACGCCATTTTTCTGGCGTAACATCCAGATCCATGGCATCCGACCCGAAGATGTCCAACAGGCACCTAAATTTCCAGATGTTTGGCAGAAGATCGGAAAATATTTCCAAAAAAACCGATTAGTCGTAGCGCATAACGCCGCATTCGATACAAAAGTATTGGCTGGTTGTTTAGATTATTATCAGTTGCCTCAACCGAACTATCTCTCATTGTGTACCGTCAAAACAAGCCGTCGCTTGTTTCCAGAGATGCCAAATCATCGCTTGAATACGGTTTGTGAAAATTTAGATATCACGTTGAAAAATCACCATGATGCGTTAGAAGATAGTCGAGCTTGTGCGGAAATCTTGTTATATCAGGAAAAATATTTTGGGACAGACCCATTAAAAAAATTAGTCACAGTGAAATAGTTCAATTAGCTAAAGTAAGCGAATGATTCATTAATGTTCCTTACGCACTAATGAATCATCTTTTGCTATAAGTAAAGAACCTGAAAAGCAGTCGTCCGCTTTTCAGGTTCTTTGTTTGTATACTCAGCTTATTTCATGCTCAATCGTTCGTTTCATCTTGAGTATTGGTAAAGATTGACCTTGTTTTCTCGAATAGTCAGCACTCTGGCCTTCTTCTTGAAACCCCATTTTTTGATAAAGATGGATGGCTCGTTGATTGCCCGCCAATACGTCAAGAACCAACGTACTAAATCGTGCATTTTCAGTAGCCCAAATGATTGCCTCTTCTAAAAGAATCGTACCTAACCCCATTCCCCAATATTCTTTCAAGATACTGATCCCTATTTCGCCACGTTGCGGTAAGTCAGGTTTCGGGGCAACAGAAACGACACCTACCACCTGTTCTTTGGCACAGGCTAAAAATAATAAGTGTTCTGTACTTTCTTTTATTCGAGACAATTCAGTTGCAAGTACCTCTTCACTCATACCAAGTGAATGCTCATCCATAACAAAATAATCCGTCTCTCGTTTCGCTTGGCGTAACATCACCATCAATCCTCGAGCATCTGATCCATCCGCTTCTTTTAGCGTCAGTTCAACGTCATTAGCCATGAGAGTTCGCCCAGGCTTCACAGATACGTCTTTCAAAATCTTGGCTATTCGATCCATATGATTGGAATTTCACATACCTTTTCTCTAATTCTGTATCACTTTTTTCGATAATCAGTTCCAAATAATCTTCAGGTAAAGCATCTTCTAATAGATTTCCCCACTCGATGACCGATAGTCCGTCGCCTTCAAAATATTCATCCAATCCTAAATCAGCCCCGCTAGCAGCAACACGATAAATATCCATATGATATAGAGGCAATCTTCCTTGTGTATATTCGCGAATGATCGTATAGGTCGGACTCTTGATCATTTGATCAATACCTAGTCCTTTCGCAATTCCTTTTGTCAAAGTCGTTTTTCCAGCACCTAGGTCGCCGGTCAAGACTAGATTATCTCCTGGATGAGCGACTTTTCCAATGATCTCTGCTAATTGATCCGTCATCGCTACACTTGTTAATTCAATCATCTTCACTTCTCCTCATTCTTTTTTGTCAGTATAACGTGTAATCCAACAAAAAAAAAGAAAAGAGTCAGGAATCCTCAGCTCCCTAGCCCTTTTCTTTTAGATCTACTGTTCGATTAATCTAATAATGTTTGCGCACCTGTAATGATCGCTAATTTGTAGACATCTTCTTCATTAGCACCACGAGAAAGGTCACTTACTGGTTTGTTTAATCCTTGTAAGATTGGTCCGATTGCTTCAAAGTTACCAAAACGTTGAGCGATCTTGTAGCCAATGTTTCCTGATTGTAATTCAGGGAAAACAAAGACTGTTGCTTGACCTGCCACTTTAGAATCAGGAGCTTTCAATTGTGCAACTGCTGGAACGTAAGAAGCATCAAATTGTAATTCGCCATCGATCGTATATTGAGGCGCTAATTCTTTCGCGATTCTTGTTGCTTCAACGACTTTATCTACTTCAGGAGCTGCTGCAGAACCTTTTGTTGAAAAGCTCATCAACGCGATTTTTGGATCGATATCGAATAGTTCTGCTGTTTTTGCTGATTCCACAGCAATTTCAGCTAATTCTTGTGCGTTTGGATTCACGTTGATCGCACAGTCAGAAAAGACATATTTTTCTTGATCTCTACCGCGAACCATGATCATAGCACCACTTGTACGACTTACACCTGGTTTTGTTTTGATGATTTGTAGTGCTGGACGTACTGTATCTCCGGTTGAATGGATCGCTCCAGAAACCATACCATCAGCAATGCCCATATATGTAAGCATTGTTCCAAAGTAATTGACATCTTTTAAGATTTTTTCTGCTTGTTCTTTTGTTGCTTTTCCATTACGGCGTTCAACAAAAGCTTCGACCATTTCATCCCATTTTTCATAATCATTTGGATTGATGATCGTGAAGTTAGATGTTTGGATACCACGTGCATTCGCTGCTGCTTCAATCTCTTCTTTACTACCGATCAAAATCGGTTCAACTAATTCTTCTGCTTTTAAACGTGCTGCTGCTCCTAAAATTCTTGCATCCGTTGCTTCTGGAAACACGATTTTGATGCCGCGACGTACAATTTTAAATCTTAAACTATCAAACAATTCCACAAGATGACCCCCAGTTATTTTTATTAACTACCATGATACACTATTATCAAAAAAAAGAACAGTTTTAAATTTCTGTATCAGTCAAATAATGGATAATAATTAAGTTTTTCACATAATCCGGAAAAACTGCACTATAACAGGAAAGCGCTGTATCACTACACTGTTTTAGGCAGTTGCCAATCAATTGGCGTTTCTCCCAACGCAAGCAACGCATCATTCGTTTTTGAAAATGGTTTTGAGCCGAAAAAGCCACGATGTGCCGATAATGGGCTTGGATGTGGGGCTGTTATTATAATGTGTCGACTTTTATCGATCATTTTCATTTTTTCTTGTGCAGGTTTCCCCCAAAGAATAAACACGATCGGTTTGTCTCGTTCATTCAGCTTCTCAATGATCGCGTCCGTCAATTGTTCCCATCCTTTTCCTCGATGTGAATAAGCTTGCCCTTCTCTGACAGTTAGTACAGTATTCAAAAGCAGCACACCTTGTTTGGCCCAAGTCACTAAATTCCCATGAGAAACTGGTTCGATCCCCAAGTCATTCTTCAATTCTTTGTAGATGTTGACTAGAGACGGTGGTGTTTTTACTCCTGGTTGTACGGAAAAAGAAAGCCCATGCGCTTGATTTACTCCATGGTAAGGGTCTTGTCCTAGAATCACGACTTTGACTTCTTCATAGGGAGTCAGCTCTAACGCTTCATAAACATGATACATATCCGGATGGATCTTTTGAGTTGCGTACTCATTCTTTAAAAAAATTCTCAACTGCTGATAGTAATCTTTTTCAAATTCATCAGCTAATACTTCTTGCCAACTATTGTGGATGATTTTCTTCAAATTTCCCACCTCCTATTTTCCAGAATAACTCACAAATTATTTGTTAACAAGTCAAAATCTTCCATCGTATTTCGTATTAGTATGTTAAACTAGGAGGGAGAAAAGGAAAGGAACGGTAATCACATGATCAAATTAATTGCCTCTGATATGGACGGCACTTTACTCGATGCACATATGAGTATCTCAACAGAAAATACTGAAGCAATCCGCATGGCAAATGAGCTGGGCATTGAATTTATGGTCGCTACTGGACGGAACGCACAAGAAGCACGAGCAGCCTTAGATGAAGCAGGAATCGATTGTGCGATGATCACTTTGAATGGCGCGCAAGTTTTTGACAAATCCGGCAAGTCGCTTTTTACAGTGCCAATTCCAAGTCCCCAAGCCATGACAGTCATGGATATTCTAGATGCAAATGGTATTTACTACGAGGTAGCGACAAACCAAGGATTGTATTCGGAAAGCCAACCAAAAAGGATCGAAAGCTTTGCTTCTTCCATTGCGACCCATATGCCCCATTTGACTTACAAAATGGCGATCGCCATGGCTTCAGCCAATCTTGAACTCTTACACATCACTTATGTTGACAGCATACGTGAATTATTACTTGATGAAAAACTTGAAGTCTTAAAAATCATCTGTTTCCATACTGAAGGCCCACGTATTTTAGGCCCTGTAGGGAAAGAAATCAGTAATTTAGGCGAACTAGCAGTGACCTCTTCTGGTCAAAACAATCTTGAAGTCAATCATAAAAATGCCCAAAAAGGAATCGCAGTTGCCCAAGTCGCTCATGAACGAGGGATCACTTTAGATGAAGTTATGACGATCGGTGATAATTTCAACGATGTCAGCATGTTACAAAACGCTGGCGTTTGTTTCGCCATGGGAAATGCAGAGATCGAAGTCAAAGATTACGCTAAATACTTAACAGACACGAATCTTGAATCAGGTGTTGGCAAAGCCATCTTACGCGCAATCAACGAAAACCTATAGTTGTTTGAAGAAAGAGGGGAACAAATATGTCAGAATTTTTCATTCAGGAAAAACAGCTGAGTCGTGCTACTCGGACGATCGTCAAAGACGAAAAAGGCAAATCACTTTTTTTGATGGTCGGCCGCTGGGGAACGAAAGGAGATGCCTTGTCTCTTTATGCCATGAATGGTGATCTAGTCGCACATATCAAACAAATCAGTCTGACATTTGGGACACGCTTTGAACTTTACAAAGATTTCGAAAAAGTCGGTACGATGCAAAAGATTTTCAATTGGCCAGGAGATTTTTATTATATTCGCCGATTGCATTGGACCGTTCAAGGAGATATCTATAACCACCGCTATCAGATCCAGCATTTCAATGAACCAATCATGGAGATGGATAAAGCAACCCTCTTTACCGGTGATTATTATGTTCTTGATATCCCTTGTGAAGAAAATGCGCCTATCTGTATCTGTATTGCTGCTGTCCTTGATTATTGGCTCTATCGAAAAAACAAAGACAAAGAAACACCTCTTTCTTATCGCTTTGATGTCAACTAAAAACAAGGTTGTGACAGAAGTGTCCAGCTCCGAGAAATAAGCCAGAAAACTCCGAAAATTGTCTTTCAAATTTTTGGAGTTTTCTGGCTTATTTTTAAAGGAGTTACTTCTGGAACACCGTTTATTCAGGTTTAAAGGGATCAGACAATCGATGTCACAGCTTCGTTTTTTCTTTTACACCTGTTTTCTTCTATAGAAAAGAAGTGTCACTACATAGATAAGCACTGCACCTACCATGATCCACAAATTATTTCTTTCCCCATTTGTTTTAGGGAAAAGCTGTTGATTTTGTAATTGTTCATTCTTGGTCGAAGGATCATCATTATTGGTATTTGATTCAACGGCTAGCGCTACTTTATTTTCACGTCTATCGTTCATTTGCATCGTACCTGATCCATCGCTTTCAACTGTCCCATCTCCACTGATAACAGACTTGTCAGACTCGATTGTTGATGAAACACTACTAGAACTACTTGTTGTGGTTTTGGTTGTGGTACTTGTATCTGATTGTTTCCCATTTTTACCTGGATAGGTACTGCTTTCACTCGTGCTTGGTTCTGTACTGCTCTCACTTGTGCTTGGTTCTGTACTGCTTTCACTCGTGCTTGGTTCTGTACTGCTTTCACTCGTGCTTGGTTCTGTACTGCTTTCACTC
>NZ_PUAP01000034.1 GCF_002947535.1 Enterococcus mundtii
TCCACAAAAATTTGAAAAACAATTTTCGTGGATGGCGCCTTATTCTCGAGACTAAACACTTCTGTCCCGATCTTCTTTGAATAGCTTCTTTAATGGGAATACAAGTAGAGCGAACAATACCATATTCAATAATAATGTTGGACCTAAATATTTAGTGATAAAGTACGTACTATCTACACTTGCAAGTTTGAATACCATTTGTACGATCAATGTAAACAATTCATAGCCTGTGATGAAAATGATGAGACTAAAAAACTCAGTAAAAATATTTACATGGATGACCGATTTCATCCCATACATGATAAATACTAATAATGGTAAAGCAACTGCGTATATGCCAATCACACCAATATAGTAAGAATCAAAAATAATACCTAGAACTAACGTCGTGATCAGTAAGTATCGTTTGGAGAAACTCAAACTGCAAAATAGTAAAACCAATATCAAAAGATGCGCACTTGCCATGTAGTCACCGCTCGACCACCTGATCATCATTCGGGTAAAGTGCCCATCGATCAACATGAGTAAGAACAAGAGGATCGGCAAATAAATGGTCATTTTCTCTTTTTTCAGCATGGACTATTCCTCCACAAGACGTTTGATGATCGTTACTACTGGGAGATCATACATATCCGCATAAGGTTTGACATAGACTTCGCGATCTAGCCCATAACTATCTGGTTTTGTTTTGATGACTGTTCCGATTTGTAGATCTGCTGGCGAGTTTCCTCCAAGACCTGATGTTTGTACCACGTCGCCCTCTTTGATCTCACTGTCACCTGTTAGCTGTGTCACAACTAGCGCTTGTAATTTTTCGTCATAATTCTTGAGTAAACCGAAAGATTCTCCGTTTCCAGAAGATACTCGGACAGGGAAATGGTTGGAACTTACGTTTGATGAAGTCAGCAATTCTACTTTAGAAGAAGTAGCATTGACTTCGATGACACGTCCGACTAAACCTTTTTGCGCCATGACCGCCATATTGACTTCGATTCCATCATTTGATCCTTTGTCGACGACTAATAGATCTTGCCATGAGTCAGGTGAACGAGTGATCACATTTGCTGTAACTCTTTCATAGCTCGTCAACGTTTGACTTAAATCGAGTTCGCTTTTTAGTGCATCGATTTCTTTTTGCATATTCTTGTTTTTTTGGGCCATCTCATCATAGCTGTCAATTTTTTCTTTTAACCGTTCATTTTCTGAATAGGTGGTAAAAAGATGGTGTACTGAATCTACGCCATTTTGAACCCATTTGACCGGAGCAGAGATCGTCCGATCGACAAAAGAGACACTGTCGTTCACAATAGATTGGAAGAAATTGGGCTTTCCTTCATTCGCTCGCTGGGCAGCTGTCACACTTAGGACCGTTACTACAATAATAACGATGACTAAGGTAATAATGATATTTTTATTAGGATTGAACTTCTTCACAAAGACACCTCGAATTAAATTAGACTCTTACCTGTAATTTTATCATTAAATAAGGGGAAACAAAAGGCTCGAACCTTCTTTTAAGCTTTTTTTAGCAAATAATTTAAACTGTCATTTTTCCGCTTCACTTCTTTTGCTATTTTGTCCTGAATCGATCCATCAATCTTTACTTTGAATGACTGAAATGATCCCTTCAGAGAAGCTGAAGGATGCTTTGTCTGTGACAAATTCATTGCTTGCATAAGAAGTTGGACGAAGTACTTCTTCGTTTGATAGTTGGTATTTGCTGTCAGATAATGTCAATTGACTAACAGGTGTCAAACAACAGTAAGCCAAATACTTCATGTCAGGGATTTTTTTTATCTCATAAGTTCCTGGCAGATAGTAAGTGATCACGTTTTGTTTGTCTTGTATTTGGATTTGTCGTATAAAAGGTTGAAACCGTGGCTCTAATGCTAACCATAGATTGGCTAATAAATGATCCACTCTTCCACCAGTTGCACCGATCAGCGTCACGCTTGCTTCTGGAAAGTGTTCAAATGTCTTTGCTAAACCTAACTGAGTGTCCGTATCATCTTTCTCTGCTGGCGCTTGATGCACTTCGGCTGCCTTATCGGATACTCGTTGATACTCCGATGCAGACAACGAATCAAAATCACCGATTGCTAGATCTAATGAATAGCCTTTTTCAAGCAAATAGAGTGCCCCACGGTCGATGCCCACGTATCGATCAAATGCTTGCTGTGACAAGTCTGGCCAATTTTCTGGTGATCCTCCTGCAACAAGTAATACTTCCATTAGCCTAATGCCTTTTTCAATTGATCGATCTGAGTTGCTGGATCTTCTGCGCTATACACATAAGAACCTGCAACAAATACATCTGCCCCAGCTTCACGACAAATCTTGGCAGTTTCTGGAACGATGCCACCATCCACTTCGATTTGATAAGTCCAATCGTTCGCCTCGCGTAATTCCGCTAACTCCGCGATTTTGTCAACCGTTTCTGTAATGAAACTTTGTCCGCCAAATCCTGGATTGACAGTCATCACTAACACTTGATCAACTAAAGGTAAGACATGCTTGATCATTTCGATCGGTGTACCAGGATTGACAACGACCCCTGCCTTGACATCTAAGTCTTTGATCATCTGGATCGCACGGTGGATATGTGGTGTTGATTCCACATGGACTGTAATGATATCTGAGCCTGCTTTTGCAAAATCAGCAATATAATTTTCAGGATTGATGATCATCAAATGAACGTCTAACGGTAGTTTTGTGACCGGACGGATCGCTTGTACTACATTTGATCCAAATGTAATGTTGGGAACGAATTGTCCATCCATTACGTCCACATGAATATAGTCCGCTCCACCTTTTTCTACTCGTTCAATGTCTGCTTGGAGATTGGCGAAATCTGCGCTTAAAATCGATGGTGCTATTTTCATAAAAATACCCTCCTACTTTCTTCTAGTTTCTTTTTTGTTATACATCGGTTTACGATTTTCAACTTCTTGCAAAAATTGCAAATAATTGTCATAGCGAGTCTGTGCAATTTCTTTTGTCGCTACTCTTCGTTTCACTTCACAGTCTGGCTCTTTTACGTGCATACACTCTCTGAAGCGACAGTCTACAGAAGCTTCGACAAATTCAGGGAATTGTTTGGATAACTCGACAGGTTCGATGACTAAGAAATCAATGGAACTGAAACCCGGTGTATCGGCAACCAACCCATCATAAAGTGGTAATAACTCGACATGTCGCGTCGTGTGACGTCCACGCCCCAAAGAATCAGATATTTCACCTGTTTCTAACTCAAGTTCTGGTGAGATTTGGTTGAGCAACGTCGATTTACCTGCACCTGACTGTCCCATGAAAACGGTCAGTCTTTCTGGAAAATAGCGAACTAATTCATCTGTATCACCTTGTGTGCGAGGGACGATCACTGGATAGCCGATTTTTTCGTAAGTATCTTTGATTTCTTTTATTTGTGTAGAATCGACAGCTAAATCCGTTTTCGTCAAATAGATCACTGGCTCGATCGATTCATATTCCAACATCACTAGAAAACGATCGAGTAGATTATAAGAGAATGTTGGCTCGATCAAACTCGTCACAACCACTCCTAAATCAACATTTGCTACTGGCGGTCGTACTAATTGATTTTTACGTGGTAAAACTTCTAGTAGGTACCCATCTGTCTTGTTTTCACTTTCAAATATGACTTGATCACCAACGAGTGGCGTGATCTTTCGATTACGAAGATTCCCTCGACCTCGTGTCTGATAGGTCTCTCCATCTTTATATACGTAATAAAATCCACTTATTGCTTTTCTGATTTGCCCTTTAATGAAACCCACCTCCATTTTTAGTATATTTTACCATAGGACAACAGAAGTTAGGAGAAATCAAAAAAAATAGACCTGAGAATTTCTTCAAATGTCACCGACATTTTGAATTCTCAGATCTATTTTTTATCATTACTGTTTCATTTCGATTGTCCCTACCTACTAATCACTATCCGTCGAGGACGAAGGAGTGGTAGTACTACTGCTGGTTTCTTCTGAACTTGAGCTACTGCTTGAACTACTAGAAGAACTGCTAGAAGAATCTTTTTCAGAACTTGAAGATGTTTTCGCTGGATCTGGTCCTTTTGAGTAAATCACATTGACGATCGTTCCTGATGTGATCGATGCACCTACTCCTGGATCTGTACGGATTACTTTGTCTTTTTCAACTGTATCTGAAAACTCATAAGTTTCATGACCGATGTAGTCGGCACCAATACCAGATAAGTAACTTTGTGCATCACTTTTCGTATAACCAGAAATGTCATTCAGTGTCTTCGCATTTGGTCCTCGACTCACCACGAAACTAATAAATGTCGTCTCCGTCAATGGTTCCCCAAAACTTGGTGACTGACTGATGATTGCACCTGCTGGGACCGTATCACTATAATCATTCGTTGCGCTAATATTCGTATAGCCATTCGTTCTTAAAATACTAAGAACTGTTTCATAGTTTTGTCCTGTGTAATCACTCATCGTCGGTTGACTCCCTTTACTAACAGTAAAAGTAATCGTATCTGATGTCGGGTCGACTTCTGTTCCTTCATCTTCTGATTGCGAGATGATATTCCCACTAGTGATGTCATCACTGAATTCTTCTTCTTTTTTGATTCGACTTGATGAAAACCCTAAATCCAGTAGTTGCTTGCGTGCTTCATCATAAGACATATCGGTATAATCATCGAGCTGGATTTTTTTCTTGCCTGTACTGATGTAAAGCGTGACTTCACGGTTTTGTTTCACTGTTGTTCCTGAGGCTGGATCTGTTTTGACCACATTTCCTTCCTCAATCGTATCGTCAGCGATTTCTTCAGTGTTTGTGGCTACCTTTAATTTTGCTTGTGTCAAAGCTTCTCTTGCTGAAGCTTCCGATTGACCTGAAACATCGGGGATCGTAACTTCTCCGCGTCCACCTGAAGCAAATAAGATTGCTGTTCCAATCCCTAATAAAGCAAGCAAGACGAGCAAAATGATCCACCATTTTTTTCTTTTTTTGGTCTTTACATCTGGCATTGTTTCTTCGGGATCTGGTAGTTCTTCCGATGGTTTCTCTTCAGGAAGCGGCATTGACTTAAAGGAATCTGGCATCGGTGTTTCTGCCGTTAGTGGTGTCAATACACGGGTTTCGTTGTTCATCGCCTGTGGTTGCCATTTTTTTTCGTTTGCTCGCTCTAACGACAGCACAGTTGCTAGGTCATCTGCCATTTCTTCTGCCGTTTTATACCGATCAACAGGTTCTTTGGCTGTTGCTTTCAAGACAACGTTCTCTAATGACTGAGGTGCCCCTGGATCTAACTCTTTGATTGAAGGCAACTCATCCTGAAAATGTTTCAGTGCGATCGTGACAGCTGATTCGCCATCAAAAGGGACGCTTCCAGTCAACATTTCATATAGAATGATCCCTAACGCATAGATATCTGATTGTTTTGTCGCCATACTGCCTCGCGCCTGTTCAGGTGAAAGGTAGTGAACTGAACCAAGCATCGTATTTGTTTGCGTGATCGATGTTTCAGATAAAGCAATCGCAATACCAAAATCGGTGATTTTCACAACACCTTCATTATCGATCAAGACATTTTGCGGTTTCAGATCTCGGTGGATGATTTGATGGCTATGTGCTAAAGAAATCGCAGATAAAATTTGTTGCATGATATTTACTGCTGTTTCATAAGGAATCGGATAGTGCGTTTGGATATAGCGTTTCAAATCCATTCCTTTTACATATTCCATAACTAAGTACTGCATGTTATCTTCTTCACCGACATCATAAACACTGACGATATTGGGATGGACTAATTCAGTTGCCGCTAATGCTTCTCGTTGAAAACGACGGATCGCCGTTTGGTCATTTTGGAAGTCAAAGCGTAGGACTTTGATTGCAACATCTCGATCTAAAATCAAATCATGGGCTAAAAAGACATTTGCCATACCACCACTACCGATGTTACCGGTAATTTGATAACGACCATTTAATTTTCTTCCTGGCTCAATCATGCAACATCCTCCTTGTATTCAATAAGAAGAACGCTGATATTATCTGCTCCGCCAGCTTCATTTGCTTGGTCAACTAATTGCGTTACTTTTTCTGATAATGATCCTTCTTGATTGATGATCGTACCGATCGTTTCTTCTGACAACATATTCGTCAAACCATCCGAACATAGAAGCAAACGATCTTGGAGTTGCCAAAGATACGTTGCAACATCGACTTCTAATGAACCTGGCATGCCGACAGATCGAGTCAAGATATTCTTACGTGGATGATTGACTGCCATTTCTTCGCTGATTTCGCCAGATTTAACTAATTCATTTACTAAAGAATGGTCTTCCGTCAAGCGGATGATCCGATTGTCACGAAGCAAATACGCACGACTATCGCCAACATTGGCAATCGTGAAACGTTCCTCTGATAAGGCAGCTGCTACGATCGTTGTTCCCATTCCATTATATTCAAGCTGTTCTTGTCCTAATTGATGAATCGCGCGGTTTTCTTCTTGAATCGCTTGGATAAACCACTGTGCGATTTTTTCGTCATCAAGTAACGCTTGCTCTTCCCAGGCTTTCCCTAAGTTTGTTACGGCCATTTGACTTGCAATATCGCCTGCGCGGTGCCCACCCATGCCATCTGCTAAAACCGCCAGCGTGAGACCGACTTGGTTTTCAAATACACTGACATAATCTTGATTCGTATTACGTCTTCTTCCTACATCTGATTGATATTCAATCTGCATACTTTCACCTCATTACTTTTTGCGCAAACAACAAATGAAAAAGCCATCTGTATAAGATTGATGTGGATACAATGTCAACATCTTCTCCTTGATTGATGATTGTAGCACAGGATCAACTAAAACATCAATCTTCTCAAAATCAGGATGTCGTTGTAAAAACGCTGAAACAACTTCTTGATTCTCTTCTTTCAAAATCGTACAAGTACTGTAGGTCAATATTCCTGAAGGTTTAAGAGCCGTAGCCACACTTTCCAAAATAGCTAGTTGGATAGCCGGTAAATTGGCTAACTCTTTTTCATTATTTTTATAACGAATGTCTGGTTTTCTTCGTAACAAACCAAAACCGGAACATGGAGCATCTACTAAAATGCGATCGAATTGTTCAGCTTCAAACTGTTCTTTGACTTCACGTGCATCCATTTTTTGCGCGAACACTGCGTTGGCAACTCCTAAACGACGAGCGTTCTCTTCCACTAGTTTTACTTTGTGGTCATGGACATCTAGAGCCACGACTTCTCCTCCACAAGTTGGATCAAGGAACGTGGCGATATGGGTCGTTTTGCCTCCCGGTGCAGCGCAGGCGTCTAATACATGGTGTTCTGGCTCGATTTGCATGGCTGGTGCAACAAGCATAGAGCTTTCATCTTGGATCGTCATCAATCCATCGTGAAAGAGTGTCGTAGAGGCGAGTCTGCCCTTTTCAGCAATCACACCATATGGGCTTATTGGACTTGCTTTTACATCAAGTCCTTCTTCTTTCAATTGATCCAGTGCTTGTTCACGAGAAAGTTTACGGGTATCAATACGGCCACTCACATGACTTGGTTGATACAATGAAAGACCTAACTTTTCTGTTTCTTCGTAGCCGATTTGGTCAATCAAGCGTTGTGTCAGCCAATTCGGCAGACTTAATTTAACAGCTAAACGTTCGACTTCATCCGTGATAGTTTCTAGATCAGGTTTTCCTTGACGCAAATAATTTCTTAATACGCCATTCACAAATTTCCCAGTGCCGGGGTTCCCTTTGATTTTTGCAATTTCTACTGCTTCATTCAAAATTGCATGATCAGGTACTTTATCTAAAAATTCGAGTTGATAAACAGACAAATACAGCAAAGTTTTGACCCAGTCATCCACTTTTTTTGCATTTGCAATCAATGGTGCTACATAAAATGCAATCAAACGATGGCGACTGATGGTTCCATACACTAGTTCTGTAAACAGACCAATATCTTTTTGGTTAAGGTCGCCTTGGTTGATCATCTCATTCAACAATAGGTTGGAGTATGCTCCACCTTTGTTGACACGCTCTAATGTCATCAACGCCATAAAGCGAACCGAACGTTTCATTTTTTTGGGTATTTTCGCCATTATTTCACCTGCTGTCCTACAGCGACTTGTTGTCCGCTGCCATTTAGGAATTCTTGTATTAGTTGTTTTGCCTTGCCGGCAGGTTGGAGTTCCTTGATCGATAACACCGTCTGTCCCCCACAAGCTACCCATAATTGTTTTTTATCTTTATGGATGATAGTTCCTGGGGTTTCAGATGTCGTCTCATCTGCCAACACCTCCACTGTCCAAAGCTTCCAGCGTGTTCCTTCATAGGTCGTAAAAGCAATGGGCCAAGGACGCATGCCACGAACTTGACAGTCGATTTCTTCCGCTGTTTTTTCCCAATCGATCGCTTCTTGTTCACGCGTGATATTCGGTGAAAACGTTGCTTGATCCTCATCTTGAGGCGTAGGTGTCAATTCACCAGAAATGATTTTTGGTAGTGTTTCAAGCAATAATTCTTTACCTAACAGACTAAGTTTTTCAAACATCGTACCGACATCATCTTGTTTAGTGATTGGTAGGCTTGCTTGTGAGAAAATACCACCCGCATCCATTTTTTTGATCATCTCCATGATTGTTACACCCGTCTCTTTTTCCCCGTTGATAATGGAATAATGGACTGGGGCACCGCCACGATATTTCGGTAGTAAAGAGGCATGGACATTGATCGCTCCATGTGTTGGAACTTGCAATAATTTTTCCGGTAAGAATTGACCGAAGGCAGCCGTTACTAGAACATCTGGTTGCAAATCAATGATTGTTTGCATTTCTGGAGAACCCGTGATTTTTTCTGGCTGTAGTACAAGAAGATCGTGCTTCAACGCCGCCACTTTCACAGGTGTTGGAGTAATGATTTTTTTTCTTCCCACTGGTCGATCGGGTTGTGTCACAACAGCGACAATTTCATATCCTTGATCGATCAGCCCTTCTAATACAGGAACTGAAAATGCTGGGGTTCCCATAAATACGATTTTAGTCATCTAAATGTTCCTCCATATATTCTTCGAGTTTTTCTTCTGGGATTTGCTCGATCATTTTGTCAATGAACAAAATCCCATCTAAGTGATCGATCTCATGTTGAAAGGCGCGTGCAAGATAACCAAACGCAGTGACTTCGATTTCCTCTCCGTCACGATCATAGTAACGGACCGTCACTTCATCTGCGCGTTTAACTGTACCGTAGACATGCGGAATACTCAAACAACCTTCCACATCGATACTTTCTCCTTTTGCTTCGATGATCTCAGGGTTAATGAGTTCAAATTTATCTCCTTCATCGACTTCAACAATAGCGATCCGTTGATTTTTGCCGACTTGCGGCGCGGCGATGCCGACTCCGTCATTTGCCACCATTGTTTCATACAAGTTATCTAACAAGACAATCGTCTCATCCGTAATCATATCGATTGGTTGGGCTTTTCGATTCAATTTTTTATTTGGGTGGATCATTATTGGATAACGCATAGTGTTTCCTTTCTTAAATAAAATGTAGCGGCTCGTTGTCGATTGCAACAAATAGATTTTGTCGCTGTTCTTTTTGACTTTGATCCAAAATTTCTTTCAGGACGTTAGGCAGTTCTGGTTCATGTTTATATTTGATGATCAGCTGATAGTAATAGCGATTTTTCACGCGTAAAACGGTGCTAGGTACCGGACCTAACAATAGGCTATTCGGCCCTAGTACTTGCTTTAATTGACTGGCGATCTGAAAGATTTTTTTTGCTGCAACTTGTTCTTCTGGATGACTTGTCGTGATCTTCACAGTGAAGTAATAAGGCGGGTAGCCTCCACGATGTCGCACATTCATTTCTTGTTGATAAAAGCGTTCATAATTTTGTTCCTTTGCTAATGTCACCGCATAGTGATTCGGATTGAATGTTTGGATCACGACTTCCCCAGCTTTTTCGGCTCTTCCTGCCCTTCCGGAGACTTGTGTCAATAATTGGAAGGTATGTTCACTAGAACGAAAATCTGGCAGGTTCAACGAAGTATCTGCATTTAGAACGCCGACTAAGGTTACATCAGGAAAATCCAATCCTTTTGCGATCATTTGCGTTCCTAATAGAATATCGGCTTGTTTGTCCCCAAATTTTTGTAAGATTCGTTCATGCGCGCCTTTTTTTCTGGTGGTATCCACATCCATCCGCAAGATCCTTGCTTGAGGATAAAGTGCTTGTAACTCTTCTTCCACTTTTTGTGTTCCCGTTCCATAATATCGGATCTTGTTTTCTCCACAATTTGGACAACGATGTGGGATCGCTTCTTCATGTCCACAATAATGGCAACGCATCGAGCGAGAATCCATATGGAGAGTCAATGAGATATCGCAATTTGGGCAAGGCAAGACAAAGCCGCAATCACGACACATCACAAAGGAAGAATACCCTCGTCGATTCAATAGAAGAACCGTTTGTTCTTTTTTTTCTAATCGATCTTGGATTTTTTCTTGTAATAATTGAGAGAACGTCGATGCCTGATTCTTTTCGAATTCTTCACGCATATCGACGACTTCGATCTCCGGTAATTGCGCACTCATTTTCGCACGCTGACTCAAATGCAACATGCGATACACACCTTTTTGCGCACGTGCTCTTGATTCGAGGGATGGTGTCGCACTCCCCAAAACGATTGGGCAATGATGGTAATTCCCACGCCATATAGCTAAATCTCTAGCATGATAACGCGGGGTTTCATCTTGCTTATAGCTTGATTCATGCTCTTCATCAATGATGATCAAACCAATATTTTCTAGTGGGGCAAAGATTGCTGAACGTGCACCGACGACGACTTGCGCTTCATTGCGCTCGATTTTACGCCATTCATCATATTTTTCACCTTGAGACAAGCCACTATGTAAAACGGCGACGGATTCTCCAAAGCGTCCTTTAAAACGTTCGACCATCTGAGGGGTCAACGCGATTTCAGGAACCAACATGATTGCTGTCTTCTTCTCTGCCAAGACATCGGCAATGGCTTGAAGATAGACTTCTGTTTTCCCACTACCAGTAATTCCTTCAAGTAAAAAGGTTTCATTCTTTTCCTGATGGCAGGCTTCAATGATCTGTTGGACCGCTGATTGTTGTTCTTCATTTAATTGTAAGGCAGTCGTTCGTTCAAATATCCGATCTTTATAAGGGTCGCGATAACTTTCGACTTCTTCGATGCGCAACCACCCTTTATCTCTGCCTTGATTCAATACAACAGAGCTGACTCCTTTTTCTTTGAAATAAGAAACAGGCATTGGTTGTTCCATTTCTGACAAATAAAGAAGCAATTCTTTTTGTTTTTTCGCATTTTGTCTCAAGCTGCCCCAAGCTTCATCCAGTTGTGCTTTTGACAAAAGAGAGTGAACGACACGGATCGTTTTCACTTTGTTTTTTGTATGGACTTCGTAACGGATATCAACTAGCTTGTTCTTACGCCAACGGATCATTTGCGGTAAGAGCCCAGTTTCTTCCGCTTCTTTCCAAGAAATCTCTTGTCTACCTGCGAAAAATGCAACGACTTCTGGTTCATCAGTTACTGGATAAATGAGTTTATCGTATTCTGCTTTCATGACACTTGGTAGCATCGTTTGCAAACAGGTGATTTTAAAAGCATAAGTAATGGTTTTCATATAATCAGCTAACCTCATCAACTCTTGATTGACAACAGGTGCCAGGTCAAGTAATTGAAGGATCGGCTTCAATTCTTTTTTAAGAGGTTGCTCGTTGGCTGTCAACGCCATCACAAAGCCTTGGACCTGGCGATTGCCGTTACCAAAGGGTATCGCTACGCGCATACCGACTTGGATAGCCGCTTCCATTTCAGAAGGAACCAAGTAGGTGAATGCTTGATCGGTTTGCATAGTTGGTACATCGACAATCACATCCGCAATAACAGTCATGGACTCCTTCTCCTTTCTTCATCTTGGTCTAAAACACAAAATGGCTCTTGCTTATTTTACTAGAGATTCCTTGTTTTGTCTTACTTTCTGCCAAATCCTAACAAAAAATTAACGCAGGAAAAAAAAGAGCCTAGGAACATTTCCCAAGCTCAAAGCTTTCGCTATTCATCAGGTGAATAGTGAGTTGATTTTATAGTTTTTGCTCGTCGCGAATACGAGACTCTAATTCTTGTTGTGCGCGGTCTTTTTGCGCGCGACGTTCTTCGTCTTCCATACGTAGACGTTCACGTTTTAATTCAGG
The DNA here is from genome assembly GCF_002947535.1 of Enterococcus mundtii. Lineage (GTDB taxonomy): Bacteria > Bacillota > Bacilli > Lactobacillales > Enterococcaceae > Enterococcus_B > Enterococcus_B mundtii_B. Next base: position 12,256 of record NZ_PUAP01000034.1, read on the forward strand.
ATGCGGATCGCTGATCACATTTCCTGCTTCGATTTCTTCTAAAGCTTGTCCAACACTTTTGACAGAATCAAATGAATCCATTGTTGGTTGTGCTTTTGCGTCTAATTCATGGGCACGTTTACTTGCTAAAATCACTAGAGAATATTTTGAATTCACGCGATCTAATAATGAGTCGATTGAAGGTTTTAACATCATAAGACTACATCTCCTTTAACATTTTGATATATTTTCCGATGACACGATCGACACGGAAATGTTCACTTGCAATAATATCTTTGATTCGGTTGACCGCTAATGGCACTTCATCATTAACAACGGCATAGTCATACAATGCCATCATCTCGATTTCTTCCTTAGCGACTTTCATTCGTTCTTCGATTACTTCATCTGCATCTGTTCCACGCCCAACGATTCGTGATTTCAATTCTGCTAAATCAGGGGGCGTCAGGAAAATAAATACGCCGTCAGGTACTTTTTCTTTTACTTGTTGTGCACCTTGGACTTCGATTTCAAGAAAAACGTCTTTTCCTTCGTCTAAGGTTTTGTTGACATACGATAGTGGTGTGCCATAATAATTTCCGACATATTCTGCATATTCCAACATTTCGCCTTCAGCGATCATTTGTTCAAATTCTTCGCGGCTTCGGAAATAGTAGTCGACTCCTTCGACTTCTCCTTCACGCATCTTGCGTGTCGTCATTGAAATCGAATATTGAAAATCATTATCCTCACTCTCAAAAATTGCTTTACGTACTGTGCCTTTTCCCACACCCGATGGACCAGACAACACGATTAATAATCCACGCTCTGACATGACGACGTCCTTTCAACTAGTCTTTTTTATACTATTGCTTATTTTGCACTTTTTTCTTGCAACTTTCAAGGCTATTTTTTTATTATAGCTAGAAAACCTAGAAAAAGCTAGTCTACTTCCTATCAAAGGATTTTTTTCATTCATTTCGTACACAAGCCTGCCTAACGGACAGGTCGTCGATCAGACAGGCTGGACACTTATTCAATATTTTGGATTTGCTCACGGATTTTTTCTAAAATCGTTTTAGACTGAACGACATGGTTTTTGATTTCGATCGCGCTTGATTTTGAGCCGATCGTATTGATTTCACGATTCATCTCCTGTAAAAGGAAATCTAGTTCTCGACCGATGGGATAATCTGCTTCAAGTAGCTCTTCCAATTTCTGCGTATGGATGACTAAACGGTCGATTTCTTCATGGATATCGCCACGCTCTAAGAGAATCGCTATTTCGGTCAATAAACGTTCTCGCTCCACTTCTGCGCCAAGAAAAGCTTCTAATTTTTCTTGGTATCTCGTCTGGAATTCTTGCTCGTAGATCTCGACAAAGCTAGCTAAGCCGGCAATATTTTTCTTTAACTCTTTTGTTTGTTGAAGCAAGACTCTAGCTAGAGCTTGCCCTTCTATACTCCGACTTTCTTCGATTGAACGAAGTGCTGTTTGTAGTGTTTCTTTCGCTAATTGTGCAAGTACTTCTTGATCTTCTTCCGTTGATTCTGCAATCGTCACGAACTCTTCGTTTAGTGCAAAACGCTCGATCAGTTTACCGATCGACAATGCGTTGGATTCGCCGTATCTTTCTTCGATACCTGCGGTCATTTGTGCATAGAGAGTATCGATCAGTTGCCAATTGATCGTCACTTTTTTATCTTGTTCACCTAAATATGATAGGTTGATAAAGACATCGACACGACCTCGACTTAACTTTGTTTTGATCAATTGTCGCAGCTCATTTTCAACAAAACCTAATACTTTTGGACTACGTACCTGGATATCTAAAAACCGTTGATTGACGCTTTTGATCTCGATTTCAAGTTGATAGTTCTTTTTTTCGCGGATGGCACTGCCAAAGCCAGTCATGCTCTTCATACGACAGAGTCCTTTCTCTTACATATTTTTGATTGCTTTTTGTAACTCTTCAAACTCTTCGTTCGTAAGCGTTAGCCCCTTACCCATTTTTTCATGGTCCGGTGCCCAGTCCCGTAAGTCAAATTTCGGTGGTCTACCGTTCCAACTCACTAAGTTTAATTCTTTACGCCACCCTTTATTATTTTCAGATAAAACTGCAATTTCTTCTACGATCTCATATGAGAATTCTTGTGCCATTTTTGTTCCTCCTTTAGATGATATAGATAGAGATACATCAGAGTTTCGATTGTATCTGCATTAAGTTGTCGTTGTAAGCGCTCATGCTTTTTTTCTTTCACGTCTTGGTAGATCGCGTGTTCCTTCATTACGTGTATTTTAGCATTTCGCTCCAGTTTTCGAAACTTCAACCATTCGCTGGCATTTAATTGACCGACCTTTTTTAAAAATGCTTCATCGATTTTACTTTCTTGGCAAATGACCGGCAAGATCTCTTCGACGGTATACACTTTATTCGGTAGGATCAATTTTTGTTTTGCTAGTAGCTCAAGCATCGCCAATCCGCATGTTTCTTTGGTGACCCTGTCTTTATATACATTACGCAAGTCTCGCCAAAATTTTTCTTTATAAAAAATGGTTAAGTCTAACTCAAGTGCTTCGACTAAGAAACGCAAGAAACTTCGCCAATAACGTTCAACTGGTTTTGCCGTTTCAAACGTATACCAGTTCCCTTGATAGATCCCTAAACATTTTTTTGCTTCTAAATAGCCTAACTGGATATTCAATTGGTTTCTTTGTCGTTCAAATACTAAGAAACCACCTAAAGACCAGTTTGAAGAACATTGCCAAGTCACCAAAGCATCTGGTTCCTTATATTTTTTTGCTACACCAGGTCCTTGGACATCGACAATCAAGACTTCGGTGGCGCCTTGTTGGATAGCAACATCTACTGGTACATTATTTCGATAGCCACCATCAACATATTTTGATCCGTCAATCTGGCGATAAGCCATGGCAGGATAAAAAGAAGCAGAAGCGAGTATCCAATCGGCGATTTCTGTTGGTTCTAATGCTTGGATTTTTGTGACTGTTTCCTGAAATTCTGGGATTCTAGTTGCGACTGTATAGAGTTGTGGTTTTTCTGTACATTTGATTTTTTCTGCATCAAGATGTTGCTCGAGTAACGCCTCCAACGGTGCAATCGAAGTTCCCCCTTCGACTACTGCGCGACGTGTCATCAAGCTCGCTTCTTGGATATAACGTTGCCTCAAATCTTCTGATAAGGCGACTTCTGGTAAAGCCAATACTTGATTGGTTGACAGTTCCTGCCATAAATCAATGGCTTGCACTAATTGATCTTGAACGATCAAAGCCCCATTCAGCGCACCTACAGAAGTGCCAGTAATGAGTGAAATCTCTAAGTTTTCTTCTTTCAGTGCTTTCCAGACACCGATTTGGTAAGCACCATGCGCCCCGCCTCCGCCTAAGACGAGCCCCGTATGATAGGAAAGCTCCTTCTTGAACGATTGCGTTCCCGAATAACCCCTTCGCTGGAAAAGGTCGATCATGTTGGACGAAATCGAATGATCAAAGCGGAAGAGTCCGTATCTTTTGAAAAAATAACGAACCGTACTTTCTAGCAATAGGAAAATATCGGACCACTGCCAATATTCTTCTTCGATCAACACGTTCGTGTAAGTCAATTTTTCATTCGTTATTTCTGCAGTAAAGTAAATGTTCAGCTTCTTCGATGCGATCTTCCATGCCTGTTGTTTTTTTGCCTGTTGCCAAAAATGTTGTCGACTTTCTTGATGTGTATTGAAAAAGGCAAAAGGTTGCTTTGCTTGCTGGACTCGATTCTGTTGATAACGTTCCGACCAATAGACTTTTTGGACTTTCATAGACACCTCAGATTCTCTTTTTCTTTTTATTATATCAGTAATCAGAAAAAAAGGGGGCTGTGACTAGCAACATGATATTAGCGTTATATATATAATACTTTTTACTTATTGTTCATATTTTATTCATGAAAAAATAGTTGCTTTGTAATCGAATTTTAAAATAAAAGAAACAAGCTTTTTTTCAGTAAATGTTGTAAAATGAAAGGGATGAGATACAGGGGAGGAGGAGCATGATGAGTGATTCAGTATATGTACATATCGATACAACTAGTAACGCCGTTTTGACCAAAGGGCTGACTATCAGTGATTTTTCAAATAGCATCGTGCATTTCCCTCAAAATCTACTTTTGTTGGACCCTTCCGCATCTGCCGGAGAATATGAATCACACACAGGTTTGAAAGTCATTCGTGGAACTGAGAATATCCAAAAATTTTTCCAAACCCTCCGCAGTCGAAACAACAGTACGGATCTTAAATGGATCGATTTTACCGATTTGACGATGTTAAAAGAATTAAGTCCTTTAGAAATCTCAGAGTTGCTTTATTTTGGTCATATGAAAACACATCTCCACTCACCTTTTTTCTATAAATTACAAAATAACTTTGTTTATTTTGATTTGAGCGATCATCTAGGTAGGACCTATTATCGTTATTTAGATGAATTTTATCGGATTTTTGCCAACAAGTTAAGCACGATCTTAGCGGGAAAAATCAACGAAAAAAAATCATTTTTCCGAAAAGAGATCCCCGTTGAAAAAATCAGTGTGGAGATACTGAAAAAGATGCGTAATTTGATGCAAGAAGGAATCATCTTTTCGTTTGATCAAGCGGGTTTGGTCGATGACAAGTATGAGATCCCGATCTATGTCATTGAAGATTACGTTTGGAAATTAAAAGGAACACGTTACTTAGAAGAAAAACCGGTAGCGGTTCTCGTCTATCATGCCACTCAACAACGTTGGCAACTAGACGGCAACGTTTCTGATTTTGTCTACAACACGTTTGTATAATAACATTCAACTCTACTAAAAAGAGGTCGGAACAGAAGTGTTCAGCCTCAAAAAATAAGGCGCCATCCACGAAAATTGTTCTTCAATTTTTTGTGGATGGCGCCTTATTTCCGAAGAGGTTACTTCTGCTCCCGCCGTTTATTCGGTTGTAGGTGGTAGGAGAGAACTAATGTCCCACTCTCCTTTTTTTAATTTTTACTTTTACGTACCTGCAATCCTTCGCCTACAAATAAAGAAGGAACGGTCTGTTCAATACCTAATAGGACAACCGTTGTTACAATACCGGTAGCTAACCCACTAGCGCCATTCATGACTAAAGAGAACAACCATGGATTCATTCCCCATAGTGCAAAACTACCCCAAAAAGCAACTCCAGCGACAAAATGCCAGAAATATCTTGCAGTCACACCAACGAATGTCGCTAAAATGATCGTTGAGGCCATTTTCTTACGATTGCCTTGCAGATAACTCTGTTGCATTCTTTGCGAAAAAATCCCTGCGACGCCAGCAAACGTAAACGCGATCGGATACTCGATCAACACTTGGATGACACTCAAGTAATAAACGGTTCCCATGGGAAAGTGAAGGATTCCCCACAGAAAAGCTGACCCCATACCAGCTTTCCACCCTCTTCTCAAGGCAAATAAAGTTAAAGGGATTTGCCCGAGCGAGATTTCAAAACTACTACCTATTTGTAGAGGAATCATCGACAACACTAAAGACAATGCTGCGACGATCGTTCCCTCGATCCAGACACGATGATTCTTATTCATAAAAAAGCTTCCTCCTTTATAATTGGACATCACAAAGGAGGAAGCAAGTTTGTTTTTTTACAAACAGCTTCGTGCTTTCACACTAGCTATTCATTCACAATTCCTACGCTCGCATAACCGAAACAGGTACGAAGGGTTTAGAATATATTCAGTCTCAGCCCAAGATGGACTCCCCTTTGTGATTGTAATTATTTAGTTTTTATTTTCCTTTATCTTTTTGTTTCAAATAAAGGACTAACTGGTTTGTTTTCATGGATACGTTTGATTGCGTCACCCATCAAGCCACCAACACTTACTTCGTCAATTTTATCAATTTTGCGGTCTTCTGGCAAATAGATCGAATCCGTTACGACTAAGCGCTCAATTGCAGAGTCTTCGATTCTTTGTAAAGCAGGTCCTGACAATACAGGGTGTGTACATGAAGCATAAACGCTCACTGCTCCAGCTTCTTTCAGCGCATTGGCTGCTAATGTGATCGTTCCAGCTGTATCGATCATGTCATCGATCAAGACACATGTTTTGCCTTCTACTTGACCAATGATATTCATCACTTCTGCCACGTTTGCTTTCGGACGGCGTTTATCAATGATCGCAATTGGTGCTTTTAAGAATTCAGCCAATTTACGTGCACGAGTAACACCACCATGGTCAGGTGAGACAACGACAACATCATCGCCTTGGATCCCTTTTTCTAAGAAGTAATTCGCAATCAACGGTGCGCCCATCAAATGGTCGACCGGAATATCAAAGAAACCTTGGATTTGGACTGCGTGCAAGTCAAGTGTCAACATTCTTGTTGCTCCAGCTTTTTGGATCATATTTGCCACTAATTTTGCAGTGATTGGTTCACGGGCGCGTGCTTTACGGTCTTGACGTGCGTAGCCGTAATACGGCATCACGACATTGATCGTTTTGGCACTTGCACGCTTCAATGCATCGATCATGATCAACAGTTCCATCAGGTTATCATTTACCGGACTACTTGTTGATTGAATAACATATACGTGTGAACCACGGATACTTTCTTCGATATTGACTTGGATCTCACCATCGCTAAATTGAGTGACTGATGATTTTCCTAATTCAACCCCAACAGCTGCAGCAATTTTTTCTGCCAATGGACGATTTGAGTTTAATGCAAATATTTTTAATCTTGGATCAAAGTAATGTTTGGACATGAGGACCTCCGCTTTCTTTTTCACAACTCTACTACCTAATAAATACTAGTCATATTTGCCGAATAAATCAAGTGATTTTACAAAAAGTATCAATTTGAATATGGGAGTTTCTTCGCGTATCCTTCTTTATTGACTTGTCTAGCACGTGCAATTGCCATTGCATGTTCAGGAACATCGCTAGTGATCGTCGAACCAGCAGCGATACATGTGTTCTCTGCCACGTCTACTGGCGCCACAAGATTCGCATTTGAACCAATAAAACTATGGTCGCCAACTGTCGTATGATGTTTTGCTTTCCCATCATAATTAACAAAAACGACACCACACCCAACATTGATCTCTTCACCTAATGTTGCATCGCCAACATACGTCAAGTGACCAACTTTTGTGTTTTTGCCTATTTTCGCATTTTTCACTTCTACAAAGTTACCGATATGGACGCCTTCTGCAATTTCAGCTTTTGGACGTAAATGGGCATAAGGTCCCACATCTGCTTTACTTTTGACCACGCTGTTTTCGATCACTGAGTTTTCGATGACTACTTGGTCACCGATCTTGCTATCAACAATACGTGAATGCGCACCAATAAAACAGTCCTCGCCAATCTCTGTTTCGCCTTGGATTTGAACACCCGCTTCGATCACTGTATCTGAACCAATCACAACATCTGCATCAATATACGTAGTTGCAGGATCAACAAAGCTAACCCCATTGACCATATGTTTTTTATTGATTCTTTGGCGCATCAACTCATTTGCTTTTGCTAGTGCTATACGATCATTGACACCCATACATTCATCGAAATCTTCCGTTTGATACGCAGCAACTGGGTTTCCAGCATCTTTCAGGATCTCAACAATGTCTGTTAAATAATACTCGCCTTGTGCATTATCTGTTCCTACTTTATTCAATGCTTCAAATAACGCTTTGTTATCGAAACAATAAGTTCCTGTATTGATTTCTTGGACTAACGCTTCTTCTGGAGAAGCATCTTTTTGCTCAACGATTTTTTCAACGATTCCTACATGGTCACGAATGATTCTGCCATAACCTGTCGGATCTTCTGCTTGTGCAGTCAAAATCGTAGCACTTGCATTTTTCCCTTGATGGTATTCAAACAAGTTGTTCAACGTCTCAGTTGTCAATAAAGGGGTGTCACCACTGATGACTAACGTCGTGCCTTCCTTACCTGCTAAAAATGAGGCAGCTTGTAGTACTGCATGACCCGTCCCAAGTTGTTCAGCCTGTAGCGCATACTCGCTGCGCTCCCCTAACTGAGCTTTGACTTTCTCTGCACCGTGACCAACGATTGTCACGATTTGATCAGGGTTTGTCTCACTAACACGGTTGATAATATGTTCGACCATCGGTTTCCCAGAAACAGGGTGTAGGACCTTGTATAGTTTTGATTTCATGCGAGTACCTTTACCCGCGGCTAATATGATTGCATAACGTGCATCCAAATGTGTCACTCCTAAATTACGATTTATTATTTTTAGTTTAGCCCAGTCGCTCTTTTTTTTCAACTAAACGTTCATTTTAGCAATTAGACCACACAAAAAAGAAGAGACATCATCCATCGCCTCTTCTTTTTCCAAAGCACAGCTATTTTCATTGCTTATTCGTCGAAATAATTACCTGGTACTACAGTGATATTTTTCGTTTTTGTATCCACATCTTTGACGTAAAGTAGTGATGTGTAGTCATTGATTGCGCGATGTCCGTTGAATTTTGATTCCGCAAACACAGTGATACCAACAAGCTCAGATTCAAATTCCTCGATCAAGCTCTTCATTCCGTTCACTGTTCCGCCGCCTTTCATAAAATCATCGACGACAAGCACGCGAGAACCACGTTTCAAACTTCTTTTTGATAGTTCCATTTTTTCGATCCGTTCAGACGAACCTGAAACATAGTTCACACTGACTGTAGAACCTTCTGTGATCTTAGAGTCACGACGTACGATGACGAACGGTGCGTTCAAGTAATAGGAAACGGCTTGAGCGATTGGCACTCCTTTTGTGGCTACAGTCATCACGGCGTCGATTTTTTCTCCTAAATATTTTGAGGCAATGATTTTCCCTACTTGACGTAATAGCTCAGGTTCTCCTAATAGATCAGATAAGTAAACATAGCCTCCAGGGAGTAAACGGTCTTGTTCAGACAAGCGCTCAGCTAGCGATTCAACATATTTCTTTGCTTCCTCATAGGAAATCTCCGGAATGAATAGCACACCTCCGGCTGCACCAGGGATCGTTTCAAGTGTTCCATAACCTCTTTCCTTGAATGTTTTTTTGATGATCCCCAAATCTTCACTGATTGAAGATTTAGCAGATTCATAACGTTCGGCAAAGCTTGTTAATGAAATCAATTCATGCGGATGATCTAATAAATACTGTGTCATATCGACAAGACGCTCACTGCGACGTACTTTCAAAAATTCCAGCTCCTTTTTCCAACAAATTTTATCGTGTTTCATTATATAAGTTTTTTCGGGAAAATTCGAGCATTTTATCCAAAATTAAGAAAATAGTTCGGTATTTATAAAAAAACAGGTAGTTATTCAAGACATTTGTTTGTCTCAAATAACTACCTATTTTGAAATAATGATCTATTTTTTCCTTCTAATTCCTAGTAAAATACGTTTGCTCAAGTTAACTAATAAGAATAAAAAGATAAATACTAACGTGATAGTTGCCCCTGGAGGTGTATCCAAGTAAAACGAGCTAGTCAAGCCTGAAAGCATACCAATAAAACCAACGATGATGCTAATCAGTATGACAATATTGAAGCTTTTCCCTAAACGCATCCCGATTGCTGCTGGTAAAACCATGATTGCAGAAATCAGCAACGCGCCTGCTATCGGGATCATAACAGCGATCGCCACCCCTGTAATGATATTGAACATCATTGACATCCAACGAACCGGCAGACCATCGACATGAGCGGTATCTTCATCAAAAGTCAACACGTACATCGGACGTTTGAATAAGAAAAACAAGAGACCGATCACTGCAAATAAAATACCTAGGAATAAAACTTGCGGCCAGGTGATCGTCACAATCGATCCAAACAAATAAGATTGGATGCTCGTGGCAGAATTACCCCCACTCAAATTCATCAAAACTAATGCAAGCGCAAGTCCTCCTGCCATTAAGATCGCAATGGAAATCTCTGAATACGTACGATACATCGAACGCAGGTATTCTAAAATGATTGCAGCGATAACGACTACCACCATTGTAGTCATCGTTGGATTGAGATTGAGGAAAAATCCTAATGCTACTCCTGCTAGAGAGACATGAGACAATGTATCTGCCATCAACGATTGCCGACGGATCACTAAGAATACCCCTAACATTGGTGCGATTCCTGCAATAAAGATCGCAGCAAGAAATGCCCGTCTCATGAATTCATATGAAAGCAACGCCATTGAGAATCCTCCTTTCTCACTAAACGGATTTGTCGATCCGCATATTGCTTGATGTCTTCGTGATCATGAGTGATCATCAACACAGCTTTGCCGTGATCATGTGCGCTATGGCGCAATAAACGATAAAATTCATTTCGTGATTCTTCATCCATCCCAGTTGTCGGTTCATCAAGTACAAACAAATCTGGATCAGTCGCAAAAATACGCGCTAAACTGATTCGTTGTTTCTGACCACCGGATAGCTCACCGATCCGACGATGACGCATGTCCCACATACCCACAGATTCTAAGGCACGCTTGACATGTTCATGGTCTTTTTCGCTTAAACGTTTGAACCAACGGCCTCTGGGATATCTACCAGAACGTACTAATTCTAACACTGTACTAGGAAAGCCCGCATTAAAGGAAGAAACTTGTTGCGGAATGTACCCGATACTTAATTTGTCTCCGTCCTGATTTTTTCCTGCAATTTTGATGGTTCCTTTAGAGGGTTTCAGTAGACCTAAAGAAGCTTTGATCAATGTGGACTTCGCCGCCCCGTTTTCACCAGTCAAAATCACAAATTCACCGGCATCTACATGATAAGAAACACCTTCTAAAACAGGTTCTTCATCATAATAGAAAGTGAGATCAGCTATTTCGATATAACGCACATAGAGGACTCCCTTCGTTTTACTTTATGCTCTCTTTTAATGCCTCTAGGTTTTTCTCCATGGTAGAAATGTAAGTTTCACCCGCTTCGATTTGTTCATTCGTCAAACTCTCAAGGGGGTTGAGTACTTCCAGTTTTACGCCTGTTTCTTTTGATAATGTTTCAGCTACTTTAGATGACGCATTTTCTTCAAAATAGATGACTTCGATTTTATTTTGATCGACAAAATCCTTCAATTCAGCCAATCGACTAGGCGTAGGCTCTTGATCCGGTGAAACTCCTGAGATGGCTACTTGTTTTAGGTCATAGCGATTTGCTAAATAAGCAAAGGCAGCATGTTGCGTCACAAACGTTCGATTCGTTGCACCTTTTAATGCCTCTGTATAGGTCTGATCCAATGCTTCTAATTTTTTGATATAAGCTGCGGCATTTTGGTCAAATGTGTCTTTCATATCTGGATATTTTTTGCCAAGCTCTGTAGCAATCGTCTGTACTTCTTGAATCGCTAATGTTGGATCTAACCAAACATGAGGATCATAGGCATGGTCATGCTGATGTCCTTCTGATTCTTCGTGCTCTTCTTCATGTTCTTCTTGTGACTCTAGACGCTCAATTCCCTTAGCGGCTTCGATCATCAACGTTCGATCGGTATCGACCGTGTCTTTCAATGAGTCAACAAAAAATTCCATATCTGAACTGTTATAAACAAAAACATCTGCATCCGCAATGGTTGCACTTTGTTTGGCACTTGGCTCAAAATCATGGGGTTCCGTTCCTGCGGGGATCAATAATTCGACCTTCCCAGTATCACCAACGACTTCTTTCGTAAATTCATACATCGGGTAAAACGTTGCGACAACGTTCAACTCATCTTGTGCCGATTCTTGGGTTGTCTGTCCACACGCTGTAAATAGGAAAGCTCCTATTGCTAAAGATGCGACCAATAAATATTTCTTCATATATGCTCCTTTCAAAACAAATCGTAATATTACGATTTATCAACGAGGATTAATGTACCAAATTAAAAAAAAACAGTCAATAGTTTAAACTGATTTTCTGATTTAAAAGCAAACTTGTTCTGTAAATCGGAAAACAAATGAATCGCCTATCATATCAGCAACGAACGTAACCGTTTTCTTTCGATTTCGGTCAAAAAGTGACTTTTCAAAGCATCTACTTTTCGGTAACAATGAATCATTATCTTGTGACCAACGACTGAAAAAGTGGGGGCAGAAGTAACAATAAGGCGCCAACCACAAAATTTGAAGAACAATTTTCGTGGATGACGCCTTATTTCTCGAGGCTAAACACTTCTGTTTCGACCTCTTTTACCGTTTATTTCTCGGAACTGACTACTTCCGTCACAACCTCTTGTCTCTTTCATGCGTCTATAGCGTTCTGACAAGATAAACTTCCTCACAAAAACCTTTCAATCCGTTGTAGACTCTTTGGGCTCTGGAATAATGTTGACAAAGGGCAAAAACAGTTGGACCACTGCCACTCATCAGGGCAGCGTCTGCACCATATTTGATCATCCGCTCTTTGATTTGATAAATGACCGGATGACGTTTCCCTGTCACATCTTCAAGACTGTTTCCCATTTTCGTCAACATTTTTTGATAATCTTGCTGACGAAGCGCATCAGCCAACCCAGGAATATCTTGGTGTTGGATTTTTTGCGTATCGATTTCTCGAAAAACAGTTCGTGTCGAAACACTCATTTTAGGTTTTACTAAGATGATCCAGCAAGAGGGCATCGCTGGTAATAATTGGACGATTTCTCCTTTTCCACCTACGTAAGCTGTTTGTCCGTAAACACAGTAAGGTACATCTGTCCCCACTTCCAGACCAATCTCTGCTAGTTCTTCTAAACTACAACCTAACTCCCACAACCGGTTGATTCCTCTTAATGCTGCAGCACAATCTGTACTTCCACCACCAAGTCCAGCAGCGACAGGGATATTTTTCTTCACAACGATTTTTACGCCTTTTTTTATTTGATATTTCTTTTTCAGCAACAAAGCTGCTTGATACACATTGTTACGCTGATCTACCGGTAAAAATGCTTTATTCGTCTCAACAATGATCCGATCTTCCGATAGCTCTTCAAAGAACAAGTGATCAGCTAAATCTACACTTGACATCACCATTTCCAACTCATGATACCCGTCTGGTCTTTTATATAACACATCCAACCCTAAGTTTATCTTCGCTGGTGCTTTTTCAATCAATTCCATCCTCTCACCCATTCGAAAAGTCTAAGTCGAAAGTATTCTATCATAGGGGAAAATAAAAGTATAGCTTCCACCAACATGCGTAAACACTTTCATCGCAGCTTTACAATCATTTTTACAATTCTGTCAGAACTTCTTCCGCTAGGCTTGTTCCTTTTTCTTTCCCTTTACCAATCAATAAGAAGAGTTGCCATGTGGCTAATGTAAAACTACTCCCTTTCATATACGCAAAATAACGCCCTTCCCAATGCGTGACATACCGTTGTTTTTCTTCGTAAGCTAATTGGAACGAGTAAAAGAAATTTCCGTAATTAAAGATGATTCGCATCACTTTTTCTTGCAAGAACGAAAAATCCGTTTCTCCGACATTTGCAAGTGGAGCTAGTCCGAGATTCGCTTCTGTGTACCCTTTTTTACGATAGACATCCAATAGATTGGCAAGTAAGTAATCGCCTAGACTATTCGGCTGGTTCGGTAGATAGCGTAACAAATCATACCCCGCTTGACGGTCATTGATTGGTTGAGATGTGATAAATCCAACGATTTGTTGTTCTTTACGAACAATGCCAATACCGCTCATCAAAAGATACTCTTTATCAAAATAGCCGACAGAGAAATGCTTTTCACGAGAACCATCCAACCATCTTTGCGAAACTTCCTGAATCGGTTCGAGCAATTCTTCAGGTAAATGGTCATACCAGGTAAAATGGTACCCATCGTTCGTCAAACGTTGCAATTCGATCTGCTTTGTTCGCCATTGTAGCGCGTCCGAAGAAAGATCAGTGATCGCTGCCTCTCCAACTTTCGCAAAGTGAAACCCTGCTTCGTGAAGCATGACGACATAACTTTCGGACACTTTATAAAAAGCCAATTCATAGCCAAAACAATCCGCTTTTTTCAAAAACTCATGCGTAGCTGTCCGTATTTTCGCTGGATCACCAATCGGATCACCAAGGACAAAACATTTATTTCCTTTGATTTGGTAACCAAATACTACTTGATCTTGACCATTTTCCTGATAATAAAAATAAGTATATCCAGGCAAGCGTAAATAATGACTAGCTGCGGTGCCACCATAGGCCGTCAAAAGGCGTTTTAAACGCGTTTGGTCCAAAGGCTCCCCAAATCCTGTTTCTGAAGCTAAATATTGATACAACGCAACTAACGCAAGTAAAGAGATACCTAAGCCAATCAATCCAGAAAACCAAACATCCTCAGATGGAAAGAGAATAAAGCGATTCGCTGTCAAATCACCTACCCAAAAACTACCGCGATGGTAGCCCGCGATTGCATAGACAATAAATAAAAAGCCAAACAAACACGCATCAAATATGATTGCTCCCCATGAATAGACAAACTTTTTACGATAAAACTCTTTTCGGGATAACCAAACCGCTAACAAAATCAAAAGATATACAACGATCAGTTCCCATGATAATGTTCGCATCACGGTGTTGATGATTCCAAAAGTAAGTAAAGCAATTGTAGGAATAAACGCTTTTTTGACTTTCATCGCTAAAGCTCTAGCTAATCCTAACAACAAGAACCCAATCAGCAGATTCAATGACTGATCTAAAAAATCAAACGAAAAGGGCAAGAGTATTTGAAACAAGCGACTGACGGTTGAAAGATTCGTGATCGTTGAAAGTAAGACCATCATGATCCCCGCAAAATAAACAGCGCACACTAACACCAAATGAGCAATTTTTTGAAAAAATAATCGGGGAATATTATCCAAAAACCGATTGATTTTGACTCCTGTGTGTGTCAAAAATAAAACAATCCCTGAAAGAAATGGCAGAACATAGTAGAACAACCGGTAATAAAGTAACCAAACAAGTGCAATATCTTGCCGCACGCCTAGTTGACTCATCCCTAAGATCATCAGCACATCAAATGTACCTACACCACCTGGCACCATCGTCAACATTCCGATCAACGTGGCAATGATAAACATAGGGTACAAAGACCATAAAGAAATATCTACGCCCATCAAGTGTCCAATCAACAAGAAAACTACTAAGGCACCGGTCCATTGTCCAAAGGAAGCTAGGAATAAGCCAAGCAAGCCTTTGGGATAAAATTCTGCAAATAGTGTTTTACGTTTCAAGTATGCAAACAAAAAGATAAGCGGTGCCAAAAAGCTACCACCAAATAACCAAATCCAATAACTGCGAAATACACTATCTGTTTGAAGAAAGAATACATTGATGAATGTCACTAATGACCAAATAGAAAGACCAGTCAATAGAAACAAAGCAACCTTAGATACTGTCGCCAACACCATCTTTCGATTGGTGTGCTTACCATAGAAACTTGCACGCAAGCTTGCTCCGACAATCCCACCGAATCCTGCCAAGTTATTGATCGTATTCGTGATCCATGCAGATAATAAAAAGTCTTTACGACTCATTTTGGGCTTGCCCTGTTTTTCCAATACTCGAATCGTTACCCAATCATAAAGTAACATTGGCATTACCCCAATCAAACCTGCTAATATCATCCATGCCAGTGTGGCATGGCTTTGCTGTTCCATCGTGTGCCAGACATCTTGCCAACTCATTCCATGGGCAATGTTTGCGACTTGATTTGCCACAAAAACAAGGATCGATCCAAAGAAAATCAATTTTAAAATCAACTGGTGTGCTTTCACCCACTGGATCATGATCTGTAATTTATTTTTCACCGGCACCCTTCCTCACCTGTAGACTTTCTAAACATATACATTCATGTTATCTTATTTACATTGATTTTTCCACTTTGGACATTAGGTTGTGAAAGAAGCGTTCAGCACTAAGGCATAAGACAGAAAAATTGAAAATGGTTGTTTCATTTTTGATTTTTTTGGCTTATGTCCGAAGTGTTGCTCCTTGAACACCGTTTATCAAGGTCGTGAAAGAAGCGCTTTGACCTGAGCAGTAAGAAGAGAAATCGGAAAATAGTTCCTCATATTTTTTGATTTTTCAGCTTAGTGTTGAAGGTCAGCTTCTTGAACACCGTTTATCGAGGTTGTGAAAGAAGCGCTTTGACCTGAGCAGTAAGCTGGAAAATCGGTTCGTCTCTCGACTTGCAGATTCTGAGAAAGAAAGCTATGCTAAAAACCAAAGGAGAGGATTACATGAAAATCGGATTTATCGGTACAGGAAATATGGCTCAAGCAATTATTCATGGTATTTTGGCAAATAATCTTGTTGCTAAAGAAGATATTTTTGTTTCAAGCGGTCATTTCGAAAATGCGCAACGTTTTGCTGGTAAAGTCGGAGTCAATGCTTGTCAAACCAATCAAGAGATTGCTGAAAAAGCAGAAGTCATTGTTTTAGCAGTGAAACCAAAAATCATCGAACAGGTGTTACATGAATTACGCGATCACCGTAAACAACAGTTGTTTATCTCAATTGCTTCAGGAAAATCGCTTGCAACACTAGAACAAGCACTTGATCCAGAAGCTGCTATCATTCGGGTGATGCCCAATGTCAATGTAAGTGTTGGTGCGGGTGTTTCTGCAATCTGTAAAAACCAAGCAGCAACAAATGAACAGTTGACACAAGCGACAAAGATCTTTGAAGCAATCGGTAGTGTTTATCCTTTAGCAGAAGATGATTTTAGTACATTTATCGGTTTAGCTGGAAGCTCCCCTGCTTTTATTTATATGTTGATCGATGCAATGGGGCGTGCGGGTGTTTTACATGGACTTCCTAAAAAAACAGCAACAGAGATTGCAGCCAAAGCGATTTTAGGTTCATGTCAAAAATTTCTAGCAAGTGATGAAAATCCTTGGGAATTAGTTGACCAAGTATCATCTCCAGGTGGAACGACAGTTGCTGGTGTCGTTGCATTAGAAGAAGCTGGGTTTATCCCCGCGGTCATTACAGGGATCACGAAAACAATCGAAAAAGACAAAGAAATGTTGTAAACGAAGAAGCGATACAAGGATAGACTGAAAAAAATAAAATTTAATATTGTTAAAACAAAATAAGCCGAATAATCCGAAAACAACTGTGTCTACTTCCGGATTATTCGGCTTGTTTATATTGAACATTTGCTATTATTTATTTCTTGTTTCTATGCGAAGTAAAAGTTACTCCACATAAAATTAGTATTCCTACAAGCATTAATATAGTGTACAAAAAACGTGTAATCTCAAATCTTTCAACCCCAAATGAGCTTACTATTTTAGGTGGTAAGTAAAAACACAAGAATAGAAGAACCGCATATTGGATTTTTCATATCCTAGTTTCATTCTTAAACGTTTTAATGGATAAAAATGGAACGCCAAAAGCATAGCCTAAACCACTAGTTGGTATTAGTATGGATTTATTTCCTTTCAATAAAAATTCTACCAAGCCGATAAAGGCTAATACAAGTAAAAATATAACTAGTAATTGAATGATGTATTTCTTCATAAGATTAGTCATCTCGTTCTGTACTGCATTCCATGATGTCCCCTCCATGAGTCATTCTACACTTCTCGAACATATAACCCAGTCATGTCACTAGTAGCTAAAGAGGATGCGCTTGCTTTTCCACTAGATAACATACTCATTGTGACAGACAAGGTAAAAATATCAGATTTAATCATTTATACTCCTCTAACATTTAGTGAGAGTGCTCGCTAAACATTAAACCACTCATTTAGAGTACTGTATTCAATAATTTGTGTTTTTTTATTATTACTATTCGAAATACGATAACATACTGTTAATACGTCCTTTATCCGTTGATTTTCAAATTAAATAATAACAATAATACATAAAAATACATAAAAATACTTGTAAATCCACTTTTTTCTGTTACCTTAGAACTGAATAAACGCCGAGAACATCCGTAACCTCTTCGAAAATAAGACTGCAAATTTTTATGCTTACTGTCTTATTTATCGAAGAGGTCGTTCTTCATATTTCAGCTGATACTTACAGTAGTAAAGTTATACTATATCTCTGTGTTTCTCCCTTTCTTTGGCTATTGTTCTTTCTTTACTGTTCTTTTTACAGACTAACCTGTTTTCCCTTCACAATAGACTGCTGGTAAGTGACTGTCGCGTTGGTCTCTTTGCTAACTTTTTTGCCATGACTTATGATCTTTACAAAATCTACCGCTCCTTCTTCTTTTGCCTCTCTTTTAATGCGCGGTTGATCGTGGTGCTCATTTTTATCCTCAAACCCTCTCATGATCCTTGCAAAATCTGCTACTTTATTTCTTTTTTGAGCAGATGCTTCTGTCGGCATTTTTGGTACTTCTTGTTTCCTTTCTAAATTTTTACCTTGTTCTATAACTGAATAATCACCGTTGGACTGCTGGTAAGTTGCTGTTGCATTGGTCTCTTTATTAACCTTTTTGCCATGACTTATGATTGTTGCAAAAGCCACCGCTTCATTCTTTACTTGAGTAGATCCTGCCGTCGTCATTTCAGGCAATTCTTGCTTCTTTTCTAAATCTTTGGTTTGTTCTAAAACAAAGAAATTCCCTGTTTGCATCATCGCTAACACAGTGAATAGCTTTCCATCTCCCAACCCCTCTTCCTTGGTTTCTCTTTTGACGCGCGGTTGGTTGTAGAACTCATTTTGATTGGCAAAATCTCTCATAATCGTTGCAAGCAAGTGAGCATCCGTCAATTTGAAGTTGGTAAATAATAGCGGGTCCGTTTGAAATGCTTTGATGACCGCTTTTTTTGATAACCGAGGTGCATTTTGATGTTTTGCTACCGCTGTAACAAATTGATCAAAATTCGGATGTTTAAAAAACTCCGAGTATCGTTCAAGAAAATCAGATTTTACATTTTCTCCACTCGGCAAAAAACCAGTAGGCGTTAGCCCATAACTAACAATATCATATGTTCCCGAAACAACATGAGTCGTTTCATGCGTGATCGTTATCTCTGGAGGTGCTGCCATCTGGATTCCTGGTAAAACTTCTGGTCTTTTATGAAAAGCATCCGCTACAATAACAATCCGACACTCCGCATCTTCTTTTAATACAAATGCATAGGCTTTCGGAATATCATTACTAATGGAATAATAGGCATGTGTTCTCTCATCTAGAACAAAATCAGTTGAAACGATCCAAATATTTTCAAATCCCCAGTCTGCTGATTGTCGCAGAAATTGTTCGCCTTTTGTTGCGATCGAAAGGAGTCTCTTGACCGATTCCTTTAAAATCTTCTCTTGCTGAAAAGAAGGCGGCACATCAAGGAATTTTATTAAGTATTGTCCTTCGGCTGTTTCTGCGATTTTGTCTACTTTTAACAATTCCAAACACACGTCTTTGACGATTCTGAAATTTTCTATTGCGTTCTCGAATTCTTGTGGAAGTTTCTCTATAAATGGTCTAAGTGATTCCGGCACCTTACTTATGTCTAAACCGGAAAAAACGCGGAACTGATCCCCTGGTTTCAAAGACAATACTTTGACAATCTCATCAGAAATCGATTTTTGTGCTTTCTCCTCATCAATATAGACTATTCTTTGTGGCTCTGGGGCAAAATTATCCAATGGTTTGATCGGAACTAATTCATCTTCCAACCTTGAAATTCCGTGCATTGGCGAATACTCGATTGCATTCAGCATGTCATACCATCCCCACCATCTATTGGGGGATACTGGAAGGGTATTATACGGCGGATACAATGAATTTTCACTCCTCTGAGCCACTGCCGCTCCATGAGATGACCCTACGCCCTCTTTTTTTGAAGTACCTGCTTGTGGAGAATTAGGGCTGTTATGTTGGATAGTCCCTGGATATTTTTCATTGGCTCTTTCTAATGGCGTTTCAAACCGAAAAGCCCCCTTATCCGTATCCAATCGTAATATGGTCATCGGTGCAAGAATATTTTTTTTCACCAAATGATAACGATTCGTTTCCTTGTCCAACAAAACTAACGGAAGGTATTGCTCTCTGATTCTGATATAAGATCGCCCAGCAGAATTCCACATCAAACCATTTTCATCCGGTGGGGATAGCGTAGTCGGCGTCAGTAATGACTCATACTGATTTAATTCCTTTCCTACCTTTTCACGTACTGCTTGCGAAACTGTTGGGCTAGTTTCCGCTTCAAAATACCACTCTATCCCATTAAAGTTTACTGGATGGATCTCTCCTCGATCATATACATCATAACGGACACCGTGATTCTCAATTGTGCTGATTCTGACAGGCACTAGTTTCTTATCCATTTCAATGAGTGTATGGCGAAAATCTCCTTCTCCAGTAACCGTTAAAGTAGTTCCCTCCCCATAAGCTTTAGGATTTAAATTTAGTTCTTCTACAGCGACATCTCTGTTAGGAATCTTCATTGAAATTCGGTTAATCAAATATTTGTGTCTGCGGAAAAAAACTGCCTGTCCCTCGAACAACCTTAGCTTTGTCCCACGCAAGGTAAAACGGTTCCCATAAACGTCCCCCTTTTTCAAATCTGATACTGGAACGTATAAATGATTTTGCACACGTTTCACGCGGATTTCTGGACCATTATTTGGTAAAGTAGCTTGCGTATAACTTTTAGTCCAATCGTGGGCTTCTACTCCAAATTTTTCTAGTTTTGCCGCTACTTCTTTGAGTTCTTTTCTAATAAATACTTGGTTTTTCAAACGTATCAATCCCTTAAATAAAGCTTGTGAACTATCATGCAGAAATCCTATTCCTGGATCAGCGTAATGGATAGCACTCACAACAATTGATCGAAGTTCTGATGTTTTGGGGAGAAAACGTGTGCTATGACGTACTACACCTGCTGCACCATGTTTCATGATCGTTCTTGCCATGCCAAATGCAAATCTCGTATTAAGTGCAGTGACTTGCCCCAATACAGGAATCAAGGAAACTGCATCGAGCATACAGCTGGGGACCGCTTCACCAATATCTTGATTGATACTACCGACCACACAATCGTAAAAAGGAATCAGATGTTTGAAAACATCCCAAATTTTTTCGACCGTTGTTGTCTCTCTTCCTGAATCATAGAGTTGTCGATAGACTTTATCCCTATGTTTACCGCTGACATGGTTGATAAATGCCTCCTGTGCATTTCCTTGCAATAAAAGTTTGTTCTGATTCGATTCTAGTTTAAGAATATACGGCTTATCTCTGATGAGAACTTTATCGCCATATTTTCGAAATTCATTTTTCCAAAGATCTTGTCGATTAAAAAGCCCATATCGGAGATATAACATCGGATCTTTATCCACCCGATAAAGCTTGTATCCTCCATCTTTTTCTAGCCTTTTCAACGCATAGCATCTTTCTTCTCCTCCACGAGTAACTACAAATAAATCTGTCTCATCTAATGTAAGAAGCGTCTCTACTTCCACCTCTTTTGCCAAAAAGACTGGTGGAAAACCTGATGTTCCTGGTCCGCTTGCCGGATGACTTGCTTTGTGACTCAACACTGCCTGTGCTTCATATATACGACTTTCCGGTGAAAATATAAAATTCAAATCATCTTTATGAAATGAATCCACCTCAAGTTGGATCAGAAACTGGTCCAACGAATAAAAAGATTCAGATACAGCTTTCGTTAACCGCGTATACCATTGATTGATATCTGGTGGAATCCATGGACCAGGACAGGGGTTTCCGCCGGCGAGATAAACTTGCCTACCCGCAAGACTAACCCTGATACCGAGTCTTTTGCACTCTTCCAGTACTTCATCCGCAAGCGCTGATTGTTGGCGCCAGTTAATTACTGCAGTTTGATAAGATAAGACCAGGTCATCGACAATTTCTTGCTTTTTTATTAGTTCAAAATAGCCGCGCTGCAAATAATTGATAAAGGTACTTAACACGACTTGTTGATAGTTCCCTTTTGCTAATGGACCTTTTAGAACATCTGGGTCCAACTGAGCCGTAGCCAGTGTCGCTGGAACTAAAAGATGAGAAATTTCTTCGACAGTATCAATCCCTTTATCTCTAAAACTTTCAAAAAAAAGTTCGCCTACTGATTTGATTTCTGTCTGATTGAATTTCTCAAGATAGCCTAAATCCTTTAATATTCTAGAACCTGTCATTTGCATTAAAGAATCATAATCAGCGATCAATACATCGTCGCCAACCTCACTTGATTTAAGAAAATAATTAGGTAGTGCTCGATTCATAAAAGTGATCCATAGTTTAGTGATATTATTTTGTGTGCCCGTTTTTTGGTCTACTTGTTGCGTGGCAGATTTCGGTGAGATGTTGATTAGATCTGCTTTTATCAACTCTTCTACTGAAAATGACTTCCTAAGCTGGCCGATCGTAAATGTAGACGGGTTAGATGAATCAATGATTTTTTGTGCTGCATACCCTTCGATTGTGGTGCCCAGGACATTTTCAACTGTCCATTTCATTACGGTCAATTCAGCGTCCCTATCTGAGATCCTTTCCTCTGGTTGTCCACCATATAGTTTTAACTCTTTCAGGATTACTTTTGCTACCGCTTGGACTTTCTCAGATGAGACTCTGCCATCCATTCCAGTTTGTCCAAACCATCCCCCCATAGCGGACAAAATATCCTCTTTGGTTCCTTGGGTAGCTGACAACATGCCTTTTTGACGAAAAAATGTCTCAACTTGTGTCATGATTTTCTTATCCAACCACTTATTAGTTGTTCCTGCTGATGTAGATGCTTCTTTTCCATTCTCAGTTACAGGGGAAGTTGTTGTAGTCAAAACCAAATCATTGACTTCGATCATGTCCCACAACCAATTAGTAACCGTGATTTCTGCGCCTTTATTTGAAATGACCCCATCTACTTCCTCACCAAGGATGACTTGAGCAATTTGTTTCATTTTAACCATGTCTATAACCTCTTGATTTGCTCCTTCTAGCAGTACCCAGTTTGAGACTACTTTCGCAAAAGCATTGCCATCCGTAGTTTTACAATCTACGCCTTTTTCAGTTAAAAATTTAGCGACTCTTTGTTTTGCTTCCTCTAACTTTGTACGATCTATAGTAGTATGTAACACTTCTTTTGACTGGTTGTCCGTTTGCGTCATAGCCTTAAAATCATTTTCTGAAAAAAAACGTTCAATCTTTTGTTTCACTTCTTCTTCACGCTTCTGTTCTTGATTCTTTTTGATTTGTTCAATATCGATCCCAAGACGATCATCTTGCCCTTTCTTATACGTATAGCCCATTTGTGCGTTATTGTTTTCCCACTGCAATACAATCGCTCGTGCCTCAGTATCCGTTAAAGGGATAGCTTCCCCACCATAAGCCCTCAAAATCATATTCGCTGCTATGTTCTGTCTTTTGCTGATTTCTTCATACTGTAAGCCTTCAGAAATCCATTTTTGCAACAACAATACCAGTTGACGTGGCGTTGCCGTTGTTAAATACATTTGTTCTTTATACAGGAACTTTCCGACTACCTCATTCGCCTTGTGGGTATTCTCTCGCATATCAAAAATCTGTTTATGATAATAAATTGGCACGATTAGTGTTTGCTTAGGAATACTATTTGGTCGGCCATGGATAAAGTCTTCATAGATTTGATTGTTTTCTTTTAAATGTTTTTTTACTTGAAGCATCGAGACTGTCTCTGCTGGTGATAAATCATATTGATTGGTTTGTCTCGACTTCTCTTTATAACGATATCCCATTAGCAACGTGTTGGTTTTCCATTGCTTATAAATTGATTGTAATTGTATATCGGATAAGAAATCTCCTAATCTACTATTTTCAATTCCGTAACCTTTGTGGATGAGATAAGCTAAATACTGCGCCCGTTCTGACTGTATGGTTTGGTCATTTTTCCAATTTCTACCTGCCCAATTTTGAACAACCTTAATCAGCTCCAAGTCGGTATCTATCTGACTAACAACTCCAGTACCGATGAAAAAAGACTTCAGCTTACGATTCACATCAGTTGTCTTGTTTTTCTGGTGAAAAAGTTGTTCATCAAAATGAAAAACCGGCAATAATTCTGACTGATCAAAGGGTTGTATATCTTGAGAGATGGCTTCGGTGATTTGAAGAACCTTTCCATAGTCAGAAGCACTGATAGGCACAAATAAATTATTGAGTGGATCATTTTCTGTGATTGTTTCATTATATGTTTGCATTGGATTGACATCAATTTCTTTCATTTCAGTAAAAGCATATGGTTTAAACACGTTATTTGTTTCCCATTGAAAGAAAATATTGATTGCTCTAATTGCAGATAACTGCGCGACTGAAAGACCATACGCACGAAGAATAATCATAGCAAGTTGTTGTCTCTTTTCAAGAAGTTGATGATTGGATGCACCTCTATTCGCCCAGCTTTGAAGACCAAGAAAAAAATCATTGATTGGCTTCTCTTTAATGTCACATAATTCACTATATTGTTCACAAACAGCCTGTCTGATGCTTTCATTTGCTTTGTCTGTGTCACTACGCTGCCCAAAGACTTCTTGGTCATACCAAAACGGTGGAAATGGTTCATTGACTGGTACGGGTGACGGTTTATTTTCCATGTAAGCTAACATGACTTTGTTTATTTTTTCATGTGTTTCCTCAGAAAGAGCTTCTGACGATTTCAGTCCGATAAGCGATGGATTGACTAGCGATAGATTTGTTGTTGTCTCAGCTAAAGAGGACGCATTCGTCAACTGCGTAGGAATAGTCCCTGCTTCTGCGCCAATCCTAATTTTTAAGTAATCAAAATGTTCAACAAAATGGTCAATCGCTTCTGAAAAATCTTCGGCTAAAGCAATGAGTTTTGCTGAGATGCTCACTTCTGTTCCATGAGGTACTCGTATTTTCGAATTATTTGCCCGAAGCTGCTGACTTAAAATATGTTGCTCATCATATTTCCTATTATCTTTGCTTAACGGATCAGGAAGTGTCGCTTGTGTTCTAGAATCGCTAGAGAAAGTTTGTATTAACAACTCTGTAAAATGTCCTAAACTATTGTATTTTGAATCTGTGGGATTCTTTGGATCAATGACCTGTTCATGTTGATGAAAAAAAGTACTGAATACTTCTTTTAACCCATCCCAAAAAGAATTGACACTAAGAGTTACATTTTCTGGTATTGGTACATCTGTGGTCGTTTCGTTCTTTTGATAGTTTTTTTCAAAAGTCGTTTGAAAAAGATTCTTTAACTTTTCAGCCGCATTACTTGCATTAAATTGCTGTGGATCATTTGCATCCGTACTTTTTTTGAATGAAAACTGCTGTAAAGAATGTGTTGTATGACTTCGTGCTTCGTTCAATGAGTGTGATTCAGCGATAGCATTTTGGCATACTGTCTTAAAATGGATTTGTGTATGATTTTTATTTTCCCACAAACCGTATTCTCTTTTATAGGAGACTTGTTCGCTAGTCGTACAATCAATAAGTGTTGAGATACCATGAGCAAATTTGTGCACATCTATACTAAATTGGTGAGCAGCGTCTGCTAAATTTGAAAGTGGAGAGACAAATTCTGGTTTGTATTGTTTGAGTTGGGTGGTATTCGTTGGTAAAGGAGGAGTCATTCTTTTGGGGTTTAAAGTCGAGCTAGACTTGAGCGCAGGCATCCGTACCTGATTCCCGACCTGTTGTATTTCAACATGCGTATCCACTTCTAAAGCCGCACCTGCATCTTGAACCGCTCGTTGCTGATTAGGATAGTCCTCTGGCATTCGTAGCCCAGATAGAACACTCCACATAAAGAGGAATCCTGTAGGGGTTAGGAGGTCTCTCGGGGTCTGACCTGACTTACTTGCAATCTCATACATCGTATTTTGTCGTTCTTTGGGGTCATCCTTCTTATTAAATTCATTGTAGAACTCACCGATTTTTCGATTAAAATCTTCGCCTGGCATTTCTTCTCACTCCTTCATTAAAAGATGCAAATCAAGTGAATAAGGTGTTAAAAATCACTAGTTTTATTTGCTTTTCTACAAATCTCTTCTCCCCTTCACTTTCATCATACAAGGGTGGTAAAAATTTATGTGCCTTTTATTCAAGTATTTTAGAAAAAAATGGTCAAATAAATTAGATTGAATGTTCCAAGATGAAATGCCTGATTTTCAATTTATTACTCAAGAAGGTGTGCATTTTTTTGCTAGGTAAAAAGGAATTCATTTAAGTGTTTTTACACCTAAAACGACTGAGATGAACACTTCCTGTCATTTCAGCCGTTTTTTATGGATGTATGTAATCATATCTTTTCTTATTGTCTTGTTTTAATTTATTTATTTTTTAGATTTGAGTTTAACGATCGACAATTCTATGACATAGTAAAACATCAGACTATAAATGCCACTCGGCAGGAAATCACGGTTCACGATATATTCAATCGTGATCCCAAAAGCACTCCCAAACAATCCAGAATAAATGACGATTAGATAGGGATGATCGTCGGCAAATTTCATTATTTTCATCAGCAATATGCTTCGCCTCCTTATACTATAGTTATTTCAAGTATTACTATACCGTTAAAAAACTATGGATATCCTATCTGTTATAAAAGATCATTTTAAAGTCATAAGCGTTGTCACGATCTGTTATGCCCTAGAATCAAAAAAATGACCCATCAGACTAATCTGTTGGGTCATCCTATGTTTAACTATTTTTTATTTCGCATAATCGGTTGCACGAGTCTCGCGGATCACGATTACTTTGATGTGTCCTGGATAATCCAGATCATCTTCGATTCGTTTACGGATATCGCGTACTAAGCGCACCGCATCTAAATCAGAGATTTCTTCTGGTTTGACCATGACGCGTACTTCACGTCCGGCTTGGACAGCAAAACTTGATTCAACACCGGCAAAGCTGTTTGAGATCGTTTCTAGACTTCTCAAACGACGGATGTAGTTTTCCAATGATTCACTTCTTGCACCTGGACGAGCTGCTGATAATGCGTCCGCAGCGGCAACTAGTACAGAAATAACAGAAGTAGCTTCGACATCGCCATGGTGAGAGGCGATTGCGTTGATCACAACTGGATTCTCTTTGTACTTCGCAGCTAGTTCTGCACCGATCTCAACGTGAGAACCTTCGATTTCATGGTCTAACGCTTTTCCGATATCATGAAGCAAGCCCGCACGTTTTGCCAATTGGATATCTTCGCCTAATTCCGCCGCTAAGATTCCTGATAATTTCGCTACTTCGACCGAGTGTTTCAACACGTTTTGGCCATAACTTGTTCGGAAATGTAGACGACCCATGATCTTGATCAAATCTGGATGAAGCGTGTGTGCACCTACTTCAAAGGCTGCTTCTTCTCCATATTCACGAATCCGTTCGTCCATTTCTTTACGTGATTTTTCAACCATTTCTTCAATACGCGCTGGATGGATCCGTCCATCTTGAATCAGTTTTTCTAATGTCATTCGTGCGATTTCTCGACGAATTGGATCAAATCCTGAAAGAACGACTGCTTCTGGTGTATCATCAATGATCAAATCGATTCCTGTAAGAGTTTCAAGGGTTCGAATATTTCGTCCTTCACGTCCGATGATACGACCTTTCATTTCGTCATTTGGTAATGTCACGACGGACACTGTCGTTTCAGAAACTTGATCTGCTGCACAACGTTGGATAGCCAATGATAGCAAGTTCTTCGCTTTGCGATCTGCTTCTTCTTTTGCACGTTGTTCTGATTCTTTTACCATCAAGGTCAGTTCATGATTCAACTCTTCTTCGGTTGATTTCATGATTACTTCTCTTGCATCTTCTTTCGATAAACCAGCAATTTTTTCTAATTCTTTTTGTTGATCTTCAATCAATCTTTCAACGTCTTTTTCTCGCTCTTCAATTAATTGCTGTTTTGAACTAAGTGCCTCTTCTTTACTTTCAAGTGAGTTTTCTCGTTTTTCTAACGAGTCATCTTTACGATCTAACGTTTGTTCGCGTTGGATCAATCGATTTTCTTGAGATTTTAGCTCTAATTTACTTTCTCTCAGCTCACTTTCAACTTCAGAACGATATTTCTGATTTTCTTCCTTAGCTTCCAACAATGCTTCTTTTTTTAGAGTTTCTGCTTCTTTTTTTGCACTCTCAAGAATACTTGCAGCTGATGTTTTTGCACCAGCAATTTCTTTCTCATGACGTGACTTCGCAACCATAAACCCTAAACCAAGACCGACAATTAAACCGATGATAGCGAGGAGAATGTTGAGTCCCATTAAATCCACCTCCATACTATCTTTTCCATTTTTATCATCTACCAATTTCTATGATAAATTATTCTAAACTATAAATATGCTGTTGCATACGTGCACAAAAACGTGCACAAGTTTATTCTAATGTTTGTTTCCAGTAGTGTCAACTTTAAATACGAAAAGAAACGGCTTCCTCGATTTTCAAAAAAGGATGGTTTTGAAGAGACAATAACTTATTTTTTTGGTCTTATTCTAGACAAAAATAAAAAAACATCCGGTAGTTATTTGACTGCCGGATGCCCGCTTACTTCTTTATTCATCTAATGGTAATTCTTCTTGTGCTTCTTCTGGTACATCAACTGGTTCACCGATACCATAAGCTGCACGCACTAATGTAGATACTTCAGCCATCATCTCTGGATGATTTGACATATAGATTTTCGCGTTTTCACGACCTTGACCGATGCGATCTTCTTTGTAAGAATACCATGCACCACTCTTGTCAACGATATCTTTTTCGACTGCCATATCCAATAGCTCGCCTTCTTGAGAGATACCTAAACCATACATAACATCGACTTCAGCGATTTTGAATGGTGGTGCTACTTTATTTTTTACGACTTTGATCTTTGTACGGTTACCGACAATATCCGTTCCTTGTTTCAATTGTTCAGCACGGCGTACTTCCAAACGGATCGTTGCATAGAACTTCAATGCACGTCCTCCTGGTGTGATTTCTGGATTACCGAACATCACGCCAACTTTTTCACGAATTTGGTTGATGAAAATCGCGATCGTTTTGGTTTTGTTGATCGATCCTGAGAGTTTACGTAAGGCTTGAGACATCAAACGAGCTTGTAACCCTACGTGTGAGTCCCCCATCTCCCCGTCGATCTCTGCACGTGGTACTAAAGCTGCTACTGAGTCAATAACGACAATATCTACTGCACCACTTGATACTAAAGCATCAGCGATCTCTAATCCTTGTTCTCCGGTATCTGGTTGAGAAAGGAGCAATTCATCGATATTTACCCCTAATTTTTGGGCATATTGTGGATCTAAGGCATGTTCCGCATCAATAAAGGCGGCAGTCCCACCATTTTTTTGGACTTCTGCGATTGCATGGAGTGCAACCGTTGTTTTACCTGAACTTTCTGGTCCGTAGACTTCAATGATCCGTCCACGTGGATAGCCACCTATCCCTAAAGCAACATCTAGTGCAAGAGAACCACTTGGAATTGTCGAGATTTGTTGGTCGATTTTTTCGCCCAGTTTCATGATCGAACCTTTCCCATAGTTCTTTTCAATTTTTTTCAATGCAGCATCTAAGGCTGCTTTACGATCATCTGCCAATACGATAATCCTCCTTATTTTTACGACTCAAAGTAACATTTCATTACGTTTATAATATCTTTTTTATTTATAAAAAGCAAGCAAAAACCGAACAAATATTCGCATTTATTTTTTTCTTAATAGTTGCTTTCTCAACAGATCAAATCCTTGCATAATCGCGCTATTTCTGATTGCCGGACGGTCTCTCGTGAAGTGACATTCTTTTGTCTCTACGCCTTCTTCTGACGCAACGGCAAGCCAAACTGTCCCAGCAGGATGCCCTTCTAATGTGTCAGGTCCTGCCACACCGGTAAACGCTACGGCATAATCTGTGCCGACGAGTTGGCGCGCTCGGATCGCCATTTGTTCGGCACATTCTTTACTGACTGTGCCATACTGTTCTAACAGGCCTGCATCAATCCCTAAGAGCTTTGCTTTGGTCTCTGCTGAATAAGTCACAAAGCCACCAGAAAAGACTTGAGAGACGCCAGGAATTGCTCCTAACGCTGATTGAAAGGCTCCAGCTGTCAAACTTTCAGCCGCTGTGACTGTCTTCCCTTGTTCTTTTAGTAGATCGACGACGGCTTGTGGTAACGAATAGTCATCCCCATAGCCATAAAAATATTCACCGACACGGGCTTGGATTTTCTCTTCCAGTGCGTGTAACGCTTGATTCCCAGCATGGATATCTGACGTTTTGACTGTCAATCTCAGCGTGACTTCATTTGGCTTAGCATAGGGAGCGATCGTGGGATTGATTTGTGTGGCAATCAAGTCTTTTAAATCGGTTACTAATTGTGATTCGCCAATCCCATAGAAGCGCAACACTTTTGAAATCAATTTTTCTTCTGAAGGGAATTGTTGTTCTAATAGTGGTCGTACTTGCTCCACAAACATCGGCTTCAACTCACTCGGTGGTCCAGGTAATAAAAGATACGCATTCTTTTCTGTTTGATAAAACGTACCTAATGCTAAGCCTGTTCGATTGGGCAATGGCGTGCCACCTTCAATGATTTGGGACTGTTGTAAATTGTTATCTGTCATTTTTCTTTTTGTTGTTTCAAAAAATGCCAGCAGTTTCTTGTACCCTTCTGTATTTTGGATCAGCTTTCTACCAAGGTGTTTTGCAACAACTTCTTTTGTTAAATCATCTTCTGTTGGTCCTAATCCACCACATAAAATGATCAGTTCACTTCTCGATTCAGCTAACTGGAGTAACTCCTCCAAGCGAGTCGGATTATCCCCGACAACTGTGTGATAATAGACATCGATCCCTAGATCTGCTAGTTGTTCTGATAAAAATGTCGCATTCGTATTCACGACTTGTCCAAGTAATAATTCTGTTCCTACTGCTATGATTTCCGATTTCATGTTCGTTCGCTTCCTTTAGTTGAGGTTGCTTCTGCAACACCTCTATTTATCTGTGAATCAGTCTTTAGTTGACTAATTGTCTCTACCCAATAGTATACGCTATTTGCTGATAGAATCATTTCTCCTTGCTCAATTTATTCCTGTGATCGCGTCTATGTCAAAAAAAATAAAAACCAGATCGGAACGTCCGATCTGATTTCAAAGCTAACTAAGTGATTCTATGAATTTACATTGATCCTTTGAATACGCCACGATTCTTAATGAAGTAATCGACGCCTGAATAGATGGTAAAAATCAGACAAGCGTATAACATGATTTGATCAAGAGGTACGTTGATCAGGTTAAATGGGATATTATTGATAAATAATAAGATAATCGCAATCATTTGAGTAGCTGTTTTTACTTTTCCAGGCCAAGCAGCTGCCATGACTTCTCCATCCTCAACAAGCAATAAGCGTAACCCTGTTACAGCCAACTCACGACACACGATGATTGCAATCACCCAAGCTGGCGCTTTGCCTTGTCCTACTAGCATGATAAAAGCTGTCATAACTAACATTTTGTCTGCTAATGGATCAGCAAATTTTCCGAAGTTCGTCACTAATCCTCTGGAGCGAGCAATTTTCCCATCTAGCCAATCCGTCACACTTGCTAAAGCAAAAATGATGGCACCTACTAGCTGAGTGATCGCTAATGACGTTGTTCCTACCGTTAATTGCCCCCAATCTAACGGGAGACCGACGACTAAAATAAACACTGGAATCATACAGATTCTAAGTACAGTTAATTGATTTGGTAAATTCACAAGAACGACTCCTTTCTTTCCTATTTTACGTCAGTCCAGCAAAAGTTTCCACCAATAGTCTCTCAATTGCTAAACAAACTTTTACCTACTATATTCGTTAATGCCCAAACAAGAAAAGAGAGCCTAAGACGAGATTCCGGCTCTCTTTTACACGGTTGATTTTAAAACTAGTTACTCTGCATACTGCAAGGAAAGCGAAATATTCTTCAGGCTCGTATTATTTGGCCCTGCGTTGATAGGCAGTTCTTCGCCATTTAATTTGACCGTTGCATTACTTGCTGCTCCAAGTGTGATCATTGCATTTGTCGTATTTTCTGGAAGTTCGGTTGTTTTTGTATCATTGGCAACCAAGGTTTCTTGATAGTGATAGTCAAACGTATTGTTCAATTGGACACCGATCCAGACACGTTCACTTGCTGTGAATTCCAAAGTGATCGGTTTTTTCGCATCTTTCACCTCGATCGAAAGCGCACTTCCTGTGTCTTGCCCCGGTGTGATAGTCATTTTTTTCTCTTCTTCTGTTGATTCTGTTGTCGATTCTACGGTTGATTCAACTGTCGATTCACTTGTCTGCGATTCTTCTTCCGTGATCGAACCAACGACAGATACCGTTGAAGCTGTTCCACCAATGATCGGTTCAGATTGACGATCTTGCCATGACATATACGCCACCACTGTGATGATCGCTACAGCTACTAGTCCTAATAAAATCACTGGCAGGCTTGTCCAGAATTTTGTTAGATTCTTTTCTTCTTCGTGCATGGCTTTTCTTGAACCACTTACTGTTTCTGGTTCCGGTCGTTTTTTGATGGTCTCATCTGCGAAAGATTTTTTCCCATCAAAAACATCCACTAAATAATCACCATCTTCACCAACAGCTTCTGCATATTGACGAATAAATGCACGAACATAGAATTTACCCGGCAATTGATCAAATTCGTTTTGATCGATCGATTCCAAGTAACGTTTTTGGATCTTCGTCATTTGTTGTAATTCATCTAATGATATTTTTTTGTTTAAACGGGCTTGCCGTAATTTTTCCCCGATGGTTTCAAAAGCCACTCGTTCATCTTCTCCAGTCTGTGTATTCTAGTCAGGAGGTTGTCTCTCTGCTGAGGATCGACCATTTTTTCTGACTGCTTCTCATTGAATTTTTGCTTTCTTCATGCTCAATGTATCGTGTTCCCTCTATATTGAACAATCTTGCGCTCAATCTACTTAAGAATACCACAAAGCGAACTTACTTTGGATAACAATTCATCTGTTTTAAACTGAAATTTAAAACTTTCTTTTATTCTTAAGAAAAGCATGACAAATCAGTGACTATGTCCAAGAAAACCAGATTTTTTACTGATTTACTTTTTTGGCTGCATATAAAATTCACTAAACACGTCAGCATTGATAAAAGAGCGTCCTACTTGAAGAAGATCCTTCATCTGGATCGATTCAATGATTTCTGGCAGATCAAACAAGGTTTGGTCACCAAATAGACTTTGTGTAAATTGATTGGCGATGTATTCGATGGAGTTCAATGATTGGAAATACTGCCCTAACATTTTCTTTTTCAATAAGTTCAAGTTTTCTTCTGTGATTCCTTCGTCATATTCAAAGTTCAAAAGAATTTCTTTGACTTTTTGTACTGCAAGTTTTGGTTGATCCGAGTCACCACTAAAATCAGCAAAATGAAATTCACGATCTAAACTAAACTCAAAACCAAAACTATCATCGATGATCCCTTCGTTGTAGAGAGATAAATAGTTTTGTGCGGTTGGGCCTAAAAGTAATTGTAGCAACAAACGGATCGCTGTTTTATATCTTAGTAGTTCTCTACCATTTTCAGGTAACTCATCGATTCCTTTGATCCCTAACACAAATTTTTCTCGTGTGACCGCTGCTTCTAAGGTACTCGTCGGCAGAACGTTGGCTTGATTTTTAGGAAAGAATCGTTCGATTTTTTGAGCGGGTGGAAATTCTTTGGCAGCTTGATTGTGGCGAATCAGTTCCATCAATTTTTCTGGTTCCATATTACCGACCACAAATAATACCATATTGCTTGGTTGATAAAAGGTTTGGTAGCAGGTATATAGATCTTCTGCTGTGATGTCAGCGATACTTTCCACTGTTCCTGCGATGTCGATGTGTAACGGATGATCGGGATATAGATTGTTTAAGATACCAAAGAATAACCGCCAATTCGGATCATCTTCATACATCTGGATTTCTTGACCAATGATCCCTTTTTCTTTATTTACTGTTTCTTCAGTAAAATAAGGTGCTTGAACAAAATCAAGAAGCGTCAAAAGATTTTTTTCTACTTGATCCGTCGTTGAAAACAAATAGCTTGTTTTCGTAAAGCTCGTGAACGCATTCGCTGATGCACCTTGTTGACCGAACAACTGAAAAACATCGCCTTCTTCTTTTTCAAATAACTTATGTTCTAAGAAATGCGCGATACCGTCAGGAACTTTCACTTTTTCCGTTGCGCCATAGGGAATAAATTCATTATCGATCGATCCATAATTCGTACTAAATAAACCATATGTTTTGTGATAATCGTTTTTGGGTAACAGGTAGACCGTCAAGCCATTCGGTAAGACTTCGTGATAGAGTGTTTCATTGATTTGACTATACTCTTCTTTATTCATTCTCTTCACCTCCAGCTAAAAAGAAAATTGCTTGTAATTCGATTTGGTTTGCCACTTCTTGAATATCTTTGATCGTTACACGTTCCATGCGAGCCAGCCATTCCTCATCCGACAGCTTGGTATCAGGGAGCCAGTGCGCTAAATAAGCGGACTCGATTGCAGCTTGTGGTGAATCCAAGGACAACAAATAGTGATTACGCAACATTGCTTTGGTTTGTTCAAGCTCCAATTCAGTGACTTCGCCATTCCGTAAACTTGCCAGTTGTTGATGGATCAAGTGCAATACTTGATTCCGGTTTTTGGTCTCGATGCCGGTTTGTACAGTCAATAATCCACGAAAAGTATCAACGTTACTAGAAGCATAGTAAGCTAAACTCTCTTTTTCACGTACATTCATGAAGAGTTTGGAGTGGGGGAACCCTCCGAATAAACCATTAAAGACCATCATTGAAAAACGTTCCGGCTGATCGTAATAAACATTGGTTTGATAGGCTAGATTCAATTTGGCTTGCACAACTGGTTCTTGAATTTGTCGTTCCTTGATCACATTATCTTGTGTTTGTTGATAAAAGATTTCTGGGCGTACCACTTTTCGCTCAGTGAAAGGAAGCTCTTTTAACGCTTCGATCGCCATTGCTTCTTCGATATCACCCACCACAAAAATATCCACTTGGTCTTCCTTGATCATACGTGCATAATATTCTGCTAAGTCGCTTGATGTGATGCTTTCTAGTTCTTCAACGGACCCCATACTTGGGATTTTTTGTGCATCTGACTGTTCAAAATATAATTCTTGTAAAGCTAATGAAGCCATTGTTTGCTTGTCTTCATTTAAGCTTTCCAAATATTGCTTTAAGTTATTTTTCTCTAAATCAAATGTTGCTTGATCAAACGATTGATCGTTGATATTAGGAAAAAAAAGTACCTCTTTTAAAAAGGAAACCGCATTCGTCAAAATCGTACTGTCATTGACATACGCGCCATTGACGAAACTGATTCCCGCATTCATCCAATGTAGATTCCCTTTTTTCCGGACAGAAAAACCAAAACTAGCTCCATACAAATCAGCTAATTTCGCACTTAATTGTGTCTGATCCGGATAGTTCAAGCTATTCGTCTCTAATAAACTACTTAATAGTGAACGTTTAGTAACGATCTCTTTTTCTAAGGCTGTGGTGAACCGTACAAAAATACGGATCGTCTTAAATTGTTTAGTTGGAAGCACATGAAGGTTGACACCTTCTGTCAATTGATAGGCCATAAATAACTACTCCTTTTTGTCATGATCCTTGGATCTCTTAGCGATGATCGTTGTTGTTTCAACGACACGAAAGTTCTCTTTTTTTTGTCCGATTTTTTTTAAGAGTCATTTTCTAGTATAGCATACAAGTGATTGAACGAACGTGTGGGGATATCATTAAGCGTGTTGTTTTTACATTTTTTTATTCTTCGATATACTAGGATTAACAAGAAAGGAGAAAAACAATGATCAAAGAATTTAAAGAATTTATCATGCGAGGCGACGTGCTAGATCTAGCTGTCGGTGTCGTGATTGGTAGTGCCTTTACTGGTATTGTGAATCAAATCGTTCAAGGCGTGATCACTCCCTTAGTTGGTTGGATCGTTGCGATGATCACAGGCACCTCTGATTTGGATGGCGCATTGTCTGTTCTTGATTGGTCACCTGCGAAAGGGGTCACCTTTTCTTTTGGGAATGTTATTAGTGCAATTATTACATTTGTCATTACTGGTTTTGTTCTATTCCTAGTGGTCAAAGCAGCCAATCATGCGAAAAACTTACGCCCAAAAGAAGAAGAAGTAGTGGAAGACAAACCTACTGCGGAAGATTATCTTAGTGATATCCGCGATTTATTGGCACAACAAACAGCTGAAAATAATGCACGCCCAACTGCCCAAGCAACTTCTGACAGTACGGACACTAAAGCGTGAAACAAAAAAACAGAAGGATTCCCTTCTGTTTTTTTTATGGTTGTTTTCTCATATCTAAGTGTGGGATCCCGTCTTCTAAATATACTTCTGAGATTGCCTGAAAACCAAAGGATTCATAAAATGATCGTAAATACTCTTGTGCCCCGATCACGATCGGACGTCCAGGTGCATTGGCTTCGATCACCGCTAATGTTTGTTCCACGATTTTTTGCCCTAAACCAGATTTTCGATGCGCCTGATTGACTAAGACTCGTCCAAAATGAACTGTATCGTCTTCTGTATAAATACGGGTATACGCCAAAATCGTACCATCTTCATCTTTAAAATAAGTATGCCATGCGATTTCGTCGATCTCATCCACTTCTTGGTAAGGACAATTTTGTTCAACAACAAATACGGCGATTCGCTCTTTCACGATTGCATAAAATTCTGCTGTTGTTAGTTCTGCAAATTTTTTTACATAATGCTTCATCATCAGGACCTCCGTTCTTTCTTGCTAATAGCATAACGAGTTAGATACAAAAAAGCAAACGAACCTCATGTATAATCTAGGTCCGCTTGCTTTTTAAACTGCTTCAGTTAAAAATTCGATCTCAACTGTTCGAGTAAGTACATCCGAATAACTGTAAGATACTCGTTCAAATGAATTTT
The DNA here is from genome assembly GCF_002947535.1 of Enterococcus mundtii. Taxonomy (GTDB): domain Bacteria; phylum Bacillota; class Bacilli; order Lactobacillales; family Enterococcaceae; genus Enterococcus_B; species Enterococcus_B mundtii_B. The sequence goes on from NZ_PUAP01000034.1 coordinate 49,140, forward strand.
CTTCAGGATCCAAGTCTACGACAAAGACTGAAGGATAGGTTTCTGTTAAAACGCCTCGGCGTTCCGTTTGACGCTTTCTTCCGGTCTGTGCAACCAACATGATTTGGCTGCCGATACGACCTTCTAAATCTTTTTTGATTGTAGCTAAAGTTAGTGGCATACAATTCACCTCAATTACTATCATACCATATATAGTAAAATTTTTCAAGTTTACCATATCAAAAAAAGAAATGCAATAGAAATAAGTAAGAAAAACATTAGTAATGTTATAAAAAATCACTCATTATAATCTTTCAGATGTTTTTTTATCTTATATTTCACTCGTCCGTAAGCGCTTTTTATTTGTTTCATATCCATTGATAGTTCTCTCTCCATCTCGCTAAAATCGTTGCCTTGCATATAATGTTGAAAGATTTTTGCCTCTTTTGTCGAGAATTTTATATCGCAGTCTTCGAAAGCTTCTTTTAATAGCAATTGTTGCATCGCAACAGGTTCCTGAATAGTGATCTCGGCTAAAAAATCTGGTCCTTCTGTTGCTATTTTTTGTTCAATAGAAATTTCATTTTTTTGGTCTCGACGCTTTAGCGCGTTTTGCTTACGTAATAAAGAGTAGATTTGATTACTGATAATGCTTTTGTAATAACTCCCAAAACTGACACCTTTATTATTTTCGTACGTTTTAAGTGCTTGATATAGAGCAATCCTCGCTTCTTGTTCCCAATCTTCACTTACATAATTCCTAAGATAATAAATATTTTTCAACCGTAATAATAACGGGAAATATTTTTGATACAGCATAGAAAATGCTTCTTCATCTCCATTACGGGCGGCGCACAATAACTCCTCGGACATAAAATAATTCCTCCATAACTTTCGATTATGGAGGAATCTTACCATCAAATCATTGAATAACTAATCGTATCTGGCTGTTATTTTTCTTTTCTCATTAAATCGTCCAATTTTTGGGACAATTTTTCTAATTGTTCTTCATTCCACGGAGAATTTCGTCGAAAATCAATAAAACGCATATTTATATTATCTTGGGTAATATTTTTTTCTGTTTTTTTAATTGTTTTATATAATTCGTACGCGGAAGTTCGTAAAGCACCTTGCGAAAAAATCATCCATTGTTCTGCTAAGTCACTCGTTGCGACAGTCACTTGTGTCAAACGAGTATTCAACTCTCCAGCGATGCGCTCGATATACGTATCTGCGGTTTCATCCTCTTTGGTGAACACGACTTCTAATTGGTATTTCCGATAATTTTGCTGAATACCTGGAACTAATTGCGCATCAAAGACGACGATTACTTCAATACCTTCATATTTTGCATAATTCGATAAACGATGTAACAACGCTTCTCTGGCATCCGCCATTTTATCTTGATTTTTTAGTGCGACTAATTCTGGCCAAGAACCAATCATATTATAGCCATCGACGATCAACAGCTGCTTCTTCATGCCTTATTCCCCCTGACGCTGAGAAAAAGCCTGATACATCAAAAGTCCGGCAGCAACACTCGCGTTCAAGCTTTGAACATGACCGACCATAGGGATCGTCAATAGCTCATCCATTTCTTTCTTTAAGCCTGCACTCATGCCGCGTCCTTCATTACCGATCACTAACGCAATTGCTCCTTTGGCATTCCAAGATTGGAAATTCGTTCCTTCCATATCCGTTCCGAATACCCAAAATTGCTGCTCTTTTAACTGCTGAACAGTCTGAACTAAGTTCGTCACACGAGCCACTGGCACGTGCTCAACGGCGCCTGTCGATGTTTTCGTCACGATGGGTGTGATTCCGACTGCGCGATGTTTAGGGATGATGACACCATCTACCCCACTAGCATCTGCTGTTCGTAAAATCGAACCAAAATTATGAGGATCTTCGATACTATCCAAGATCAAGAAAAATGGTGCTTCTGTTTTACTCTTCGCCTGTTCCAATAGTTGATCCAACGTTAGATATTCATAAGGCGTGATTGCTAATACCACCCCTTGATGAACGCCACGATCGCTGAGTAGGTCTAATTTTTGCTTAGGAACCCACTTGACTGGTACCGATTGTTCTCGAGCAATATTTTTCAACTCTTCGACCTTGTCTCCCCGTGAATCTTCTTGAAGAAACAATTTATTTCCTCGACCTTGTTGCAAAGCTTCAACCGTCGCATGATGACCAAATACAAAGTTGTCTTCACTCGTCGTGTCCTCTTGACCAACATAAGCTGTTTCTTTCTTTGAACTACGTTTCTCATTGCCTTTTGTAAAACGTTGAGAATCTTTTTTATTTCGTTTTTGGTAGTTACGTTCGTTATTTTCTTTCCTCATGAGTTTCACCTACTTTCTCAATACACCATTTGATCAATTCTTCCATACGTTCTGTTTGTTTTGTTAGATGTAAGTAGCCCATCAAGGCTTCAAACCCTGTTGCAACACGATAAGTGGTAATATCCGCATTTTTTGCACTCGTATGACTTTTGGCATTTCTACCTCTGCGATAGTAAAGCTCTTCGTTTTCGGTTAACAGGTTTTCTTGCAACATTTGTTGGATCAAAAAAGCTTGTGCCTTTGCTGAAACATAATGTGTCGCTGCACGATGCAGTTTATTCGGTTTTGTCTCACCTTTTTCAATCAAGTAATCTCGAATATAGATTTCGTAGATGGCATCTCCAACATAAGCAAGCGCTAAGCCATTTAATTGTGTATGATCTCTCATGCTTCTCTTCTCCAACGAGTACCTTGTGGTGTGTCATCTAACAAGATACCTTTTTCTTTTAATTGGTCCCGAATTTCATCACTACGGGCGAAATCCCGATTTTTTCTGGCTTGTGTTCGTTCTTCGATCAATTGCTCGATCTCTTCATCCAATATTTCTGCTGTCGTAAATAAGATACCAAAGATCGACAACCATTGGGTAAATAGTGCCTCACTTTTGGATAGGATCGTTTTGGAAACAGTCGGCTGTTCTAAATACGTATTGATCCATTTTGCTAATTCATAGACAACTGTGATACCGTTAGCCGTATTGAAATCATCGTCCATCTCTTTGATGAATCGCATTTCTAATTGTTCCAGTTCTGTTACTTGTCTCTCATCTTCCGACTGAGCCTCCACCGCATTTTCAAAACGGAAGTGTAGATTATCAAACGTATTTTTCAATCGTTGTAAGTTTGTCGCTGCTTCTTTCATCGTTGCTTCACTATAGCGGATCGGTCGACGGTATTGTGTGGTTGCCATAAAGAAGCGTAACACTTGCGGATCAACCTCTTGGATCATTTCGTGGACAGTGATAAAGTTCCCTAAAGACTTACTCATTTTTTGATCGTCTTCACCAATCGTCACATAGCCATTGTGCATCCAATAGTTGGCGAATTTTTTACCTGTCTTCGCTTCACTTTGGGCAATTTCATTCTCATGATGAGGAAACTCCAAGTCTTGTCCACCACCATGGATATCAATTGTCTCGCCTAAATGTTTCGTTGCCATCACGGAACATTCAATATGCCACCCTGGACGACCTTCCCCCCATGGCGATTCCCATGAAATCTCTCCTGGTTTCGCTTGTTTCCACAAGGCAAAGTCTAACGGATCTTCTTTTTGCTGTTGTTCTGCGCCAGTACGTTGACTTGCACCAACTTCTAACTCGTCTATCGATTGATCACTCAATTGACCATAATCAGTAAATTTTCGCGTACGATAATAAACATCGCCATTCGATTCATAGGCAAAACCCTTGTCGATCAGTGTTTGGATGAATACGCGAATATCTTCCATGTGGTCCATTACTCTTGGATGGCTCGTTGCTGGCTGCACATTCAAAGCTTTCGTATCTTCTTCAAAAGCTTTGATGAAACGATCAGCAACTTCCGGCGCCGTGATCCCAAGCTCATTGGCAGCCTTGATGATTTTATCGTCCACATCTGTAAAATTCGATACGTAGTTCACTTGGTACCCACGGTATTCTAAATAGCGTCGAATCGTGTCAAACGCAATCGTACTTCGTGCATTGCCAATATGGATATAATTATAAACAGTTGGTCCGCAAACATACATCGCAACTTGCCCTTCTTTTAAAGGAACAAAAGTCTCTTTTTCTCTTGATAACGTATTATAAATTTTTATCATTCTCATCCCCTACTTTCTCTCCATTGATTCGGACAACTTTTGCTGGTATCCCTACTGCTGTTGCCCCATCAGGTATATCTTTTAAGACGACTGCGCCTGCACCGATTTTTGCATCTTTTCCTATGGTGATCGGTCCTAGGATTTGGGCATTGGCGGACAACATTGCGCCTTTTTTGACGGTCGGATGTCTTTTACCCGTTTCTTTTCCTGTACCACCTAAAGTGACACCATGAAACAGGACGACATCATCTTCGATTTCTGCTGTTTCTCCAATGACGATCCCCATACCGTGATCGATAAACACACCCGTTCCGATCGTCGCTCCTGGATGTATTTCTATTCCTGTGATGAATCGCCAAAATTGGGCATTCATTTTGGCAATCAAATAGAGACGATGGCGATATAAATAATGAGAGAAACGATGCCAAAATAACGCATGTAGCCCAGGATAGGTCAAAATGACCTCTGCTGTGGTACGCGCTGCTGGATCATTTTTCTTTACCGCAATGACAGCTCGTTTGAACCATTCCATCGACTTCCTCTCCTTTCTTTTTCGACTGTATGTAAGAACAACGAAAGACAACTAAAAAACGTCTTTTAATAAGTTTCCTTATTAAAAGACGCTATGAGGCGTGGTTCCACTTTTTTTCATAATCAAATGATTATCTCTAACAGGTAACGTCTGCTATTCGTTCTTAGCTACTTTCAAAGATTGATATTGATCAACCCCTCTTCGCAAAGACCACTCCCAGAGGCATTTCAAAAAAGAACAATTGACAACTTACACCACCCGTTGACTCTCTTGAAACCATTCTTTTTTTACTTCTTTCTGTTCATCGTGTTTAGTTCAATACTTGATTTAAATGTGCTAAAGATTTTTCTTTCCCTAACAATTCGATTGTTTCTGGTAATTCAGGCCCATGCATTTGTCCTGAGACAGCGACACGGATCGGCATAAACAGGTTCTTTCCTTTTACCCCTGTTTCTTTTTGTACTGTTTTGATTGCTGCTTTGACTGTTGGTGCATCTACGACTTCCATTTGTGTAAGTTGTTCTTTAAAAGCTTTCAACACAGTCGGAACCGTTTCACCCGCTAATACTTCTTTGGCTGCTTCATCTAATACAGGGTGTTCGTTAAAGAATAATGTTGATACCTCAACGATTTCCGCTGCATAACTCATTTGTGGTTGATACAGACGAACGATTTTTTTCACCCATTCGATTGTTTCTGCATCTGGATTTTCTTGCACACGACCGTCAGCGATCAAATAAGGTAAACACATTTCTGTCAATGCATCTAGATCCATTTCTTTGATGTAATGGTTGTTCACCCATTGTAATTTTTTCGCATCAAATGCTGCTGGTGACTTGCTCAAGCGCTGTGGATCAAACATTTTGATCAATTCTTCTTGACTGAACAATTCATCTTCACCGACAGGAGACCAGCCTAGTAAAGCAATAAAATTGAACATTGCTTCTGGTAGGTAGCCTAATTCACGGTATTGTTCGATAAATTGTAAAATTGATTCATCACGTTTACTTAATTTTTTGCCCGTTTCAGAATTGATGATCAAGGTCATATGCCCAAATGTTGGCGCAGTCCAACCAAATGCTTCATAGATCATTAATTGTTTTGGTGTATTCGCAATATGATCATCCCCACGTAACACATGAGTGATCTTCATTAAATGATCGTCAACAGCTACCGCAAAGTTGTACGTTGGCATACCATCGCGTTTTTGGATGACATAATCCCCACCGATATTATCTGATTCAAAAGTGATATCACCTTTGACCATGTCGGTAAACGCATATTCTGTATTGCGAGGCACACGGAAACGAATCACCGGTACAATACCTTCTGCTTCTTTTTTCGCTTGTTCTTCAGGTGACAAGTTCGCACAAGTACCAGCGTAGTGAGGCATTTCGCCACGCGCACGTTGCGCTTCACGTTCTGCTTCTAATTCTTCTTCTGAACAATAGCATTTGTAAGCCCGATTGCTTGCTAATAACTGATCGATCCATGGTTGATAGATTTCTTTTCTTTCAGATTGACGGTAAGGACCGTATTCACCTGGATTTTCAGGTGATTCATCCCATTCCATCCCTAACCATGCAAGATTCTCTAATTGGCTTTTTTCGCCATCTTCAATGTTTCGTTTTTGGTCAGTGTCCTCAATGCGGATAATGAAATCTCCATCATTGTGACGGGCAAATAAATAATTGAATAATGCAGTTCGTGCATTCCCAATATGCAAATGCCCTGTTGGACTTGGTGCATAACGTACGCGTACTTTCGTCATTTTCTTCCTCTTCTTTCAAACTAGACTTTGAGACGCCAAAAACAGCTGACAAGACAACATCTGATCAGATTGTTTTGGGTTGGATCTCCTTTAGCGATAAATGTTGAAATTTAAAGCTACTCAGCACAAATTTTACCTTTTATACGTTAAATAGTAAAGAGATTATGAAAAAGTCATTCAAATCTACGTAAGAAGGCGGGAATCGAAAAAATAGTTTGGCCTACTTTTCAATCCTCGCCTACTCCACCTAAACTGAGAAAGCAGAAACATCTCTCTAAAAAATCTTGTGATGTCTAACTACCTCATACTTACTATTATTACGTTTTTATTTCGCTTTTTTCTCATTTTCACGCTTATTATCGATTCCTCGACCCGCATGAGCAGGCTTTGCAAAGATCATGCGTCCGGCAGCTGTTTGTAGTGCACTTGTTACCACGACTTCGATCCGTTCATTCATGTAGTGTTGTCCGTCTTCTACAACCACCATTGTGCCGTCATCTAGATAAGCAACTCCTTGTTGACGTTCTGTACCAGCTTTGACCACTAGTACATTCATATTCTCACCAGGGATAACGACTGGTTTCACTGCATTGGCCAGTGCGTTGATGTTGAGAACAGGTACATTTTGAAACTCAGAAACTTTGTTAAGATTGTAGTCATTAGTGACGATGACACCATCTAATAGTTTTGCTAATTTGATCAGCTTACTATCTACTTCACTGATATCTTCAAAATCACCATCATACATCTCAACTGAAATACCTTCTTCTTTTTGCAATGCGTTCAAGATATCTAATCCACGACGTCCACGTACCCGTTTCAAGCTATCACCAGAATCAGCGATATATTGTAATTCGTATAGGACGAAATTTGGGATCATCAACGTTCCTTCTAGAAATCCTGTTTTGGTGATGTCGTAAATACGTCCATCAATAATGACGCTTGTATCTAAAATTTTATATTTGTGAAAATGATCATCTAATTTACGTTCTAATAACTGGCTTTCCACCTGACTAGGTGTTTCCTGTTCGACCTTTTTGCTTCTCGGTCCAAAGATTTTCTTCCATTCTTCGATGCGGGTCGTTCCCATCCGCAAGCCCAAATAGCCAAGGATCACCATCAATAAGATGGGTAAAACACTGTTCACAAAAGGAATTTCAATATTGTAAAGCGGTGTTGAGATCACAACCCCCAGCGTTAGGCCAATAATTGCACCGATTGCGCCAAATAAGAGATACGTCAAGCTGACCTCACTTAATTTTTCTTCAATTTGCTTGATGACTGCTGTTATATGTTTTGCCAATAGCAAAGATAATAGAAAGAAAATAAGTGCACCTAACAAGCTATTGGTAAAGGTGTTATTCAGCCATCCATTTGTCTGTTGACCGATCGCCTGCCAAGCCGTAGGTAAAAAAGAAATCCCTAAGCTGGCACCAACGATGATCATCAGTAAGGTGATGACACGTTTTTGCATCCTGTTTCCTCCATTTCATTTTGATTTTAACGAAATACTCGTCTAAGGGTTTCATCAAGTGTGGCAACGCCTACGACTTCGATCCCCTCTGGAATATTCCAACCACCTAAATTATTTTTAGGTAAATATACTTTTGTAAATCCTAATTTTTGTACTTCTTTGACTCGTTGTTCAATTTGGTTGACTCTTCTGATTTCTCCAGTCAGACCGATTTCTCCAATAAAACACTCCGTTGGTTGTGTTCCTTTTTCTTTGTAACTAGATGCAATACTGACCGCAATCGCTAAATCGATCGCAGGTTCATTTAATTTTACCCCACCTGCTGCTTTTAAGTAAGCATCTTGATTTTGCAACAATAATCCTGCTCGTTTTTCTAAAACTGCCATGATCAATGACACACGGTTAAAGTCTAACCCTGTCGTTGTTCGTTTAGCATTTCCGAACATCGTGGGTGTGACTAAAGCCTGGATCTCAACCAAGATCGGGCGTGTACCTTCCATGGCGACAACGATTGCTGAACCTGTTGCCCCATCCAATCGTTCTTCTAAGAAAATCTGTGAAGGGTTGGCTACTTCTTCTAACCCATGAGCGTGCATCTCAAAAATGCCGATCTCATTGGTGGAACCAAAACGATTTTTGACGGCACGCAAAATACGAAAACTATGATGTTGCTCACCTTCAAAATACAAGACCGTATCAACCATGTGCTCTAACATACGTGGACCTGCAATCGAGCCTTCTTTCGTGACATGACCTACTATAAAGATGGCAATACCGTTTGTTTTTGCGATTTTCAATAGCTCGGCTGTGGTTTCTCGCACTTGACTAACACTACCTGCGACACTCGTGATATCAGGTTGAGTCATTGTTTGGATCGAATCGATAATGACATAATCAGGTGAAATCTGTTCGATCGCTCGACTGATTTCATTCATGTCTGTTTCTGCATACAAATAAAACTCTGTGTCGATCGAACCTAATCGTTCCGCACGCAACTTGATTTGGTCCGCACTCTCTTCTCCCGATACGTAAAGCACCTTACCACCAATAGCAGCCAGTTGTTGTGATACTTGCAAGAGTAAGGTGGATTTTCCGATACCAGGATCGCCACCGATCAAAACCATCGAGCCAGGAACCACGCCACCGCCTAGAACACGGTTCAATTCTTCTAACTTTGTCTTTACTCGCGGTTCTTTTTTAGGAACCACCTCAGCGATTTTTGTTGGCTTGGCTTTTTCGCCAGTCAAACTCGTTCTTACTCTGCGGTCCGTTGTATCTTGTTCGATTTCTTCAACCATGGTGTTCCATTTGCCACAATTTGGGCAACGTCCTAAAAATTTAGGCGACACATAGCCACAATTCTGACAAACAAATTGAACTTTTGCTTTTTTGGCCATTTCGGTGTACCACCTGTCTTTCATTTTACTTTTCTTGAGTTAAAGATAACTTCAATCTACTTTACTTATTGGTTGGATGAACCAAATCCACCTTGACGAGCATTAGCGGTTTGGTCTTGATCCGCTTTTAAGAACGGTAGGAAGATCCCTTGCCCAATTCTTTCCCCTTTTTTGATCACTACATCTTTGAAACCAAAATTCGTGAATTGGAACATGATATGCCCTTCATTTGCTTCGTTATTATAATAATCACTGTCGATCACGCCGACACCATTAGTCAAAATCAAAAAACGTTTTAACGGATTGCTCGAACGATTGGCTAATTGTAAGAATTCATCCTCACCCATATACGCTTTGATTCCTGTAGGTACTAAAACGGGTTTGATCTTTTTTTCCTCTGCTGATGTTTCAGGAATAAGCGCATCTGAGACCGCTGTGAGTCCTTGTTTGAACCCAGCTTTCCAAACACTTGGAATCACCACATCTTCTGCTGCTTCAAAATCATAACCGGCAGCGTGGTGAGTCGCTCTTTGTGGCAATTGGATCTGTTGATCCTGATAACGTGTAATTACTTCAAAACCTCTTTTATTCACCGAATCCCTCCCAGAGTAAACTAGTTCTATTTTAACATACCAAGCGAGTGAATACCCAAAGTTAACGAATTCTTCATGAAATTCACTTCTCAACTTAAGAAACAAATTTATTGATTTTTTGAAAAAAAGTTTATTTAAACATGACTTTATGATTGAAAACAAGTAGAATAGAGCAAAATCATTTCTGTGTAAAAAAGATTAGTTGAGGTGCTCCATGCGAAAAGAAATAATAGAAGCAAAACGTATCATTATAAAAGTAGGAACAAGTACGTTGATCTATCCAAATGGCAACATCAATTTGGGCGCGATCGATCAACTCGCTTTTGTTCTCTCTGACCTTCGTAATCAAGGGAAAGAAATCGTCTTGGTCTCTTCCGGTGCAGTAGGCGTTGGGATGCATAAGATGAATCTAGCCAACCGTCCCGCTACGATCCCCGAACAACAGGCGATTGCAGCAATCGGACAAGCTGAATTGATGAATATCTATAATCAACGGTTCAGTGCGTATGGCCAACAAACTGCCCAAATCTTAGTGACACGAGATGTCATTGATTACCCTGAAAGCCGAAAAAATGTTGTCAATACGTTAGAACAGCTACTAGCGATGGGAACCATTCCGATCGTCAATGAAAATGACACCGTCGCAGTCGATGAATTAGATCACTCCACTAAATTTGGCGACAACGATCAGTTATCTGCGATCGTTACCAAACTGATTGCCGCTGATCTACTCATCATTCTTTCAGATATCGACGGTTTTTATTCGGATAATCCAACCATCAATCCTAATGCTGAAATGTATCAAACAGTTACCGCGATCGATGATGAACTGATGGCACAAGCAGGTGGTGCTGGTAGCACCTACGGAACTGGTGGGATGGCAAGCAAACTAAAAGCAGCTTTAAGGATCTTTGAAGCAAATCGTCCGATGATCTTAGCAAACGGAAAAAATCCAGCAATCATCTTTGATATTTTAGCTGGAAAAGAAATCGGAACATTATTTAAGGAGGTTTTATAATGACTGATCTTATCCAACTTGGGAAACAAGCAAAAAAAGCCGCACGAGAACTCGCTTTGATGCCGACTAACCAAAAAAATGACTTGTTGCTACAAATGGCACAAACAATCAAAAGAAATCAACTAGCCATTCTTGAGGCCAATCAAAAAGACTTAGATCAAGCGACCGAAAATGATATTAGCGAAACGATGCAAGATCGTTTACGGCTAACACCAGAACGCATCCATACAATGGCGGAAGAAATCATCAAAGTGGCGCAACTAGACGACCCAATCGGAAAAGTCGATCACATGTGGCAAAACGAAGACGGTCTATTGATTGGTAAGAAACGTGTCCCTCTAGGTGTCATCGGCATGATCTACGAATCACGTCCGAATGTGACAACTGATGCGGCCAGTCTCGCATTCAAGTCAGGGAATGCAGTGATTTTACGTGGTGGAAAAGAAGCCTTCCACTCCAATCAATTGTTAGTTGAGTTGCTTCAAGAAACATTGAAAAACGCTGACGTATCACCTTATGCGATCCAATTCGTGGATGATACCTCTCATGAAACTGCTGCAGAGTTGATGCGTTTAACGGATTATTTAGACGTATTGATCCCTCGAGGTGGCGCTTCGTTGATCAAACGCGTGAAAGAACAAGCAACTGTCCCAATTATTGAAACCGGCACTGGCAACAATCATATTTATATCGACAAAGAAGCACAATTAGCCATGGCAGTTGATATCATCGTGAACGCAAAAACGTCTCGCCCTTCTGTCTGCAACGCTGCCGAGACGTTGCTGATCCATTCAGAGATTGCGCCTTTCTTCTTGCCATCCATTGAGCAAGCACTAGTAGAACATGGTGTCTCTCTACATGCAGATGCTCGCGCGTTAGATTATTTAGAGACAGCAACCTTAGCAGACGAAACCGATTGGGATACAGAATATTTGGATTACATTTTAGCGGTCAAGATCGTTGATTCTTTGGATGAAGCAATCGAGCATATCAACCGTCACAATACACAGCATTCCGAGGCTATTGTCACAGACAGTTACACAGCAAGTCAGCGCTTTTTAAATGAAGTCGATGCAGCTGCTGTTTACGTCAATGCTTCTACTCGCTTCACTGATGGTTCAGTATTTGGTTTCGGTGCAGAAATCGGTATTTCTACACAAAAACTCCACGCTAGAGGTCCAATGGGGTTGAATGAGTTAACAACGACGAAATACATCATCTATGGAGATGGACAAATTCGTAAATAATGTTTCACGGGAAACATTTAGGTTTGAATTGTCTTTCATAATAAGTTACGCAAAATCCTGATTTTTCTTTATTAAGAGAAAAATCTTTCACAGAAATAAGACGACATCCACGAAATTTGGTTTCAAATTTTTGTGGTTGTCGTCTTATTTCTTGAGATTGAACACTACTATTGCAACCTCCAACTAAATTAAAATTTTTTGCAAATAAATCCTTTGATCCCTTTGTAAACTACTCTTCAGGTAACTGATCAAATAAAGAAAAGCCATCAAATGTTTCCCCATCATAATAGCGCAATAATTGTTCACTCGTCAGATTTGTGGTAGTTTCTTTTTCTTCTTCTGATTCAAGAAGAAGTTGTTCACGATAGTTTCGGTATGTTTCTGCTAATTGTTGCTGCATTTTTGCTCTTGAATTAGCCTCCGCGTTGATCGTCGGTAACTCTTTGATAAACCCCCGATAAATCAACTGTTCATCTACCCATTCAACAGGTAGTTCGACCATCGTCAAGCCTACTTCTTTAAAATATTCTTCGATCATCATCTATGCCTCACATTTATGTCTTGCTTGCATTTTAGCTTATCTAACTGAAAGTTGCTAGCAACAACATAGAGACTTCTTTCTTTATTTTTGGATCGTCGCCAAAACTGCACGTGAAACTGGGCCGACAAATAATAACTGCAACGGCAACGCCATGATCGCATTCATTTTCCAGGCTGTAAGATAGGTAGAAAGAAATTGCTCTGGAATCCCTTGTTCAATAACAATACCGAATAATGACATACATGTTACCATACCTAAAACCATGAGGCATGAAATCGTGAGGATCATTTGCATTTTATTTTGTTTATTTATAGGTAATTTAAAAGCAATCTTTTTCGCAACCACTCCTACGATAAAAACATCTAATATAAATGCCACGATAAATCCTGGTATAAGTCCTATGAATAAATTTGATACATGCAATGCATTATGTAGCCATAGATTATAGATACTCATCCCTAAAACCATCAGAAAACACATCATCGTTGTAAAAATAATTCCTTCTTTTTTGTTTGTTGGCACTCCAATCACTCCTTTTCATGAAAAACAGCATAGCATAAATGAAAATTTTTCGTAAGTTTTTATTTTATTTTTTGTATCAAGCCACTTTTCTTGACTTAGTTTAGAAAATATATTGGAAAATAATTAAATTTACGATAGAATAATATTAGTAACACCAAAATAAAAATAACATTTTCTTATTAATCAAATAAAGAAAAGATTACAATTAGGAGGATATTTGATGAAAGTAAGGATTTTGCTTGCATCGATAATGTTATTAAACGCATCATTGTCGCCATGTATTGCTTTAGCAGAAACAATAACAACAAATAATCAGCAAACCGAAACCACCTCAAGTACAATCACCGACGAAAAAACAACAAATGTAATATCTCCAACTACCATTTCAAGCACAAACGAAGAGATACCCCCACCCAGTACTGACACACCAACTATAATAGGGACTCCCCAATTAATAGGTGAGAGCTATAAGGATGGTGTCAGTAAACCGAAAAGAATCAACTTATCAGCGACTGAAACTATGCAACAAACATTTATTGAAGATGAGGAAAACAAAAAAACAACACACAGCTACATTAGTGGAAACACAATCTATGAAATAAATTCCACAGATGTTCAAGTCCCTACTCCCCGAACCACTGATTCATCTACAATCCAGTTAGCTGTCTACGCTGGAGATGTCTCACAAACCAAACAAACTTTAGCTTATTATCTTGCACAACAGTTTAAAACCTATCAATTCTCCCTCGAGAATCCTAAAGATATTCTTTCAATTGATCCAGCTTTAGCGATTGATGAAGATAGTTTATTTGTTTTGATTCAAGAGTACTACCCGCAAGTCACAGAAAAAATTACGATTCAAGAAATAGAGGAATTAACTGATCAATATGGGAGCGTGCAACAACAAGCACTAACTGATACATTTAATCAACAACCTAATGGAAAAGAATTCTCTGGAAACATTCTTTTGACTCGAAAAATCGTATTATCCAATCAGGAAATATATTTTTTTGTCGAAAGTGCTACGCAGTCCGGTTGGATTTTTGCAGAAAATTTAACTTGTTATGATTCTAAAATAATAAACTTTTCTGAAAAAGGAAACTTAACAGAAAATCATGCAAAAATTTATTCCACTTTAGATGATGCATGGCTTGAAAAATCTGCAATGCAAGCTGATCTTGAAACACTTTATGAAGTAAACCAACAAATAAAAATCAATAACCGTTCATTTTATAAAATATCCCATGACAATGTTGTGGTGGGGTATGTTGATCAGAATGAATTTAAAAAATTAGGACAAGCTGATTCAGACACAATTGAAACAGAAAATATGACACCTATTGTACCTTCGAATAGTAGTGTCAATGATACAAATCATTCACCTAGCGAAAGTAGAACAGAAACTTCAATTAGTTACTCAACACATGTGCGTGGACACGGATGGATGCCCACCTCAAAAAATGGTGAGTTGTCTGGTACAGAAGGACAAGGACTACGCATTGAAGCAATACGTGCCAATCTTACTTCTTCCCTTTCAGGATCAATTGAGTACAGTTCCTATGTTGAAGGAACTGGCTGGCAAGACTGGGTATCGAATGGAGCAATATCAGGAACAGAGGGGCAAGGTCTTCAAATAGAAGGAATCAATATGCGACTCACAGGAGAATTGGCTGAAAATTATAACCTTTATTACCGAGTTCATGTTCAAAAACTTGGTTGGCTTCCTTGGGCAAAAAATGGAAACCCTTCTGGAACATCCAGTTTTGGTTTCCGAATCGAAGCCATCGAAATTCAATTAATTAGTCGCTCCCAACAAGGTCCTGAACTTGGAGATTCTTACGTCCAAAGAGCATCTATAAATTATTCTACGCATGTACGCGGACGAGGTTGGCTTCCTGAATCTTCGAATGGGGAAATTTCTGGAACAGAAGGACAAGGGTTACGTATTGAAGCGTTACGTGTCAATCTCTCTTCTGCCTTTTCTGGATCAATCGAATATACTTCCTATATTGAAAATCATGGTTGGCAAAATTGGGTATCAAATGGAGGGATATCGGGAACAGAAGGACAAGGTCGTCAGATTGAAGGAATCAGGATACGATTGACAGACGAACTTGCAACACATTACAATATTTATTACCGAATCCATGCTCAAAATCTAGGCTGGTTACCTTGGGCAGAAAATGGAAATAGTGCTGGTACATTGGGGTACGGTTATCGTATTGAAGCAATTGAAATACGTCTGCTACCCAAAGAGCAAACTGGGCCACCAACGGGTAAATCTTATGTTGAAAAAACTCCTTCTGTCTTAGCGAACGCTCACGTAGCTTCTAGAGGATGGCTACCAGAACAAACAGCCGAGACACAAGTTGGAACGGTTGGACAAGGTCTTAGCTTACAGGCACTTCAATTAAAATTAACGGAAAACAGTTATGCAGGTAGTATCGTTTACCAATCCCACCTGTCACATCGTGGTTGGGAAACTTCATGGATTCAGGAAGGACAAACTTCAGGGACCGTTGGACAAAGCTTAGCATTACAAGCTGTCCGAATTAATTTGACCGGTGATATCAGTCACCACTATGATATTTATTACCGTGTCCATTCCCAACATTTCGGATGGTTAGACTGGGCAAAAAATGGAGAATCAGCTGGCACACAAGGTTACTCTTATCGTGCAGAGGCATTACAAATAAAACTAGTCGAAAAAGGTCAAGCTCCACCAGGTGCAACTTCTCGTGCCTTTCGAATTGCACCGCCTAAGATTTCCTTTGACGGTCATGTATCGGGTATTGGTTGGGTCAATCGCAACGGACTAAGCAATTCTATCAATCATGCGAATCAAGGGCGTCAATTTGAAGCAATTCGTGCACAATTAGCACAAAGTGATTACTCTGGTGGAATTAGATATGATTCACATATTTCATCAAGTGGATGGACAAATCCTGTTGAGAATGGAGCTATATCAGGTTCTGTCGGACATAGTCGAGCACTCCAGGCCTTCTCTTTTCAACTAACAGGTGAATTATCCGAAAAATATGACATCTACTATCGTTCATTCGTCCGTTCACGCGGTTGGTTGGGTTGGGCTTCAAATGGCCAAAAGGCAGGCTCAGTTGGAATGAGTCTACCTGTCGAAGCAATTGAAGTAACGATTGTAGAAAATGATCGAAAACCAACGGGTTACCAAGCAAATCAACTGACCATTTTAGGACAAATCGACACTTCAACACCAGAAGGTAGATTTGTCAATTCTATCACTCAAAGTGCCAATCGTGTCGCTCCAGCGTACGGATTGTATACCTCTGTCATGCTTGCTCAAGCAATTTTAGAAACCGGCTATGGCACTAGCTTCTTGGCACGCAATGCGAACAATTTCTTTGGAATGAAGTTCAAAGATGGGGAAGATGAAGGGAAATATGATTACGTTTGGCATGTCTCAGATGAAGTTGTCAACGGGATCACAATACCTGTCAACTCTAAATTCCGTGTCTATCAAAGTACCGATGAATCTTTCATCGACAATGCTGTGAAACTAAAATATGGCGTACCTTGGGACCCTGTTCGCTATCGTGGAACTTGGAAAGTTAATACACGTTCTTATCGAGATGCGACCCAAGCCTTAACTGGAACATATGCAACTGATCCAAATTATGGAACAAAATTAAACAACATCATTGAACGTTGGCGTTTGGATCAGTTTGATTGATCTGATCTTTTATAAAAAATATCTACCTGACATTGTTTGAAAATGCCAAGTAGATATTTTTTATTTATTAATTCGCATAAAAGCCGATTCCTTCATATCTCCAACCTAATGGTGTCAAAGAATCTCTTTCTACTGAACTTAATGTGTAATGATGTGTTCCGATAGTTTCATTTGGGTTAAATAGTCGATAAATGGGTTTAGAACCTCCAGAATAAAAACTTAGCCCTTCATATCTCCAGCCTAGCGGTGTAAGGAAGTTGATTTCTGACTGAGCCATCGTGTAATGATGATCCCCGTTATTTGGGTTGTACAGACGATACACCGGTTGCCCACTATTTGGTGCTTGCCATGCAATCCCTTCATATTTCCAACCAACTGTTGATAAATAATTTTTCTCTCCCGCATTCAATGTGTACAAATGCTGTCCTGTACTTTTATTGTATAAGCGATACATCGGAGAAGAACTAGAATTTGGCGTATCATATTGTGTCAAATTGTAGGTTTCAATGATGTTGTTCAATGTTGAACCATAATTTGGTGCTGTCGCGTAACGCCCTGTTAACCATGCTGTGGCATCTTTGTACGAAGAGGTATTACTTTTCCAAGCTCCTGAGTAATAATACACACCAGATTGGAACGAAGTTGTTTTAAGGACAGTCACATTATCTTGTAAAGATTCTGCGTAAGAAGGATATTTACGAAAAGCAGCATTTACGGTGATCCATTGCCCGTTTACAAACTCAGAAGTTGGCATTGTCACTGATTGCCCATTATAACTTCCCTTTATTCCAAATAAATTGTAGTTAGGTGCCGAAGCTAGCGTGCTTTTCCCCCAGCCACTTTCAACAATTGCTTGAGCGATCATAACTGAAGCATATAAATCATTCGCGCTTGCTAAGGTCTGTGCACTTGCAGCAATACTATCAATGAACGCTTGTTGTGCATTTGAAGAAGAACGTGCTGAAAATGCTGCTATGCCAGGATTTTCAAATTGTGATAAATCCGCTTGATGTGTATGGGTCAGTTCCTCTCCATTGGTTAGAGGATTCGTAACAGACTCAGTTTTTTCCACATTTTCCGTAGGCTGTTCTGTCACGTCGTCTGCTTGTGTCGAAACAGTGGTTTCAACAGAATTATTTGTTCCTAATTCTTCTGCAAGTACAGTAAGGTTGGTAGTCACAAGACTACTCAGAATAATTGCACTAAATAATAAATTTTTTGCTCTCATTACTTCTCCTTTATTCTTAAAAATAAAATAATTTAATGTGTTGCATATGATAACAGAAATAAATATCATACACTTTTTAATTATACATAGATTTCAACTTTTTTCAGTATATAAATTCTTAAGATTTAAAGGAGTCTGTATGCCATTTTGTATCTTTTCAATTTTCAAAGTCAATGATTATTGGCTCAAATCAAACAATAAAAAACTCTTAGAGAATTGCCGGCTTGGTTTAGAAATACATCTGCTATTTCCAAACCCATACGTGCGCTCTAAGAGTAATATTCCTATTAAATTTGGTAGAAAAAACTAGTCCTTAATTTGGATACCTAACTCCCTTAACCCATCCTCTATCGAAGTCAATTTGCGACCTAATACTTTTTCAAAATCATCAGAAGTTACATCTAACTGATTGTTGCGAATATCATTTTGGATTGCAGTCGTCATTTCTGCACCGCCTTGAGAAAATCCCGAAGCTGTTAGTTTACCTGTGAATTCATCTGCAGCCAACGAAAGGATTTCTAAAGACTTCCCACTTACTTTAGCAACTTTTTCTGCCAATGTTTGATAAGTGATTGGCTTTCCAGATAATTCTAAGACCTCAGGATAATCCATTCCTGCTAATACTTTTGCAGCTACTTCTGCATACTCTCTCTTTAACGCCCAACCGGTTTTGCCTTTGCCAGCTGCATAAACAAACTGACCAGATTTCAATGCTACCTCGATCAACGGCATCTCATTTTCTAAGTACCAGTTATTTCTTAAAAAGGTATGTTTAATACCCGATTCTTTGATGATTTTTTCTGTGAATTGATGATCTGGAGCGAGGATACTAGTCGAATGATCTGCATCCGCAAAACTAGTGTAGGCAATAAAAGAAACCTTTGCCTCTTTCGCTGCTTCAACAACATGTTGATGTTCAGCTTGTCGGTTTCCCGGTACACCTGATACAAATAATAGACGATCGATGCCTTGTAGCGCCTGTACCATCGTCTCGCGATCAGCATAATCGCCGATGCGAACTTGAAGACCTGCTTCAATTAATTTCTGTGCCTTTTCTTCATTACGAGCAAGGACATAGATCTCCTCCAAAGGAACCAGTTTCTTTAATTCTTCTAAAGCGTAGTGTCCAAATCCTCCAGTTGCTCCTGTTACTAAATAAGTCATATTCCCACTCCCTATTGATTAATTATTTTTGTTCACATAGCTGTACATTTTTAAAATACACCATTATCATAAAGAGTATGCTAAGATAAGTCAAGAAATCAAGTTGAAAGGATGGATTTTTATGAAATATTCTCTACAATTAAGCGATGCGATTCACATCTTAGCGTATATCCACATATTTCAAGGAACTGATCTACTTTCAAGCGACATGATTGCAAGTAGCATTGAAACAAATCCAACAAATGTTCGAAAAATCATGAGTCAATTAAAAAAAGCAGACCTTATCTATACAACAAGTGGGAAACCAACACCCGTACTTGCGAAAGCTCCCGAAAATATCAATTTATTGGAAATTTATCGAAGTATTGAAGGCAACACGAATTTGATCCAAGTAGATCCTAAAACAAATCCGAATTGCGTGGTAGGCGCTAATATACAAGAAGTCTTGGCTGAAACTTATTCTCGATTACAGAAAAAAGTGGAAGAAGAAATGGCAGTAATCACTTTGGATGGGCTCATTAAACAGATTGCATTATCAGAAAAAGAGAAACGCCCAGAAAATCAACCACTCGTGGAAAAATTTCTTTAGTTTGTAAGTAAATCAGAGTCACTTTTAGTTATCTAAAAATTAAAATAACAGTTTTATATTATTATTACTTTTATAATAGATTAAATAATCTTCGTACTGGAAAAAAATTGCTGTTTTCTTTTTATTTATTCGGTAAAATTAAACTATGAAGATAACTAAAGGAGGAAATATTATGAAAGACTGGAAAAACGATTTTTGGGAATCTGATTTAGATCATGGCTATGAATTGTTTATTGAAAAACGTGTTCATGGATTTTTGGTTACTAAAGAAAAGATCAGCGCAAAAGTAATAGAAGACAACAATAAGGAGTATGACATACTTATCCAGCTAACAAATGATGAACGATTCTATGGTTTGTCTTGCAGTTGCTCCCATGAAGATACAGGTCATTGTCCACATGTCGTGGCTGTCTTATTCAAATATGAACAAGAATACAGCTACGAAAATGTAAATGATCTTGTCAAGTTCATTTCTTATGCAGATGAACAAGATGTTCAAGATTTTCTATTGAATATCCTAAAAGAGAATCAAGACCTTACACGACGCTTTCAAGAACATATTGCAATCAAAAATATTGACGATTACGAAAAATTGGTTGTTATCTTAGAGAAACATACCCAATATTTTGGTAGTAATATTAACGACCGTACATTGCAAAAGATCAGCAAAGAACTATCTGAATTTTTAAACAATCTTATTGATACATCCATCGAAAAAAAGCAGATCCTTCATGCATTCGAACTGATGAACAGAGTAGTTGAACACTTTGACTTAGCAAAGGTACATAATGTAGAAAATGATATCAGCCTTATCATGCATCAATGTTACTCTCTATGGAAAAAATTACTGAGACATGCATCTGAGCAAGAAAAACAACGAATGTATTCTAAACTTTCGGCTAAAATAAATAATGCAAGCCAGTCTAGTTTTTATATCCAACAAATTTTACATGAAGAATTCCCCGAACAGTTCTCTGATCAGGATCAGCAAAACCTAGATCAAATATCTGAAAATAGCGGACACTTCAACTATAAAAACAAAAGACTTCTATCCATTCGCCAAATGGAAAATTTAAATTATACAGACAACCAAATTCATCAACGTGCACGTGAAAGTTGGCAATCTCCAACTATACGTTCACAATATATCGACTATCTGATGCAAAAGAAAGCATATGAAGAAGCAATTACTGTTTTGAATGAAAGTATTGTATTAGACCAACACTCTTCCGATATGGTCACCCTGCATCGCTATGCATTAAAAAACCTCTATCATAAACTAGGGAAAAAAGAGCTTTATGCAGAACAAGTTTTGTTTCTCCTATTAGAAGGAGAAACCGTTGATATGAATTTGATCCATCAATTGAAAAAATCATATTCGATCGATCAGTGGGAAGAAGTACGTGAACACTTATTTGAACAATTAAAATATCGTACAGACGTTGGATTGTTCTATTCAAAAGAAAGACGATATGATCTGTTATTGGATTATGTCCTCAAGTCACCTGGACTGGAAGAAGCTAGCCGCTATTTTTCTTTCTTAAGAAAGCAGTTCCCAGAAGCACTCCTTCAAAAATATGAATACGAATTACGCCGAATGGCTGCTGAGACGACTACACGTTTACGGTATCATAAAATGGCTTTGTTGATTGCTGAAATGGCAACCCTCCCTAGTAGCACGATCTCTGTCCAATTATTGATCAAAGAGCTAAAAGAAAAGTACCCACGCAGAAAAGCAATGCTAGAAGAATTGAAAAAGTTAGAAAAAACATATAAATAATCTAGCAATAGCGACCTTATTCACAGTCAGTACTTCAAAAAGCCGAATCAACAAGCAACGCCGTTGATTCGGCTTTTTGAAAAGACAATTATAAATTTGTCAATTTCCTATATTTTCCTAAAAAAGAAAAAGCATTTCAAACACTATTAAATAACATGACGGTTCATCTGTCAATCAAATCCAATCGGAACTGATTGGAGTGGTTTACTTGTTGCTTGCTTCACGTCAGACTCCCACTTGCTATAGATATCTAAAAATCTCACTTCTTCTTCATCACTATATCCTTCAAAAACAACTTTATCGATATTCCCATGATCAAAAAAAATCGTTGTCTCAGGATTTAATCCTGAGGGGTAAAGGACTGCCATATAGTCTGCAAATGTATCTTTTTCCGTCTGTTGATCTGTATATATAGCTCCTCTTCCAACGATAACTAATTTTTGTAAACCTTCCTCAAGCAAAACGACACTTCCTAATGGTAATAACTTTTTGCCCTCACTCATCTTGCATTTCCTCCCTTTCAGTTCCCTTGATATGTTTAATAAAATATTTCTCACCGTACCATTCTAGCTGACTCTTGCCTTCCCTATTGCGGTATTCTTCTGAGTATTTGTGTTTATAATAACCGTGTAATAGATACGGGAAGAATAGATAGGCTTCGGCGATGATAAATCCTATATCAAACGCTAACCACATCGCTAAAATATTGATAAAACCTACCATATCTGTTCGAGGTGTATCTCCATCTGGAAAAATAAAATTCCAAATTATAACTATTATGACCAGTATCCAGCCGTAATTCATTACCATTTGAATGATTTTTTCTATAAAATCATCGACTTTATTTTTTTCTTTATTTTTTATATCAAGTATTTTTATATTTAAGGAATTACTTTTACTTCTAATAACGATGTAGCCTACTATCGTTAATAAAATCAAAACGATTATCATCCCAATAGAAGTTAATAGTTTCAGAAACATAGTAATAAAAAATAAATTTACTGTCAGTATTAACCAAATAAGGTAATTGTTACAGGTGTTCATTGTAATAAAAATTCTTGTACTACTATTATTCTTATTTTTATATCTTGTATATAACCAGATAGATAAATAAATAAAAAGAAATATCCAAAAAAAACTTTCTGGCAAAAAATTTATATCTGGTTCAGGAACAAGGCTATTTCTATCAGGATCTTTCATCCCTAATCCAGTAAATTTAACAAAACCATATTGTGCTATTATTGAAATTATTGATATAGATATTAATAAAAAACGCTTTTTCCCATTATATAATCCTCTTTTTTCAGTATCTTTTATCATATAATCGACTAAACGATCATCCAGCAAGTTTAAGCTTTGTTCAAACGTCGCATTGAATAATTTTTTCATATTCTTCACCAATTAAAGCTACTCTCATCTCTAATGTCTACTCCTTATATTTTTTCTTCTTTATTAGTTCCTTTGATATGCTTGTTAAAATATTTCTCACCATACCATTCTAATTGTGTTTGCCCTTCTAAATTACGGTATTCTTCTGAATATTTGTGTCTATAATAACCATGCAATAGATAAGGGAAGAATAGATAGGCCTGTGCAATAATAAAGCCTATATCAAGTGCTAACCACATCGCTAAAATTTCTATAAAGCCCGTCATATCGGTACGTGGCGCATCTCCACTAGGAAAAATAAAGTTCCAAATAAACCCGATAATAACGACTATTGAGCTATACTTCACCACTAGGTTTATTATTTTTTCTAACCATTTATCTACCTTCTCTTTTTTATTTTTTTTATAGAGCAAATTTTCTAAGGAAGCTTTCTTACTTTTAACTACTATATATCCTATTAATAAAATTATTGAGAAAAATATTCCCATGCCTATAGCTGTTAGAGGTTTTAAAAATGCTGTAATAAAATAAAGATTAATTTCAATTACTAGCCAAGTAAAAATGTTTACCACATTAATGTAGCCCCAGACAAATTTAGTTGCTCGATAACGTTTAATCAATGTATAGGCCCATATAACTAAATACATCACTAAAAATATCCAAAATATAAATGGAGGTAAAAAGTTTACCTCGGCTTGTGGGACAAAACCATCTCTATCGTGGTTCGTAACAATCCTGTTTGTAAATAAAACTATGCCATATAGCATGCCTATCAAAGCTAGTGCTAATATTTTCAATAAAATAGGTCTTTCTTTTAGATCCCACCTTTCAACATCATTTTTCATATAATTGATTAGCTTATCATCTTTCAAATTTAAACTTTCTTCAAAGGATGCCTTAAATAAGTTTCCCATATTCATCTCCAATTAAAATTTATTTCTGGTACTTTTATCGAAGATAGTATATTTCCAATTGATTTTCCCACTTGTTTAATATTTTCATTCATAAGTTTCACTGTATTAACGCTTTTTTCAATTGCCTTACCTAGTTTTTTCGTGTTCCTATCATATATTTTATAAGCCCAATTTTTGACATAATCATAGGTATCTGGCTCTGCAAATTGTAAACTCTTATTTCCCAAACCTATAACTAAACCTAGGCCGGCACCAACGACATTTCCAATTCCTGGTACAAATGTTCCTAACTTTGCACCTAATGTCATTCCCTCTAACGGTCCAATACTCTTCACCATCTCTATTCCACCACCTATTATTCCTTTGCCAATACTTCCTGTTTTTCCATATTCATTCACAGCATTGGCGGCGAAAGTGATGCCTAATTGCGCATAGGTAGCTACTTGGCCTGCCGTTCCTAATCCTTTGGCAACACCCCAATTTTTAGCTCCTTGCACAAATTGAGATTTCTTCAAGGCTTCGCTGACATAGGTTTTTACGGGAGAGGTAAATTTAGTGAAATTTTGATAGGCTTTGCCTAGCGTATCGATTTTAGGAATCCATTTCCCTTGGGCAACGGCTTTACCGAACATTTCGTATTTTGCAAGACCGCTAAATAATTTATTTTTCATACCTGATGGTAGATGATTAGCAAGCATCAAAAATTCATCGTTGGATGCCAACTTATTTACCAATGCATCAGGATAATTGCTGAGCAACATTTCAAGTCGTCTGATTGTGTCGGTTTTCCCATCTTTCAGGGGTTGGACCAATTTTTCGATCTCCGCATACATTTCTAAGTAGGCATTGTTTGAAGATTCTTCCAACAAAGCTTGTCCGTTTGGTTTGTACTTCTCAAACCAACTCCCATCCACTCCTTTCGGCAATACATAACTACCGTCTGCCTTGATGGTTGTTTGATTCAAGACTAATACGCTTTGCATGGCGAGTTTCAATTCCAGTAGACTGTTATTGAACAGTCCACTGGTTTGGGAGTTAAAGGCATGAAGTTTTTGTTGTTTGCGTTGCAAGTTGTAGATATCTTCTTGCAGGCTGTCCGCCATTCGCATCAAGTTTCGATGAAAATCACTTAGCATTTCTGTAATGCCGGGTAATATGCTTGTATTGGCGATCTGCCTAATCGTCTGCGCGTGGTTATCGATCGATTGTTTAGCGAATGTTTTGGCACGAATCTGTCCGCTTAAATTATCTTCGTCCAAGTATCCTTCACTGGCAATCATTTGGTGTGCGGAAGAGTAAAGATTCAAGTCTGACTGAATCCCTTGCACCGCAGTATTTACCCGATTGATCGTAGGTATGATCAACTCAGAAAACAGTCCTTTACCGGCTTGATAAGCCGCTCCGGAGAGAGTTTTGCCATCAATCGCTCGGACAACTTGTTGACTACCTGTTCGTAGTTGAGTGATCGTTGTACGAGCAAGCGATAAATTAGTGGTCAGATTGCTCATTAGATTAGAAGACTCTGTGGCTGAATAGATTAATCCCATCGTTTATTCCTTTCTTTCTGAAGTTCCGTACGTTCTTCTTCAAGTTTGATCACACCTTTTAAGTATTCTTGGTCTAGTTGGTGCTGTTGGCTTTCTACCAACTGCGTGAAGTAAGTTGATTTTCCTTCATTCTCATTCTTCTCCCAACGAGCAACTTGATTTCCTTGAGATACTAATTCTTCTGTGAATTGTTGGATTTCTCGAAAGCTTTTTCGCATATCCATCTCTAAATGATGCATACATTGTTTTAACTGCTGTTTTTCTTTGCTCAGATGCTCCAATCGTTGTTCATTGTTGCTGATTTTACGATCATATTCAGCGATCAACTCTTCCTTTTCCATACTGACTCCTTAGTTGAATCTTGTTTGACTGTCTCTGACTGCGATTACTTGAGCAAGCTGGGGGAATTTGATTGCCTGTTCATTGACACAAGTAACTAGATTTGAAATATCGGTGAGTAGGTTGTTACTGACCTCTACTCCTGTTTTCATACTGCTGATCGTGCTCTTGCTTAAAGAACTTGTTTTACTACTACTAACAGATACATTTTTTATTCCTGATATGGCTGCTGTTGCAGTGGATTCCTGAGAAGCGATTTTCGACATCTTTTTTCTCCTTATCTGAATTGATAGAATGGGTCTTCTTTTAATCTCTCTTCTTCATTGCTTTTTATAGTTTCTACAATCGGTACAGGTTGCTCCTCTTGCACAAGTAGTGGTCTGGCTGGCGCATCCCTAAGTTGCCTCAACAAATCGTCTAAAAATTCTTCATCGTCTTGGTTTTGAAAGCCTTCGAACAACACTTCTGTGATTTGATCGGCATGGATAGAAAAGACTTCTTGGCTTGGTATATCTCCAAATGGATGGGGGGCTACACGATATCTTGATATCACTTTTTCTTCTTCATTTTTGGCGATGGCGCGAGCAACGACGAAATAGAGCAGTTGATCATCTTCTGTCCCTACTAGTCTTAAGATACTGCCTAGTGGCAAAAACGGTGTGATCATTTCTTCTCTCATGCTTCCTCCTCCGTTGGAAATACCAAGGCTTCCAATTGATCATCCTTCAAACTGTGTAGGACGTTTTTAGCGACTATTGCGTTTTTTTCTTGATAAGAAAGATTTTCAATAAATAGTTGATTTTGTAAGCTACCACCAAATAAAATCTGGTCAATATTTTCTTTTATGAACGTAGTGATTCCGCCAAATGTATTGCCCACTTTCGCCATATGATCGAGAAAGACAAATTGTAAATGATCGTTCCCACCACTTAGCAGAGCAGTAACTTCTTCAGGGGCCAATGCTAATTTCCCGACTAAGTCCGCAATACCATTGATTACGACGATCCTCTTGCCAGTTTCATTTGTTAAAAGAGCTTCTAGAGCCGCTTTTAAGGCCATTGATTCTTCAGTGAGACATGAACGGTCCAAATATAGTGAAACACTCACCTTCGCTGATTCCAGAGTTCCATTTGCATCAATCACTACCACTTCTCCTTGGCATTCTTGGCAAATCTGTTGAAGCAACCAAGGCATCATCGCACGAAGTTGTTTGTTGGAGTTGAAAAAGAGCCCTAATCTCATGCCTTGGAATAAGTCGAAAGATTCTACTAATGAAGTGCCTTTGTTCAATCCTAAATACAGTTTGTTTTCGTCATCTTGTACAAAATAAGAAGCGAAACTTTTTTGTGTTAGATTTTCTGGCACCATTGGAATTTTCTCAGGACGTTCGCCTGTCCAAGCTTGATTGATTTCTATTATTTCTTCTTCCAGATTTTGGAGTAGTTCAGCATCATTTTTCCCATTCGTTGGAAGATAAAACTGAATGGTAGTTGGCGCAGCCAGTAAGACTTGTCCGCGGCCATTGATTGCTTCAGGTGACAAAGCATTTCTGCCCATGACCATGTTTATTTCATTTTCATCGTTTAAATATAGCGTTATCTTAGTGGCAATATTGCTCATCATGTTAGTCCGAATGCTACCTGCACGATTTGCCGTCATGACAAGAAAGACGCCTAAACTGGCACCGTCTCTTAGTAATTGAAGAAGCACTTCGTCAATTCTGTCTTTCCGCTTATCTTCCAAACTCAGCCCATCATAACTATCGAGAATGATTCCTATGATCGGTAATTTTTCTCTTGTTCTTGTTTCATATTGCGTTAGATTAGCGACACCAGCTTGCTTGAATAAATTTTTGCGCTCTGCTAATAATTTTTCGATTCGATCAAGCATTTTTTGCAATTTTTCATCTTCTTCTAAAGTTGCAATATCCGCAACATGGGGTAATTCTTTGAGTACTAATAAACCGTTGTTCCCAAAATCCACTAAATGAAATTGGATCATTTCAGGAGTATTTTGACGAGCAAGGTTCATGACTAGAGTTTGTAGCCCTGTCGATTTCCCATAGCCTGGACTGGCAACGATCAATGTGTGACTCGCTTCTTCTAGATTGAAAGTATAATTCATTTGTTTTTGTTCCGAAGGGATATCTAAACAACCAAATGGGATAGCTAAATTGCGGTCTTCTGACTGTTTTACTTTTGGCGTAACAATCTGCTTGTCTAAGTTCGGTAGCCACGGCTTATCTGGCAGCTTGTAGGTAGAACCCACAAAGGTTGTCTTGATCTTATCAATGACTGCCTCTAATTGCGTTGGCAGGTCTCGTGTATCTTTCCCTTGAATGATTTCGACGTCTGGATCATAGAGCAATTCCAATTGGCCCAATTCATTGATTTTAAAGACACGCTCATCGATCACTTCTTCGATCAATTGTTCCGGATCATAAGGAACCCCAGCATAGCCACTTTGAAATAATTCATACACTTCATTTTCGCCAACTTTCAAGTAACCTCTTCCGGGATTCGTGATTTGTGCGGCATCTGGTGTTTTGAGTAGCTCATTCGAGTCTTGGACACTCGCCATTTTCAAGGCAATTTTACTCGTACTATTGGCTTCGATCTGATCATTGACTACGCCAGAAGGTTTTTGGGTAGCTAAAATCAAATGGACACCCAATGAACGGCCGATTCGGGCAACAGATGTAAGTTCATCTAAGAACTCCGGAACATTAGCTTTAAGCTCCGCAAATTCATCGGAAACTAAAATCAAATGAGGCAGTGGTTTTTGCGGATAAATAACCTCTGGTTTTGGGGTCTTTCTTTGTTTATACAAAGTCATGTACCCGTTGATATTGTTTACGCCATATTTGGCAAACTCTCTTTGGCGTTTCGCCAGCTCCGCTTTGATACTCGCTAAGGCTCGCGTAGTTCCAGCGCCATCCAAATTAGTGATTGCGCCCATAAAGTGGGGCAAATGATCTAAGGTGTTGGCTATTCCGCCACCTTTCCAGTCAATAATCAACATACCAATATCTTCTGGTGAAAAATTGATTGCTAAGCCAGTCAAATAAGTCGTTAGAAATTCAGATTTTCCTGATCCCGTCGTACCGCCAACTAAGGCGTGGGGCCCATGAACTCGTTCATGGAGGTCCCAATAGACTAAATCTTTTTTTCCGCGCCAACCAATTAACGAACGAATAGATTTATTAGGCTCAGCAGTAGCCCAGCGGTTCGAAATCGCTAGTTCTTCAACTGTCTTGACCTCATATTGATCGAGTAGACTCAAGCTGTCAGGTACGGCATTTTTTTCTACTTCCACATGATGGAGATTCGCCAAACGCCGAATGGCTTTTTCGATTGGATAAGTTGTCGGCAAATGATTGGGAATAAAACGCTGGTTGACATATTCATTGTCCTGATTGATCAAGGTTGCTGCTTCATTGCTTTGATATTCAATTAAAGTCGTGGTCGTTTCTGGCAACATATTCAACGTTTCTTTTCCCCAAATGACCGTAATCCCATAGTCTCCTAAGTTTTCGGCTAAAAATTCGTTCAATCCATGTCCTGCCAACCAGCTTTCATCCAAAATCGAAAAAACATAATGTGGCTGAAAGTGCACCTTCTCATTTCCTGCCTCACGAACTTGTTGTTTTCTTTTTGCCACTATTTGATAAAAAGAATTCAAGATCATGTCTCGACTTTGGGGGGTATGGACAATTCCTCTTAGATTTAAAGAACGGATTTTATTATGGGGCAACCAACGCCATTCCCGCCAATGTTGTTCGTATTCTTCCGAGGGAATCAATGTAATGAATTCGACGTCTCGATAAGAATGCAATACGCATAACTGAAACAGCAGTAGTTGTAATGCTGTTCGTAAAATACTAGGTGTTCCTGCTAAGCCAACGGTTTGTTCCAACAGTGAAACGATGATCGGTGCATTTCCAAGTTGTTTGTATGGATGGTTGAGATGTTCAAAGGCTTCTTTAATCAGTTCATCCTCTTCTGCCGACTGGAAGTTTGTTTGAAAGCTAGTATTGATTTCGCCGATTCCTAAACGGACAGTCAAAAAATCCTCGTTCACTGTCATGCGTTCATAAATCCTCGCATGATAATCTTTAGCCATCAATGCTAATTCATTCAGTGAAGGATTCATATATTCTAATGCTGTTTTTTGTGTTTGCTGTAAGACGTTAAGCTCCGATTTCTTTTTGATCATATACTGACGGTAATACTCTTCTCTCGCATGATTTTTTCTGTTGCTCTCTTTTTTATTCGTAAAATAACTCGACACAGAAAAACCTGTTGTGAGTAAACTAGCACCCCCCATACTGATCAGCATGACTGGATTCCCCCCGCTCAAGAAACTTGTAGCACCACTCAAAACAACCATGCCTAACGGTGGAACGATGGTTTTCAACCACTCGTTCTTTCCTTCAGTAGCTTTCTGCTTAGGCGATTGGATCTCTATTTTTCCTTTTGGCTCCTTTAAATGGATTCTTGGGCTACGTCTGAATGCTGGAAAATTTTCTGGATACTCGGAAATGTAAGGTTCTTCGAGCAACTGCCAAGGGTCCAACTGTAACTGATTTTTTAAATCTGAGATCTTCAATTGTTTCTCTCGCATTTCAATGATGAGATAATCAATAATCAACTGATCTCCTACAGAAAATGGAAATACCCCTTTTTCTACACGTTGGTGATTGTAATAAACCTTGGCATTACTGGGATAGACCTTTACTTGATAGTCATCGGTGTTGCTATCAAGACTAAGAAAAATCAACGTGTCAGAATCAATACAGATTGCCGAGTCTTGCGCACGTGATAGATAAATACTTTCTCTTGGCTTATTAACAACAACCGTTTTCATATTTTCATGTTGCACGAGGAGAAACTTTTCATCCTTGACTAATTCTCCTTCACAAAAAAGCTGTCCGTCTTCACAGGAAATCGTTCGATCGTCAATTATTACTTGATTCTTTTTTTCTGTTATTTGTGTATGAATGAACGTCGATCCAAAGTAAAAAAGATCATAAAGAACTGCAACGGAATGTTGGATTTGATCAGTCATTGAAATTGGCTTAATTTGCTTCATTGCTATCCGTCTCGCCTTCTAAGATTTCTAAGTACTTATTGATTTCTTCCTCATAACTTGTTAGTAATTCTTGCTTCTTCTGACCACTCATTTTATTGTTTGCTCTCGTTGCATCGTATAGCTTGGTGTAGGCATGTAAAATGTATTGATGATCGCCGATGTTTTGTGCGATATCTAATGATCGGTCAAAATTACCCCGCCCGATATAGATCCAGTAGAGCAAGGTATTCTCATTTGATTTTTGGGAAATGTTGTTTAATATCGCTGTTTTTTGCTCATTCGACAAATTATCTAGCTGTACAGCGCTGACAGCAGCGACATATTGGGCACCAGTAGGAAGATCTTCGGGTTTGTCATCTTTTAATGTGGTCAAGACATTCGCATAATTATTAGCAATATATTGCGTTTCAGCAGAGCTGATCCGTTCTTGTGCGGGAAGTTTATCAAACGCATAGATGCCTGTCGCAAGCGCTAAACCTATTGTTGTGAGGCTTAATAAAACCGTTCCCCATTTGAAAACAAAGTAGCTTTTTTTGTTCACCATTTGAATTTCTGATGCACGCTTTGCTTTTTGCTGTACAACTTGTTCACCAATCATGCGATCGATTTCTGTGACACTGCTTGCTGCTTGGATTCGCTTAGAAAGCTCGTCCTTCAATGTGCCATTTCCTTCAATCAGTTGCTCATAATCGAACTTAGGATGTAAAATTGTCAGGATCAAGGCACGATATTGCTTCAAAAATTCTTCTTCAGATATTTCATAAGGAACAATGGAATGAGCAAAGCCTCGATGTGCTACGATGATTTCTTCTCCAAATAAAAAGAGACTGGCTGGATGAATGAAAGGCTGGATCGGGCTACTTAAAAACTCGGATAAGAAATTGATTTTTTGTGCAAGTAATAATCGTTGAAAAAGTTCCGTTCGTTTAAGGTATTCTTGCAAAGAATAGATTTGTTTACTTTTCTGGTAGTGTATAACGAGTTTTTCTTCTGAGGATTCCACAATATGTCCAGGAAGCAAGTGCTTTTTTTGTGTTAAGAATAGTTGATACTGTTCTAAACGATCCAGTTGGTATTGCTTAGCATTCAGTGTTACTTCTACAGCATCAGTTGTTGTCTCAATGATAATCATCTCAGAAATATCTTTTATGTGGGTCACGTTCGTTCCTCCGATTTTTGTCGAGATTCATGGATCAGCAAATGATCACCTTCACTTAATGGATAATCTGCCACATATGCCTCTTCCTTTAAGCGGATCGGTTTATTCAACACCACTAAGTCGAACACATCTGGCAACGATGAACCATTTTGCATGAAAGATGCCTTTAATAATTCTTTTAATCTTGTAACCGTAACTTGGGTCGGGATCTGCAAATCAAAAATTTCTTCTTTGACTTCTAAGCTGATTCCAATGGCTTGATTTTTTTCCAATTACAACAGTCCTTTAATCATTTTTGTATTTCTGTTGTGAAAACTTTTTCCCAAAATAGGTGCCCCCAACAGTCAGTAAGATACTTCCTAGTAGAAGTAAAATCCACAGAACAATTCTCCCCTGAATACTTGTGTGATTTGGGTTATCTGACAACTGATGTCCTACAGCCATTTGCTCTTCTTTGAATAGTTGGGGGATAATTGTTTGTTCAAAGACCTGGGGCTGAGTGGTTGCTTTTGACACAAAAACTAAGTTCTGAGCCATAGAGATTTGTTGCCTTTCTTGTTGGACACGCTCTTGATCTAATTTTGTTTTATCTTCTAAAAATAAATCGTGTACTACAAATGTTGTTTCATGGTCTTCGATGCCTTCTCTTTCTTGGTAGATCACATGGTTATTGATAGTGAGTGTGCCTGCAAAAACTGTGAGATGCGGGATACTTAAACATAGTAAAAGTACCAACAAAAAGAGAAGCCCTTCTATTTTTTTCTGAACCATTTGCTGCCTCCGTTTATTCATTTGACCGTTCTTTTTTCTCTTCTGGACGGACAATAAAATTCAATATCACTCCAAATATAAGGAAGAAAACGAGTATTAAATAACTTCCCCAACCGATGACACCCTCATTCATCAACACAGTAAACCCGTTTTGAATATTCTGTAAAGGGGACAAACGATAGAGCCATTCCGTTAACGAACCGTTTTTGATCGCTACGCCTAGCAGTGGAGTCAACATGAAGAACAACCCGAAAATCCCGCCATATAAATACAACGTGAGTTTTTTGAATTGACGCATGAATCCTAAAAGAATCAATTGACCACTAGCAAAGACTAAAAACGCATAAATGAACCAAATAAAAGAATGCGCAGCACCTGATACTAGAGTTGTTAAAGTGCTGTAAATAAGTGACAGAACTGACGTTACGCTGAGTACCGCCACCATATTTGGCACGTTTTTCCATATACGGTTCGGTGTGACCAACAAATCGGCAGAAGTCACTACACGTTTTTTCATCACGCTAGATAATTGGAAAGATACTAATAAAATCGTTAAGCCACCGATCAATGTCACGTAGTAAGGAGTCAATGAGCTTTGTCTTGTTTGACCAAAACTCCCTTGTCCTAAAATCGGACTTGCTAGAAAATTAAAGACCTGGGGATTATCTGCCCCTCCATTCCTTGTGTTGGACAGGACGCCACTAAATGCTTCTGCGTATGTTTGATTTTCAGAAATAGTTTGTGACGATTCATCAAGAGAGGTACTTAGATTACTTAAAATAGTGGTAGCATTCTCTTGTACTTCAACGGTCGATTCTTTTAGCTGATCGATCGTCGGAGCGATATCAGTTACTTCTGCCGCAGATTGACCGGTAACTTCAGCAGCTGTTTTCGAACTTTCCATCAATCCTTGCATCGTTTCGATCAGATTGCCTGTTCGAGTTTCGATCATTGTATATTCATTTTCTTTGGGATGTGGGTTTTCTTCTGTGATGACGGATTCTGCTTCTATTTGTGCCGTTTGCTGCCAACTGTCGTATACTGCATGGATCTGTTGATTCGCAGAAGTAAACCAGTGATTTAGTTTATCAGCTTCTTCTATAAATGTTTGTGGTAGTGTCATCAGTTGCAATGTACCGTACAAGGTTGGCTTTAGCTCCTCTGTCTCTCTCGTCCCTGCAGAACCAATGACTGCTTGTAAGGCTATGATTTGATTCTCAGTATCGTTATACAATTGATCACCAGTTTTCTTATATTCCTGATACAATTGTTCGCTTACCATAGAGGGTTTATCGCTTTCTTGAAGATTGTTGTATAGCCAATAAATCGAACGTGGATCAGCTAATTCAATGAGGGATTTCTCCATGTTTTCTGGTTGATCGATCATCTGTCGGTATGCGGGTATCGTTATAGAATGGTGAGGTGTGCCAAATAGCGTGACGATTTGTTGTGCCGTGGTACTCAATAGTTGGAACTGTGTCAGAATTTGTGGCACATCATCGATCAATGGCTGATCCATCGGAAGATAGACTGAGAATTCTCTCGTTTGTTGTACGTGTCCATTGATCATCCATGTGTAAAACATTTGATTATATGACGTAGTCTGCTGTTCTGGATTCAACTGCCAATTCAAAGGAATCCCGGCTTCAAAGGTCAATTTATCTGGTAATGAAGGATATTTTACATGCTTGTGCTCCTCTTCTTCTGTCTCCTCCTCCGGCTCAATGGGCCAAGGCTGTACGATTGTTAATGAATGGTTTGTATCTACTCGGATCGCTGTTTCATAGTTGTAGGGTGCCAGTAACTGATTCAATTGATTTTCCATTTCTGTAAAATCATGTGTTGGCTCAAAAATGATCATCCCTTGCTGCTCATCTTCTGTTTGTATCAAGAGAAACGTGTCTTGATTTAACTCGATTGACATCTGTTGGTAGATTGTTGGTAAAGGAATAATTGCTTCATGTTGCTCTTTCGGTTCAAGATAAGCAAAAGAAGCCTCACTTCCGATTGGTCGATCAAAATCATTGGCATAACGTGTAACAATCGCTAGCTCATCATTGAAAATTGCAGCCTGATCCTGACTGATCACTGCTTGATTTTGCAATTCAGCTAATAATTGAGCCAAACTGTCAACTGGGATTTGGGGCAACGCCTGCTCTATTACTGATTGATATGCCCCATCTAATTTGGGTTCATTACTTTGATTTGTCATCAACTTGATGATCGCGTTTTTGACTTGAGTTTCTGTCGCAGTTTCCGGTGTACTTGTCGGATCATTATAATACGCATTGGCAATTTGATTTTTTAAATGTTCTAATTGTTCTACCTGACTTTCCAATTCCGTAATTTGTTGTTGGATCTCTTCAATGCGTGTTTGTTGATTGGTTTGAAACGCTGTTGCCTGAGTCAAGAAATCCCAATAAATACCGAAACTATTTTGTTCATTTGGGGTATAAAAATTGCTGAACTGAGCTAAAATCGCATCATTGAACAAGTCGTGTTGGTTTCTATAGTCAACCGTTGCGTTCTCCCACTGAGCGGTTAACTGATTTTTTTGTAAGGCAACTTGTTGATTGAATTGATCGATTGCTTCAGTGATTTTTTCATTCGCTTCTTTTGTGTAGTCAACAATCGTCTCTTGAACATTTTCTGTCTCACTGTGTGTTTCTTCTAAGCTGGTATTATTGCGCTCCAAAAGAGATTGTACGGAATCGACAAAGGCTTGTTGCTGCGCCTTGAATGTACTGTTTGTTGTATCTAAGATACTGGTCGTGTCTAATACACTAGCATAATTGTCGGGAATATTTTTGAATGGCTGGTAGATCGTATTTTCTAGGTTTTGCTGATAGTTACTATGTGTATTCGTCATTCTGTTCACGTTTTGTTGTGCTTCAGAAAGATTTCCTACAATACTGGAGAAATACATTTGCACCACACGCTGATTGAAGTTTGTTAAGATCTGATTCACTTGTTCTTCAATCATTTGGTTGGTTATTTCATTTTGCCCATCCCGCACTTGATATTCGATGACTGCTTTTTCTGGATTGATGCTTTGTAAAGATAATAGTCTTTCCGAAAAATCTTGAGGGATAATGATTTTGGCATCGAATTGACCGTTCTCGAGCCCTGCTGTTGCAATATTGCGCGTCGTCGTTTCCCAACGATTGGTGGAATCTTTATTGATCAGTGTCACAAAATCGGTTCCTAACAAGTACTGCTGACCTTCAAAATCTGCTCCCCGGTCTTCATTCACCAAGACATATTGCATTTTTGTCGTCGGACTAGCTGTACTCGTGATGATACTTTCTTCTTTGAATCCAATATACGCAAAGAAAAGAAGCAAAGATAAACTTGCGAAGATTGCAAGAATAAATGGCTGCTTTTGCTTCATTTTATTTTTCACATTGTTCTCCTCCTCCGAAAAAGGGCTTAGGTTAGAAGTCACTTGTACCTGAATAAATGCTGTAAACAGTCCCTTTAAAAATAAGCGTCAAAATCCAAAAATAGCTAGCTGATTTCGGATTTTGACGCTTATTTCATGGCGATGTGCACTTCTGTCATATCCTCTTTTTAGGCTATAGCTGAGATGCTTTGTTGCACATTGTGTTTTGGTGCACATGTGATCAGTTTAAGAAAACCTAGCAAACTGACTTTTTGTTTCTGTTTAAACATCAAGTTAAAATCCAAACGAACCGGCATCTTGACGATCGCGTTCTGCAACCGTATCAGCATACTTGTTCAGCTGTTGATTGATACTTTCAAGAAGTTCTTCCATTTGGCGGACATTACCTTCTAACTGGTTGTATTGTTCTAAATAAGCTTGAAATGCTTGTCCTTTCCACTGTTGGCTGATTTGTTGGTTCATTGAATTTACTTTGCGGATCGCTTCTTGAATCTGAGATGCTGCCTGTGAATAAACCTGTGCTTGTGACTTCAGTTGTTCGGGTGTGACTGCAATTACTCCTGCCATTGTGTAACCTCCTAAAATTTTTTTTGACCAGTTAATCATACTTGATTTTCAACCGGTCAAAATAAAATACGCCGAATAAGGTTGATCTTCGTCGTATACGCACAATTCTTTTCGTATAGGATTAGTTATTTTAAGATAGCTTACGATCACTAGGTGGGTGGGTGCTCATTCTTGAGTTCAAAATCAACGTGATAAGCCTGCTCCACGAAGCGTAACAGTTCGTATTTTTTTTGATATTGTTGCTTTGAATCCAAGTAGCAACTGACTGCTAATGCGTTTTTCACGTGAGACTTTCCTTTTTCATTTCCCTTGATCATATACCAGACGCCTTGTAAAAACAGTTGCAAGTTACGCTCATAGTATAGTTCTTCTTCAAGGAAATACTCTTCTAACTTCGCCCCATATTTCCAAACCAAGCGGAGATCCTGATTTTTAATAAATAGAATGAGGCCATTCGCCAACATGCGAAATGTCTCACTTTGCCCGCTGCGGTTTTCTTCGTAGACCGCCAAACTAAGAAACGACTTTTCTAAAATCAAATCGATAAATTTAGGATGGAACGCATACATACAGTTAGTAAACAAAAAAATTTCGTAGCGAGTCCATGTTTGCGCCTTCATTAAATACTGATAAACCTCTGAAGATAGCACATCGATTTTTTCCTCTTTTAATTGAGCAATCATCAAACGACAAAGACTGATCAGATGACGTTCCCTTTGTGTACTAGGTTCTTCTGTTTCATACAACTTGATAATACTATGTAACTCTAGACTATCTTTTTTTTCAAAAGCGACTACCGCTTCTTGCATCAATCGATTGACCTCGGATAAATCATTTGGAAAATTAAATAGCTGCAATTCATCGTAGTCCAAATTTAGTTTTTTCAAAAAATAAGTCAACTTACTGACTGTCGTATCTGCTTTATTTTGAATAAAACGTTTGTAAACCGAACGACTAGCTTCCTCTCCGCAAAGTTCTGCGATCGTTATTCCTTTTTGCTTTCTGACAAATTCAACGATTTCCCATACTTCCATTTTTTCACTCCTGACCTCTTTCACTGAAACTTGAACTCAATGATTCTCAGAAAGAGCTTCTATGATTGAAATTTGATAAAGCTAAAAATCCCCGTTTATTATAATCTTACCATCATTCTCGTTTGAATATTACATTTATTTATAATAACTATTGTTTTTAAATATAAAGACTTTACTAACAAATACAAAAAAACATAATAGAAAAACATTGACGTTATTTATAAGAGCGATAATGATGGAATAATCAATGTATTTTCTGTTCAAAATGTCATGATAAAAAAAGAATGAGCACTCGCAACGTTACTTTCTGCGAGTGCTCATTCCGTTCTATGATGCATCAGATCATCAATGCTATCATACCAATTACAATGTTGATTGCTGTGGACTATTTATTAAGGTTTCTACATATTTTTTTGCTTTTCTCAGCAGTTGGATTTTTCTTATCTGACTGACATAGTTTTTACGATCTAACATTAAATATTTATTTTCTCTGATTACGCTTAATTGCTCTTTATAGATCATTGCAGCAGCGGTCAATGCGAGTTGACAATTCCGGTCAATAAATGGCAGCATCGCAAAAGAATCGTCATATTTTTTTTCCGCCTCATTGGCCACCGCTTCCCATAGCTCAATCAGTGACTTCGTAGGTTTAACTCCTTGTAACATAGCTTCGGTCACACCATGGGCACGCATCATTTCCTTTGGTAAATAAATTCGTCCCATTTTATTATCTTCACCGATATCTCGTAAAATATTCGTGAGTTGCATCGCTTCACCCAATCGTTTTGCCGGCGACTGGATTTGTTCTGCTTGATCGGATAATAAAGGTAACAACATCAAGCCGACACTACCTGCAACATAGTAACAATATTCTTCTAAGTCAGCCAATGTTTCTGGTTGTGTAAAGACTAAATCTTGCTTTTGTCCTGCGATCATGTCGTAGAACGGAGATAGGGTCATAGGATAAACGGAAAAAACAACCGACAAGGCACGCCAAATAGGTTCATCAGGAATTTTACCCATTGAGAAAGCATCTAGTTGGTGTTTTAATGCCAACAATTCTTCCTCACTATGCGCTAAGTCAACGGTATCATCTGCCAAGCGACAAAAGGCATAAATGGCATAGACACTTTTTGCTTTTTCTTCAGGAAGTTGAGAAAACGCTGCGTAAAACGATTTTGAATATTTTTTTATCACAGTTTCACAATAGGCAAAATCGTCTGCGTGTTTTTCAAACAGTTCCTGATTAGTTTTTGTCATCTTTAACCAACTCCTCTACCGCAAGCTTAGCACTTTGCATCACGATTGGTACACCAGCTCCGGGATGTGTACTGCTGCCACAGAAATAAAGATTTTCAGCAGAAGCAAATTTATTATGAGGTCGATAATAGTTACTTTGTTTTAAGGTTGGTTTCAACCCAAATGTTGCACCATTATAGGCATTGAAATGTTTTTCAAAGTCTTTTGGTGTATAAAAACTTTCTGAAACGATATGCTCTTCAATATCAGTAAAGTCCGTTTTTTCTTTTAATAATGTCAATACTTTTTGGCGGTATTCTTGGACTTTCGCTTCTGACCAATCTTCATATTTTGAAAGTTCTGGAACTGGTACTAACACATATAATCCTTCATGGTTTTCTGGGGCCAATGATTCATCCATGATCGTAGGACGGTATAGATAAAAGGACGGATCTTCAGGTAAACGACCATCTTCAAACAAGTCATCAATATTTCGTTTGAAATCATCTGCGAAGTAGATACTATGGAGATAATCCCCTGGATATTTTTTATCTAAACCTAAATAGAGTAAGAAACAAGAACAAGAGTATTCCATCTTATCGATTTTCTTATTCGTATATTTTCCACGATTCTTTTCATCAGGGATCAACTCTTTCATCGCATAAGGGAAATCAGCACCACAAACGACCGCATCTGCTTCTATTCGTTCCTGTCCGATTCGAACACCTTTTGCCACTTTATCTTCAATGATCAATTCATCAACGGGTGTATTGTAATGGATCGTTCCACCTAATTCTTCTAGTAAGTTGGCTAGCGAGGTTGCTAAAGTATACATACCTCCTTTGATAAAATGAACCCCATAGAAAAGTTCGATCATCGGGATAATCGTGTATAACGATGGACCTTGATATGGGGAAACACCGATGTATAGGGTTTGGAACGCCAATGATTTTCGCAAACGTTCATCTTTGACAAATTTAGCGATCGATGAATACGCATCACTAAAGGTCCTTAGACGAATTCCTGCCCACAGTGATTTAGGATTATAGAAATCCCAAAAACCACGAAAGGATTTAGTAATAAATGCTTCTTTGGCTATGTTATAACGCTTGTAGATATCCGCTAGAAACGCATAATAGCCTTGCGCATCTTCTTGGGAAATCGCTTCGAGCGTTTTGGTCAATTCGATGAGATCATTTGAAAATTCGATTGGTTCTTCTTTATTGAAATAGAGCTTCAACATAGGATCGACTTTTTCCATCGGAATGTAATCATCCGGATTTTTTCCACAAAATTCAAATACTTCGCGATAGATTTCAGGCATCATCACGATCGTTGGTCCCACATCAAACGTGAACCCATCTTTTTTGATTTGGTTCATCTTGCCGCCAGGGCCACTTTCTTTTTCGTACAATGTTACTTCATAGCCTAATTTTTGCAAGCGTACAGCTGCACTTAATCCCGCAACTCCTGCACCTGTTACAATGACTTTTTTCATGACATCCACCTACTCAATTCTTGTTCTATAAATTTTTATCATCTGATAAATTTTAGGATATCATTAAATTTGTTTTGTCATAAAATAAAACGCTCAAATAACATATGTTACATTAAATTTTCTTCATTTTTCTTTGTTTTCAATTCATTTTTTATCATTTTTCACTCAGTATTATTTACATATGAAATATAGAATCTAAATACCCCTTGTTTCCCAAAACCGAATAAACAGCCTTAAGTCAATTCATTAAAAAAAAGCCGTAACATCCAAAAATATTTCCATATTTTTAGATGTCACAGCTTTTTTGGTTGATTACTTTTGTCACAACCTCAACTGTTTATTCAGTTTTATGTTGAAATTCATCTAAACGTGCCCGAACTTCATCAGTGGATTTCGTGTTCATCAATTGCACACGCAAATCGTTGGCTCCTGGAAATCCTTTGACGTAGATTTTGAAGAAACGATGTAAGCCTGTGATCGAACGTGGGATCTCTTTTGCATAGTGGTCTTGTAAATCTAGTTGCAAGCGCAGTAAGTCAATAAGTTCTTCTGCTGAATGCTCTCTTGGTTCTTTTTCAAAGGCAAATGGATTTTTAAAAATACCTCGACCGATCATGATGCCATCTACACCATATTTTTCCGCTAATTCAAGTCCTGTCTGGCGGTCAGGGATATCACCATTGATCGTCAACTTCGTTTGTGGGGCAATTTGGTCACGCAAGGCAACGACTTCAGGAATCAGCTCCCAATGTGCCGCAACTTTACTCATTTCTTTGCGTGTTCGTAAATGAACAGAAAGATTCGCGATATCTTGCTTTAGTAAATGACTGATCCAATCAACCATTTCAGCTTGCTCTGTGTACCCAATACGTGTTTTTACACTTACCGGTAAGCCTCCAGCTTTTGCAGCTTCGATCAATTCTGCCACAACTTCAGGGCGTAGGATCAAACCACTACCTTTCCCACGTTCTGCCACATTCGGTACCGGACAACCCATATTGAGGTCTATTCCTTTAAAACCCATCTCAGCTAATTGAATACTCATCTCTCTAAAAAATTCCGGTTTATCCCCCCAGATATGTGCCACCATCGGCTGTTCATCTTCAGTAAATGTCAAACGTCCTTTAACACTCTCTTTGCCATCTGGATGACAAAAACTATCTGAATTAGTAAATTCGGTGAAATACACATCCGGCGCACCAGCTTTTTGGACAACATGGCGAAAAACCACATCTGTCACATCTTCCATCGGTGCTAATACAAAAAAGGGCGTAGGGAGTTCAGCCCAAAAATTATTCTTCATCAAGTACACTCCATTTCGCTATATAAAAAGTTCCATCAAAAACATTGTTGCCATTATACAAGGAAAAAGAAAAAGAAGCAAAGTAGAGGTTGTGAAAGGAGCGATCAGCACTAAGGCATAAGCCAGGAAAATCGAAAATGGCTGTTTCATTTTTGATTTTTCTGGCTTATGTCCGAAGTGTTGCTCCTTGAACACCGTTTATCAGAGGTTGTGAGAAAAGTGTTTTGACCTGAGCAGTAAGATAGAAAATGGTAAAATAGCTTTTCATATTTTGCCATTTTTTAGCTTAATGTTGAAGGTCAGCTTTTTGAACACCGTTTATCTAGGTTGTGAGAAAGCCGGTCAGCTCCGAATATTAAGGGGGAAATTGGGAAAATAGCTTCTCATATTTTTTCAATTTTCCCCTTACTATTGAAGGAGTTGGCTTGCCTCGTTCATTAACTTCTTAACCCTCTACCTTTATTGATCAAGTACCAACACGTTGAGTAAAGTACAACGATGAACAGTACAAGGATCGCAATCGAAATGACAATTGGCACATCTGTTGTGCCTAAGAAACCATAACGGAAACTTGAGATCATATAAACAATTGGATTTACTTTTGAGATGGCTTGCCAAATTGGTGGTAACATCGAAATTGAATAGAACACCCCACCAAGATAAGTCAAAGGTTGTAACACAAACGTTGGTACAATGGACACGTCATCATAAGATTGGGCGAAAATCCCATTGATCAAACCGGCAAGAGAGAATAAGATAGCGGTCATCAATAGTGTTAATACAACGATCGTCCATGAATAGACATGTAATGGCACAAAAAATAGAGAGATCATGGTGACTAATGCACCGACTAAGACACTCCGTCCTAATCCACCAATCACAAATCCCCAGATGATGACATGTGTTGGTACAGGCGCAACTAAAATCTCTTCGATATTCTTTTGGAATTTTTGTGAAAAGAACGAAGAAG
Source organism: Enterococcus mundtii (assembly GCF_002947535.1). Classification (GTDB taxonomy): domain Bacteria; phylum Bacillota; class Bacilli; order Lactobacillales; family Enterococcaceae; genus Enterococcus_B; species Enterococcus_B mundtii_B. The sequence goes on from NZ_PUAP01000034.1 coordinate 92,053, forward strand.
AAACATTTGAATAAGAGCTTGTGATAGCAGACATCATGATCAACCCTGGAACGATAAATTCCATGTAGGAGAAGCCGCCCATATCACCGATTCGACCACCGATCATTTTCCCGAAGATGATAAAATACAAAGACGTAGTGATCACTGGTGGTACTAACGTTTGTACCCAGATACGCATATAACGATTGGTTTCTTTGATTGCTAAACTTTTTAATGCAGTAAAATAAAGATTAAACATTTTTCTTCGTTGCCTCCATATGATAAGTTTCTTCCGTAATTTTCAAGAAAAGTTCTTCTAAGCGATTGGATTTATTGCGCATAGACAAGACTTTGATCCCTTGCGCACTTAACTGTTCAAAGATCCCATTCACTCCTTGATCACGCTCCACTTCAACCGCAAGTGTGCGTTCATCTTCTAAGACACTTGTATAGCCAATGATCTCTGGCTTTTTATCATAAGGTGCTAAGTCAAAGATAAACGTTTCAAACTGTAATTTGGAAAGCAAGGCTTTCATAGAAGTATTCTCAATCAGCTCACCCGATTGGATGATCCCAATATTTCGACAAAGCATTTCTGCTTCTTCTAAATAATGAGTCGTCAAAATGATCGTTGTTCCTGCATTATTCAATTCACGTAGAAATTCCCACATTTCTCGTCTTAATTCAATATCGACACCAGCTGTGGGTTCATCAAGAATCAATAATTTGGGTTCGTGCATCAATGCACGGGCAATCATCAATCGTCGCTTCATCCCACCTGAAAGCATCCGCGCACGAACATTGCGTTTCTCCCACAAATTAGATTGTTTAAGATATTTTTCACTACGTTTCAATGCTTCATTACGGGACACGCCATAGTAACCCGCCTGATTCACGACGATTTGTTGCACTGTTTCAAACGGATTGAAGTTGAATTCTTGGGGCACTAAGCCGATTTGTTGTTTTGCTCGTACTAAATCTGTATCCAAGTCATAGCCAAATACTTTCACTTTTCCCGATGTCTTGTTCACTAATGAAGTGATGATCCCGATCGTTGTTGATTTCCCTGCGCCATTTGGTCCCAATAGTGCATAAAAATCTCCTTCTTCAACCGTCAGATCGATGCCTCGGAGTGCTTCCACACCTGTCCCGTATATTTTTCTTAACTCATTTATCTCAAGAGCATATGTCATTTTTTACTAACTCTCCTTATTTTGTCTGATTTACTATTTTAGCATGTAAAGAGGTTGTGAGAAAGCCGTTAAGCTCCGAATAGTAAGGCGGAAATTGAGAAAATAGTTTCTCATATTTTTTCAATTTTTGACTTACTATTGAAGGAGTTGGCTTTCGAACACCGTTTATCTAGGTTGTGAGAAAGCCGTTAAGCTCCATACAGTAAGATGAAAATGAAAAAACCACAAGTCCTTCCAGAAAATAATTCTGTCGTCTCTGTGGTTTTCATTATCAATGATGGTTTTTGACTAAATACCTTTAGCTTGGGCTTATTTCTTACTCCACTACCCGCCATTGGCGATGTTGATCAAAAAAGGCAGCTTCTGCTTGTGCCTCTTTCACGATTGCTGTAGGATACTTCAGCACATCTAATAATGCGATGGCATTTCTTGTCTTAGCAGGTCCTTGTTTTAATTTAAAATCAAAACTGATCCCTTTCTCAGGAGTCACTTGCTCTTCAAAATGGACATTGGCACAATCTTTTTTCAAGATCTCTGTCAGTTCGATATCATGTGTTGCGACAAAGGCTAAAGAAGGGTAATCACTCAACCAATTCACGATAGCTGCCGAAGACGCGATCCGTTCAATCGTATTTGTCCCTTTCAAGATCTCATCGACAAAGCAATAGCAACGTTCTTTTGTTTCCACTTGCTGTAATAAACGCTTGATCGATTTGATTTCTGAAACAAAGTAACTATCGCCTTCAAATAAATTATCTTCGATCGCCATCGAGGTCAAGACATGACCGGGTTGGATCGTGAAAGATTCGGCTAAAGTAGTTTGGATCGTTTGCGCTAAGATACAGTTGATGGCAATACTTTTGACGTACGTCGATTTTCCTGAAGCATTCGATCCTGTGACCAATGTGTTCTGTTGCCAATCGATGGGATTGACGACTGCCTCTGCAATCAGAGGGTGATACGTATCCTCTGCCATGATCCCGCCTTCTGCAAAGACTGGTTGACAAGAATAGGGCATGTAGATGCGATAATTCAACACTGCCGCAGCTACTTCTAACTCTCCGAGTAATTGCCATAATTCGATCGCTTGTTCCGTTTTCTTTTCCAATCGACTAATGACAAAATGATACGAAATAAATGGCAACATGAACATCATATTCAAATAGTCAAAAAACAACTCCGCTTCTGAGCCATTTTTAACTCGAAATGAAAAACCGAACTTAGGGATTTCTTTTAAAGGCTGAACATTTTGTTGTAACTCTGCTTGTAACGGTGTGGCAAACATAGCTATTTTTTTCGCCGCAGAAATCGTAGAAACAAGATAGCCCATACTATTCAGTTCTGTTTCGAGCGTTTGCTTTTTTATCAAGTAATAAACCGTATTGAATAACACACTAATGATCGCGATATAAATGCCGATCACTTGTCCAAGTAAAAACAAGCCTAAACCAATGAGTGGTAACATGCCTAAAAAGGCAAATAGCCCAATATGACCAATTCTCTTGCTTTTGCCATCTGCTAAGTATTGTTTGGCAAAATTCCGGTCTTTTTTTCCAAGTCGTGCAAATTGATATTGGATTTCTTCTCTCAACTTAGGATTTTCTTGGTAGAAAGTAATCAACTTTTCTAGACGCTGATCTTGTCCAAAATCAAAATTACGCAGCCGCTGATAAAGCGCTTCTGAACCCACACTTGAATACGTATGATTGACCGTTTCGAATACTTCAAACATATCTAGGTCATACCAAGTCAAATCATCGACTTCACTGTCCCACGTGCGAAACTTTTTTTCTGTCTGCCAAGCTTCTTTTAAGCTCTCCTCCTTATCAAATCGTACTTGATATGGAAGCTTTCCCCATTTGTAACGGACATCTGCTCTTAATTTTTTTCGCGAATTGATTTCTAAGACAATTAAGATCCCAATGATACCGACGATCAGGAGCATGATAAATTCTGTTTGACTCATAAATTTTCTCCAATCTATTGAATACTTTAAGTATAGCACTGATTGGAAACATAAATGGAGTTATAAAAAAACTATCCTTCTTTTTCACCGTATTCATGTTGGTTCTAGACACCAATTAATTCCATCGAAAAGTACCTTTTGACTTCCTTCATGTTGCAATCCTTCTGAAAAATGTGCAGGAGTCATACAAAAAACTTTACCTTTACCATACAGATGTCGCCAAGCAGCGATAGCTTCCCCATATTGAGAATAGCTGTGCATAAGAACTTCCGTTTCTCCTATAGCTACCTCAGTGAAATAGTGTTCGTCCCATATTTTATAAGACTTACCATTTGGTTCTCGATAGGTTACTTCTGTAGGTTTAGGATGATGAACGAAGCGCCCCCGCAACATCTCACTAAAAGCAGCGTGGATCGGGTAGTTAGAAAGTCCTGAATGATGTGCAATCAAGCTTCCACCACCTGCTACATACTCGGTGATCAACTGATCGTATGTGTCATCCAACCAAAAAGCGTCATTTGTTTCAGGCGCTAACCGGTTTTCCTTTGAAAGGAGCACCAAATCCGGTTGCTCTTGTAACGCTGTAGCGAATTGATCGATCCTAAGGTCAACCATTCCTATTTCTTGTGGGAAGTGCTTAGCGATCCCCTGAAAATAGTTGACTAACGGATCATGCGGATGGTAAAAATCGCCTAACAACGTGATCATTTTTTTCACTAGGAACACACTTCTTTCACTTAGGTACTCGTTTATTATTTTTCATACATGTGACAAATTTCCTTTGTACATTCGTATACTTTACGATAACGCGCATACACCTTTTGGTAAACTTCTACTTGTTGCGGGTTCGGTTGCACAGGGGATTGGTAGGAAACAAAAACACTTGCACATTCGTTCAAATCAGTAAACCAGTCACAGCCTACTGCTGCTAACATAGCGGCGCCAAGCCCAGGTCCTTGTTCGGTGGTTAAAGTAACGATCGGTCGATTGAAAATGTCCGCTTGCATTTGGAGCCACGTCTGATTTTTTGCGCCGCCACCGACTGATACGATTGTTTCGATTTTTTGTTGAGTCATCTCTTCCATGATTTCTTGGGAGTCCTTCAGAGAGAAGGTGATCCCTTCTAGCACGCTACGGGTAAAATGTTTCAACTCGTGTTGCGTATCTATCCCAATAAAGCTTCCTCTGATTTGACTATCACTGTAAGGCGTCCGTTCCCCTACGATATAAGGAGTGAACAATAAGCCATTACTGCCTGCATCAACACTTCCGATTTCTGATAGCAACTCGCTGAATGAACGATCAGGAGCAAAGCGCTGTTTGAACCAACTCAAGCTGTCGCCAGCAGCTAAGGTCACACCCATGGAATACGCGGCACCTGAGGCATGTTGGAAGAGATGGAGCTTCCCTTGATAGTCTCTATCCACATTCTTTTCGTATCGAAGGAATACTCCGCTTGTACCGATGGAACATAATCCCAGACCTTCTTCTAAAATACCAGCGCCAACAGCGCCACAGGCATTGTCGGCACCGCCTGCAATCACTTTGACTGGCTTGGTAAAGCCATATCTTTCTTTTAACTCGTCTTTCAATGTCCCCACCACTTCAGTAGAAGCCACTAAAGGAGGTAAGATGGCTGGATCAATCCCAAATTCTTCTAAGATTTCTTCGTCCCACTGCTTCGTTTCTTGATTCAGCAGTAGTGTGCCAGCCGCATCTGAATCGTCCATATGATACGAACCAGTCAACCAGAATCGTAAATAATCTTTCGGTAATTGAATGTGTTTGACCTTTTCCCAACTCGCTGGTTCGTGTTCTTGCACCCATAAGATTTTCGGTAGTGTAAATCCTTCTAACGCTTTGTTTTTCGTGTGCTGTAACAACTTATCTCCCATTTTTTCAGTGATTCGTTGACATTGTGGTGTCGTACGAACATCATTCCATAAAATAGCTGGTCTTACAACTTGATCTGCTTCATCCAAAAGAACTAAGCTGTGCATCTGTCCAGAAAAACTGATGCCTGCCAATTCATCTTTAAGATCAGTCACTTCCCCTAATAATTCTTTCAATATTTGATCTGCTGCTTTGAGCCAATCCGCCGGTTGTTGCTCGCTATACCCCATCTGTAGATTGCTCATAGGGTAAGAAGCAACTGCTTCTGCCACTAACTTTCCTTTTCGATCAAACACTAGGCCCTTCAAGGCACTTGTTCCTAGATCTAAACCTAATACATACATGAATCGTTCTCCTTTCCGACAAAAACAAGCGAAAGAAACAGTCCGTTCCATCAAGACACCGCCTGTTCCTTTCCACTGATTACATACGCTTTTTATTCTGTTTCTTCTGTGCTTTCTACTGAAGAATCTTCTACTGAGTCTGTTTTCACTTTACTTTTTTCTTTTCCATACTCTTCTAACTCTTCCGCTAACACATAGTTGACATCGATCGGAATTGTTGCGTCAATTGTTTCACCGTCGATTGCTTTCACTAAATTCTCGATCACTTGATAGCCGATTTGGTACGCATCTTGGTCAACGATCGCTGTGATTCGTTCATCCGCTACTCCGCCTAACCAAGTGTCCGTATAATCAAATCCATAATGAAGCACTTGTCCTGCTTTTCCTTGAGATTCTAACGCACTCATCACACCAACATTCGGCCCTTCTGAACCTAATGAAAAGACAGTGACTAAGTCTCTATTCGCCGCAATGTAACCTTCTAATTGTTTTTTAGATTCTGATGGTTGATCATTGTCTTGTATCGTCGCTAAAAACTTAAAGTTCTCAGCATCTTTTCCATAGATCTCTGCAAAACCTTCTTTCAGTCCTTTTTCACGATCGATCATAGTTGGTTGTGCAACATCCACACAAACGATGGCGATCGAACCACCGGTAATGCCTTTTGCCTTCATTTCTTCAGCAGCACGTAACCCTAATTCTTTTCCAGCTGAGACATTGTCTGTACCTACGTAAGCTGTCCGATCTTCAGGATTTTCTAAATCGGCATCAAAGGTGATGACTGGAATATTTTTATCCATGGCTGCTTTGATTGGATCAACAAACGCTTTTTTCTCAATCGGTGCAATGGCAATTCCTGCTACGTTTTTGGCAACTGCTTCTCTGATAAAGCCGATATGTTTCTCTTTCTTACTTGGTTCAGCAGAAGGAGATGTTTTTGTGACCAATGTATAGCCCAATTCTTGTGCCGCATCCTCTGCTCCTTTTTTCATGGGGTTCCAATAAGCCCCAGTGTCTACGATTGGAATGAAATACAAGGTCTTTTCACTATCTGCATCCGCAGAATCACTCGTACTACAGCCTGTACCAACTAATAATAACGCAACGAACATACTAATGACCCAAAATGATTTTTTTAACATGGTCTTTTCACTCCTTAGATTGTAATTATGACTGACGACTTGCTCGACGTTTCAAATAATCAATGATGATTGCTAAAATAATGACTAAGCCAGTGACTGTATCTTGTAAAAATGAATTTACCCCCATCAATGTCAAGCCATTTTTAAATACTTGTAAGGTTAAGATACCTGCTACCGCTCCGCCAATCGTGCCGATGCCACCGCTAAATGACGTACCACCCATGATCGCTGCCGCCATCGCGAACAAGTCTAAGCCATTCGCATCTTTGGAAGCGCCACCATTTAAATTTGAAACAATCAACAAACCAGCGATGGCTGCTAACATTCCTTCAATCATAAACATCTTGATGATATGTTTATCCGTATCGATACCGGATAATCTGGCAGCTTCTTGATTTGACCCTACCACATAGGTATATCTTCCCAGCCGAGTATTTTTCATTATAAAAGCAAATACAATGATGATAATTAAAAAAATCAAGGCATTGCTTTTGAACATATCCGTACCGATCGGCGTTTTCGCTAACCGATTGAACCACTCATTTTCGGAACCGATAAATTGTTCATCTGTGAAAAAGCCGAGCATTCCTTTGATGACATAACTTGTTCCTAACGTCAAAATAAATGAAGGTAAATCAAATTTCTTGATCAACAAAGCATTCACTGCGCCTAACATTGCCCCTGTCAATAATGCCAGAAGCACAACGACTGGCGCAGGCATTCCTTGATTTGCCGCATATAACCCGAGCATTCCTGACGCCATTCCGACATAACCAATTGATAGATCCACATAACCGCAAATCAAAATCATCGCATAAGCAACAGTTAAAATACCTACCGGCGGAATTTGTTGGAAGAAATTTTCAATATTGAACGTGCTCAAAAAATTCGCATTTGCAATTGAAAAATATAGGACTAAAGCAATTAACACTAAATAAACAGAGTAGTTCATAAAAAGTGACTTGATCGTTAACTTGTTTCGTTTTTCCATCGTTCTCTCCTTTGTTTACATATCCTCTAACCGAAGAATCGTTAATGCTCATTAAGCGTAGCATAGGTCATAACCAATTCTTGCGCCTCATCTTTTCTGTCCTGATACTCAGCGACGACGACTTCTCCTGTAATCTCACCTTCACGAAAAACATGGATTCGATCGCAGATCCCTAATAATTCAGGGATTTCTGAAGAGACGATCAAAATCGTTTTCCCTTGGCGTGCCAACTCGTTGATGATCGTATAGATTTCTGATTTTGCCCCCACATCAATACCTTTTGTCGGTTCATCAAAAATATATACTTGATTTGTTGTATTCAACCACTTTGCTAAAACGACTTTTTGCTGATTCCCACCAGAGAGACTGGCAACTGGACGTGCAATATCGCTGATCTTGATCTTCACGTCTTGTACAAACTGATGAGCCGTTTGATTAAGTGATTCATGTTTTAATACAAATCCACCTAGATTCGTTATCGTGATATTGTCTTGGATCGAGAGACCAAGAAACAAGCCTTGATGTTTACGGTCTTCCGTTAATAACCCGATTCCTTGACGAATCGCATCCACCGGTGACTTGATCACTACCGGCTGGTTCGCCAATTTGATTTCACCAGATTTTGCACGATCCGCACCGAAAATCAGTCGCATCGTTTCTGTTCGACCGCTTCCTACTAACCCCGCAAAGCCCAATACTTCCCCTCGTCTTGCCTGGAAGCTGACATTTTTCACCCGCCCGAAAGAATCAGAAAGGTTCAAAACTTGTAAGTAAGTTTCTCCTAATTGGGTAGGTTGTTTCGGATACAGATCGTTGATTTCTCGCCCAACTAAGCGAGCGATGATCGCTTCTTCAGACAAGTTTTTCACTTCATCGGTCAAGATATACTCTCCATCACGCATGATCGTGATTCGTTCACCTAATTCAAAGATCTCTTTCATCCGATGGGAGATGTAAATACTCGATACACCTTTTTCCTTCAATCTGCGAATGATAATAAACAAAACTTCGACATCTTTTTCAGACAAAGAAGTCGTCGGCTCATCAAAAATGATCACTTTGGCGTTCAAACTAAGCGCTCTGGCAATTTCAACTAATTGTTTATTGGCTGTAGACAACGAAGCAACAAGTGTAGTAGGAGAAATCGCAGATCCTACTAGATTCAGCCATTGTTGCGTGTCTTCATATAATTTTTTGAAGTCAACAATTCCTAGCGCCTTATTCTTATAGGGCAAACGACCAATAAAGATATTTTCTGCCACAGACAAATCTTCTGCGAGATTCAATTCTTGATGAACAAAGGCAATTCCTAATTCTTGTGCGAAGTCAGGAGTCATTTTAGGGATTTCTTTCCCTTCAAATATGATTTCTCCTTCGTCCTTATCGATCAATCCAGCAAGAATGTTCATTAAAGTAGACTTACCGGCTCCGTTTTCTCCCATAAAAGCATGGATCTCGCCTTTATTTATCTCTAGTCTTGCTTTTTTCAAGACGTGGACAGGGCCAAAACTTTTTTCAATATTAGACATTGAAAATAAACGTTCTTTTTCCATGAAAGATCTCCCCTCTTACTCCTGAAGCGACCACACTGTCCTATTCACTTTGCTTTTCCCGATAATCAAAATAATCAAAAACAGCTGGCAAATCATATCCTGAGTAATCGACGTTGACCATTCCCACAAACGCACCCGTAAAAAATCCACCATGGGTTTGGTTGACATATTCATCGGATAGTACTTTTGCGTCTAACTGGATCGCTAATTCGATCCATGTTTTTCCGTCAAACGAATAAGCATATGTGTAAGTTTCTCTTCTGACGATCGTTTTGAAATAAACAACTGTTACATCCTCTGGAATTGGAATGACCTGTTCCTGCAAATAACTTTTTAATACGCCTTGATTATTCTCAGTGAGTTCAATGACACGGCCTTTTTCTTCGTGCCAAGTCACTTGGATCATCGACCAATGTTGCGAATTATAATAATTCGTCAGCCCTGCCATTTGTTGGAAGGTCGTTGGTGAGTAGCTCAAGGCAGTTTCTGCTTCAAACTCAAATGCTTGCCAACGTCTAGCAACTAATGAGTTCCCATGTGTATTCGCTAAGCTTCCAGCGCCTCTCAATGTCAGTTTTCCATCTTTCAAGATGCCGATGTCCTTCGTAAAAGGGACACGTACTGTTTGAAATTGTGGTGGCAGTTCGCTTTGTTCGAAGTTAGTCCTTTCTGGCAGTTTTTCATAAGGGTGGGGTGTCACTCCTTTAGGTGCTTCCACCTCCAAGCTACCTTGCTTTCCACCAACGATTTCTGGCCACAATTCTTTAGACCATATCACCTTTTGAATCGCTGTTTCTCTGCCTAATGTACACCAGCCACGAGGATCATGGATGGATTCGTTTTTATGATGCCACGGTCGACCAGTCAAATGGGCAAAATACCATTCGCCTTCTGGTGTATCGACTAATGCACCATGCCCGCATTTTTGCAGTGGATTTTCTGGAGAGTCATAGGCAGTTAGAAAGGTCTCTGCTTGGCTTTCAAAAACTCCTTCTAAAGTTTTTGACCGTGCCACCACTTCTTGGTGCGTATAGACGGTGCCACCTTCTGCACAAAACAAATAATAATAACCAAATAACTTATACAGATGAGGCCCTTCCACTAATTTCACGTCAGTTCCTTTCCAAATGATCTTACCTGTTTCCGGAAGTAGACGTTGCTCTTCTACTGAATATTCGGTGCATTTGATCCCGTTAAATGGATGATGGTATTCGCGATGATCCCATTCCATTTGAACTAGGTATTTGCGGCCATCGTCATCATGAAAAAGAGAAGCATCGAAACCGACACCGTTCAATCGGATCGGTTGACTCCATGGACCAGTGATTTTTTCTGCGGTAGTCAAATAATTCGTACAATCTTTGAACGCCCCATTGACCACTTTGACATCGGTATAAACTAACCAAAATTTCCCATCTGCATAAGAGAGATCGGGCGCCCAAATTCCTCCTGAATCTTCATTGCCCTTCATATCCAACATCTCGACAGAAGCCAATGGACGTGCCACTAAACGCCAATTCATCAAGTCCTGCGACTCATAGATCTGAACGCCTGGAAACCATTCAAACGTAGAGTTGGCAATGTAATATGTTTCTCCCACACGCACAATAGACGGATCAGCATGAAAACCTGTTAATACTGGATTTTTAATTTTCATCGTACACCTCACTCTATTTTTTAGGAGAATCCCTTTCAACCATCCAATCGAGTCAGTGACATCTATCCTTAGCTAACTGAAAGAGACTCTCCATAAGTTGGATTAAACTAAATAATCATTCAAACAAGATTTGACATATTCGATATGACTTGATTCCAGCTCGATATCTTTCAACTTCATTGCATAGTCAGTCAAACTTTCCAAATCTTCCTTGTCGTTGACAATGGATTCCCCAATACCCTCTTGGAAAGTAGCATAGCGTTTCTCTTTTAAGGTATCGAAGAAGCGATCCTCTTTTAATTTCGCCGCTGCCTTCAACCCTCTAGCAAAGGTATCCATCCCTGCGATATGCGCTAAGAATAGATCTTCCATGGCAAAACTTGAACGACGGACTTTCGAATCAAAATTGATTCCTCCTGGTGCGATACCGCCATTTTCTAAGACACCGTACATGGCCAACGTGACATCATAGACGTTCGTTGGAAACTCATCAGTATCCCAACCAAGCAACACATCCCCTTGGTTCGCATCTAGTGAACCTAGCGCGTTGTTGATCCGTGCTACTTCGATCTCATGCTCAAACGTATGCCCAGCTAACGTGGCATGATTAGCCTCTAGATTCAGTTTGAATTTCTCTTGTAAACCATATTTTTGGATAAATTGTAAAGCCGTTGCGGCATCAAAATCATATTGATGTTTACTTGGCTCCATTGGTTTTGGTTCAATCAAGAATTGTGGCGTATGACCGATTTTTTCACTATAGGCGATCGCCATTTTGAACAAACGTGCAATATTATCTTGCTCAAACGCCATATCCGTATTCAACAACGTTTCGTATCCTTCACGACCACCCCAGAAGACATAATTTTGACCGTTGAGTTTTTTTGAGATATCTAAGCCTTTTTTGACTTGAGCAGCAGCATAGGCAAAGACATCCGCATGATTCGTTGAAGCCGCACCATTCACGTAGCGTGGGTGGCTGAACATATTCGCCGTATTCCAAAGTAGTTTGATTCCCGTACGCTCCATCTGTTCCTTGATCAAATCGGTGATTTCATCTAAGTTTGCATAGAATTCTTCTAAACTATTCCCTTCAGGTGCAATATCGACATCATGGAAGCAAAAATATTCGACACCTAGTTTTTCTAAAATCTCAAAAAAGGCCGCCACTCGATTTTTTGCAGTTTCCATTTCATTTGCACCTAGCCAAGTTCTTTGATTGACTGGCGAACCAAACGGGTCACTGCCATCTTGTGTCATGGTATGCCAGTAAGCAACAGCAAATCGTAAATGCTCCTTCATCGTTTGACCAGCAACTACCTCTTCTGGATTGAAATGGCGAAAAGCAAAGGGATTGGTTGTCGTTGTTCCTTCATATTGGATTTTTTCTATTTGTGGAAAAAAGCTCATATCATATTCCTCCTAGTTTATTCATTCTATATTAGTTAGTTCACCTAACAAACTAACTTAACAAGCATATAGTATACGCTTTCATAATTATAGTCAAGTTATTTTTTTATTATTATCAAAGCATTTATAGTCGAATGAAGTTAATTTATTTACTTTACAAAACGAAATAGCAATAGATAAATAACTAGAAAAATAATGAGATTACCAGTATACTTTAGAACGTATCCTCATTACATAATGAATAGGAAGTGATTTACTTTGAAAAATCCAACGTATACTCGACGGAGCCCAAATGAGTCTCTCTGTTTAGAATTGATTATGAATCAACCCGCTCTTTCTCGTGCAGAGCTTTCAGCCATAACTGGACTAACAAAGGCAACTGTGTCCTCCATTGTAAAAAAATTGATCGATGACCAACTAGTCATTGAGACTGGCATTGGAGAATCTAGTAATGTCGGCGGACGTAAGCCAATCATTCTTCAATACAATGGAAAGGCTGGCCTCTCTATTTCCATTGACATCGGCTATAATTACATCCATGGTCTCCTTACTTATCTAGATGGGGAAGAGATCCAACATATCCAAAAAAAGCCAATCACATTAGATGAGGAAGCCATCCATCTATATCTTTCAGAAATCTTCACGTTATTTGAACAACATCTTCCGACGACAGAATATGGGATTATTGGGGTAGCAATAGCCGTTCATGGCCCTGTCTACCATGGTGAGCCGATTTTTGGCCCTCATTACAATTTCGATCACATTCCTTTTCGCAAAATAGCTGAAAAACTGAGAGACTATCCTGTCTATTTAGAAAATGAAGCAAATCTTGCAGCCTTAGGCGAATATAGCTTTACCTCAGATTCGGAAAATCTTGTCAGTATCAATATGCACAGCGGCATTGGTGCAGGAATCGTCAAAAATGGGAATTTAGAGGTTGGTGCCCATGGTTTTGCTGGTGAAATCGGTCATCAGATCATCGTGATGGACGGTAAGGAATGTCGCTGTGGCAACCGAGGTTGTTTGGAAATGTACGCTGCCAATAAAGTCTGCTACGATCGATTTGCTCAGAAAAAAAAGTTGGACTATGTCAATGCCATCATCCTTCGAGAATATGTTCAAAACCAAGATCGTGATGCCCTACAAGTCGTGGAGGAAAATATCAACTACTTGACGATCGGTATCAACAACTTGATCGCCCATTATGACCCATCGATCATTATTTTGAATAGCTCACTTTATCGCGAAATACCTGATATGATCGAACAGTTAAAAGGCAATCTGCACAATCATTTTTCGAATCAATTAGTCGTCCGCAACAGCTCCTTGAACGAAAAAGCGACACTGCTAGGAGGATTGGTCTTAAACCTCCAACACTTTTTAGAAATCAAACACCTGAAATTAAAATAATCATGAATCAATAAAAAAATCTGCCAAACCGGAAATCATTGAATTCCAGTTTGGCAGATTTTATCTAAATAAAGTACTCGTATCTTTAACTTGAAATTTTAAATAGTAAAAGAACAAAAATACCTTCTACAATTGATCAAACACTTCAACAACATGTTCCACTGTAAACTGATAATTTTGGATGATCGTTTCCCCAGGTGCGCTCGCGCCGAAACGATCGATCGCAATGATTGCCCCTGCTGTCCCTGTATAGCGCTCCCAGCCAAATGAAGCAGCCATTTCGATTGCAACACGCTTCGTCACTGCTTTTGGCAAGACGCTTTCTTGATATTCCGCGGATTGTTGTTCGAACAAATCAAAACTTGGCATTGAAACCACTGAAACATCTTTCCCTTGTTCCGCCAATACTTTTTGCGCTTTGACAGCTAGATCCACTTCTGAACCTGTCGCGATCAAGATTCCTTCTGGTTGTTCCCCTTTGGCAGGAGACAAGACGTAAGCACCTTTTTTGACCATGTCATCTGCCACTTCTTTCGTTGTTGGAAGAACTGGTAGATTTTGACGACTCAAGACTAAGATCGTTGGCGTATCTGTGGATTCCATCGCTACTTTCCATGCCGCACGAGTTTCGTTCCCGTCCGCTGGACGTAAGACATGGACACCTGGCATACTTCTAACCGAAGCCAATTGTTCCACTGGCTCATGCGTCGGACCATCTTCACCAACTGCTACAGAATCGTGGGTCAAGACATAAATGACTGGCGTATTTTGGATCGCTGCTAAACGTACAGCTGGTCGCAAGTAATCGACAAAGACAAAGAATGTCCCTCCATAGATGCGTGTACCGCCATGTAATTGGATCCCGTTCATCGCTGATGCCATCGCAAACTCACGAACACCAAACCAAATGTTGCGGCCTTCATAGTGTTCAGGCGTGAAGTCTTTGTCGGCTGTGACCATCGTGTTGTTTGAGCCGGATAGATCGGCAGAACCACCCCAGAAACTTGGGATCGCTTTTGATAATGCTTGGATCATCTCTTTACTTGAGACACGACTGGCTTGACTTTCGCCTTCGTCGTATGTTGGAAGCTCTGCATCCCAATTCTCTGGTAATTTCCCAGCAAACGCATCTTCGAATTGTTGCGCTAATTCTGGATACGCTGCTTTGTATGCTGCGAACAGCTCACGCCAAGCATTTTCAGCTTTTTCACCTTCTTCAACCATCGTTTGACGGAAACGTTCCGCTACTTCTTCTGGTACGGCAAAGTCAGGGTATTCCCAACCATAGATCTCTTTGGCTTTTTGAATGCCTTCTAAGCCAAGTGGTGCGCCATGGACCGCAGAAGTTCCTTGATTTGGAGCACCAAATCCGATGACTGTTTTTACTTCGATCAATGTCGGTTTGTCTGTTTCGGCTTTCGCTTCTTCGATTGCTTTTGAGATGGCTTCTAAATCATTGCCGTCTTTGACCAAGAGATGTTGCCAACCGTAAGCTTCATAGCGTGCGCCAACATTTTCAGTGAAGGCTTTTGAGGTTGGTCCGTCTAAAGAAATATCGTTTGAATCGTATAAAACGATCAATTTACCAAGTTTCATATGACCAGCCATCGAACTTGCTTCTTGTGACACACCTTCCATCAAGTCGCCATCACCACATAACGCATACGTATAATGATCAACGACGTTGAACTGCTCTTTGTTGTAGGTCGCCGCTAGATGCGCTTCTGCCATTGCCATTCCCACAGCCATTGCGATCCCTTGACCTAACGGACCGGTCGTTGCTTCGACGCCGTCCGTATGATTGACCTCAGGGTGTCCTGGCGTTTTTGAATCCCATTGACGGAATTGTTTCAAGTCATCGATCGTCACTTGATACCCTGCTAAGTGTAACAAGCTGTACAACATCGCTGAACCATGTCCCGCTGATAAGACAAAACGGTCACGGTCTGCCCAGTTTTTAGAAGTTTTCGGATTCACTTTCAAGTGTTTCGTCCAAAGGGCATAAGCCATTGGCGCGGCACCCATTGGTAACCCCGGATGTCCTGAATTTGCTTTTTGTACTGCATCGACACTCAATGTACGGATCGTATGCACACCAAGCTGATCTACTTTATCAAACAATATAATTCCTCCTTGTTCGTTCCTATAAAATAATGTCCATACTTTAAATTTCACTTTGAAAATAAGACAGAAGAATCAAAAATGAATGAGGCATTCTCGATTTTCCTGTCTTATTACTCAATGGTGACCGCTCCTTTCACAACCTAGATAAACGGCGTTCGAAAGCCAACTCCTTCAATAGTAAGTCGAAACGTGAAAAAATATGTGAAGCTATTTTCCCACGTTCCGCCTTACTATTCGGAGCTGACCGGCTTTCTCACGACCTTCTCTTACCCGATCGTTTTCCCAGTCATTTCTTCATAATCGGTTTTCATGATTTCCCATGACTTCTCGATTTTTTCATCTAAGCCAAACAAGCCACTGCGACCGACGATATAAATATCTGGTCCTGCTGCATCGATTCGTTTGAAGGATTTACGGTTGGAAGAGCCGTCCATTTCAATCACATAGTTATATCCTTTTTCTTCGCGTAGTTCGCGTAAAGCAACGATTTTATCCAGTGTACTTTCAATAAACCGTTGTCCAGCAAATCCTGGATCGATTGTCATGATCGTGATTTTATCGACCAATTCGATGTATGGGAAGATGGCTTCGATCGGTGTTTCTGGGTTCAAGACGACGCCAGCTTTTAACCCTGCATCATGGATTTGATCGATCAAGCGAAAAGCTAAACCATCTAATAATTCGGCGTGCATACAGATCCATTCACACTTTTGGTCGATTAATTGATTCACCCAAAAACTTTGGTCTTTGACCATTAAGTGCGCAGACATCGGTAGATTACTGATTTTGCGTACCTCATCAATGAACCATGGAGATAACGTGATATTTGGTACATAATGACCATCCATGATATCGATATGGTAAGAATCGACATGATCATTTAAAAATTCGATTTGTTCTTTGAACTTATCCAAGTCCATCGTCATCAATGAAGGTGAAAATTCCACTTTTCCCATTTATTTGTTCCCTCCTTGAAAGCTTTCCCAGTCCGCCATGAATTGAGCAATTCCTTTATCTGTCAACGGATGGCTCCACAACGTTTGGTACAATGATGGCGGTACAGTGGCAATGTGTGCGCCAACTAAACTCGCTTTTTCCACATGTTCCGAATTGCGGACACTTGCTGCAATGATTTCTGTAGAAAACCCGTAAGTATCTAGTACTTCACGGAGTTTTGCGACAAGTTCGATCCCGCTCGTTCCGGTATCGTCTAATCGACCTAAAAATGGTGAAATAAATGTAGCACCTGCTTTTGCTGCTAGTAACCCTTGTGCCACAGAGAAAATCAATGTGACATTGGTCTTGATCCCCAATTTAGATAATTCGTTCGTCGCTTTCAATCCTTCTTCTGTCATAGGGATCTTGATCACGATGTTTTCCGCCCATTGGACGATTTCTTTCGCTTCTGCGACCATGCCGTCTGCTTCCAAACTAGTCACTTCTGCTGAAACAGGTCCATCAACGATCGAACAGATTTCTTTGATGACTTCTTCAAACACGCGTCCTTCTTTGGCAATGATCGTCGGATTAGTTGTCACCCCATCGACTAAACCTAGCGCATTGATTTTTTTGATTGCTGTTACATCTGCTGTATCTAGAAAAAATTTCATCGATTTTGCCCCTCTTTTTTACGCACTTATTTTAAAAAATCTGAATATCATCTAAACTGATATCTTCTTCCTCTTTCTCTACTACTAAGTCCATTTCTTCTTCCGGCACGTTCTTTTTGATTACAGCTAAAACGACGGCTGTAACTAAGACGTTCACTAAGATCGCGATCACACCTGCCCATGGTCGAGACATCGTTGGGATCATCAAGACACCACCGAAAGGAACTGTTGCATCCGCACCTAAGATCATCGTTGTTGCTCCACCAGCAAATCCACCGATTGCTGTTGCAACTACACCACGTACGATATCATTCATAACTAAAGGAATCACACCTTCAACGATATTGATGACACCCATTGGTACGGCTGATTTCAATGTCTCTACTTCCACTTTTGTATAGATATTCTTGCGGAACATTTTGGCGATAAAATAAGCTAAACCAAAGCCGATCGGTGTGGCTGTATTGACTAATTGCAATGCGGTGATCGGACCATTCAACCCTTCTGCTTGCATCGTCAACACAAAGGCAAATACGGTTTTGTTGATTGGTCCACCGTAGTCGATCCCACTTAACAAACCGATCACACCACCAAAAATCAATAAGGAAGAATTGCCTAATCCATCTAAGAAATTCGTTAATAATAGCGTTAATGCTGCGATTGGCGCTCCAATGATATAAACCATGACTAAGCCACCAACAATTGAAGCAATAAATGGAATAATCAATGTTGGCATCAATCCTTTTGCCCATTTTGGTACTTTGACATGTTTTAAAATACCTAAAACCAGATACCCTGCTAAGTAACCACCTAAAATCCCCCCGATAAAACCAGCACCAATTGCATTTGCTGTTAAACCAATAATGAATCCTGGTGCGATCCCTGGTTTAGCTGCAATAGAATAAGAAATCCCAGTAGCGATCACAACTGGTAATAATCCTAAACCTGCGCCACCCATTGTTGCTAACGCATCCCAAATCGAAAACTCGCCTTGTACAAGTGTTCCTTGACTTGTTCCGCCAAATGCCATGCCGATCGCAATCAAGAATCCGGCACCACATACGATTGGAATCAGATATGAAATCGCTGTCAATAAATGTCCTTTTAAATTTAACCTTTTAATTGCCTCCATTTTGTCTCCCCCATTCTGGTAATTATTGTTGCACAACTACTTCTTCTACTTTTTCAATCAACTTACTTGGTGATTTTACAGCGACTTCTGTCGGTACTTGAACGATTCGTTTTCCTTCAAAACGTTCACGTCCACTGATTTTGACATCCACAGCTAAAATCACGACATCTGCTTGACTGATTTGCTCTGCCGTCAATTCATTTTCGATCCCGATCGTTCCTTGTGTTTCCACATGGATCTCATGCCCGGCCTTTTTTGCGGCATTTTCCAACTTTTCTTGCGCAATGTACGTATGGGCGATACCTACCGTACATGCTGCTACTCCAACAATTTTCATTTTTTCTTCCTCCTCACTCTTTAGCCAAATGCAGCGACTACTTCATCGATTTCTCTTGCCGCAATCAAACGTTCCACTACTTCATCATTTCCTAGCTTACGGGCAAATAAGGACAATAATTTCAAATGTTTTTGCGCACCTTCCGTATCATCTCCGACTGCAAACAAGATGATGCCTTTCACGCCCTTACCATCTAATGTTTCCCAAGGGATTTCATTTTCAGTCACCCCGATCGCCACACCTACTTTTTTCACATACGCACTTTTTCCATGTGGGATAGCGATATAATTACCGATCCCTGTTTGACCTTGAGCTTCTCGCAAATAAATATCTTTCACAAATGCTTCGACATCCGTAATGTATTCTTGTTCATACAAGCGATTGGCTAATTCATACAAGACCTCATCTTTCGTTTTCCCGTCTAAGTTCGTTTTGATGATTGTTGGATCAATGATTTCTTTGATCTCCATTTTCCTCACTCCTCGTTAGTTACTGACAACTTCCATTGCTTTTTCGATTAATTTGTTTGGTGATTTTACCGCGATTTCTGTCGGCACTTGGATGATTTTCTTTCCTTCGAAACGTTCACGTCCACTAATCTTGACATCCACTGCTAAAATCACGATATCGGCTTGATCAATTGCTTCTTGTGGCAATTCATTTTCAATGCCAATCGTTCCTTGAGTTTCGACATGGATCTCATGACCCGCTTTTTTTGCTGCATTCTCTAATTTTTCTTGTGCGATATACGTATGGGCGATACCCACTGTACATGCTGCTACTCCAACGATTTTCATTATTGGTTCCTCCAATTTTTGATAGTATTTTTATCGTTCTGTGAAATTACCAGCTTTCAAGTCATCTAGATAGTCCGGATCAGCCAGTTTTCGCATAAAATCAGCCAGCGGACGTTTGACTGCTACTGTTTCGTTTTCTGCTAGTAAGACAACGATGATCAATTCCACTTGTAAGATTCGTTCCGACCATTCAGTAATTGGCTGTTGGGGACGAATCACCCAGACCTGTGTTTTGGCTAGTGCTGGATGTTCAAGATGAGGCAAAATCACGCCTTCCTCGATTTGGATATCTCCTGCCGCTTCTCGTTGAAACAATGCCTGTTGGATCGCTTGTGCCTCTTCTTTTGAAGCAGGAAAGACTTGTTGGCTGATCCATTCATAGGTTTCTGCCTTTGACGTTAATGCAATCTGATCGAATGTTTCTATGAAATTATCTATCATGATAAATATCCTCAATTTTCTTTTGGATTCTTGACTGATCATCAGCGGTCAACATCGCACTAACGATCAAAGATTGAACAGGAAACGCTTCTTTCAACCCAACTGTCGTTAAAATCAACTCGATTCCTGGCGTCTTTTCTAACACCGATTGATAATTTTTAGTGCTGATCACATCCACGATCTCTAGTTCAGGAAATTTTTTGGCTAACTTCACCTTCAATAATTCAGAAGTCCCTACGCCCGTTGTACACATGATCAGTGTTTGGATCGGAAATTGGTGCGTCTCGATCATTCGTGCAAAATACAAAGTGATAAACCCGATCTCATCAGGTGTGATCGTTGGTAACTGAAACGTTTGACTCACCTGTTCTGACACTTCAGCGACAGTATTAAAAATCGTTTCATACGTTAATTGGATTTGATCCAACAAACTATTTTTCACTCTGATTTGATGACGCAATCGATTGATCAAGGGTTTAATATGATTAGCAAGATCTGTAAAAATCATCTCATTCGCTACATTGAGATTCAGCTTCTCACCAACTTGGTACAAATAATAAGAAGTAATCTCCAACACTTCTTCTGTAAACGTTTGCGTTTTAGCTTGGTTATTATCCGTTCTGGAAGAAAGTAAATATTGATAGAGATAGTAGATCTCACTTACTGGTAATTTCGTTTTCAAATACACTTCCACTTGGCGGATCACTTCGATGGCAATATCGCGAATCAAAGATTCATTATCTAAAACTTGTAATTGTTCCATCGTTAATTTTTCTCCAGTGGCTTGATAATTCGTTTTTCTTGCGCGGCGTACCGCAATGTATAGATGGGAGAAAATATTGATATTATATGGGTAAGGAATCGTGCCATTTAATTTCTTTTCAATCAGCTTGATCTGTTCGATGACAAAATTCGCATCGTAACGATTAAACGCAAATTCATCCGATAAAGCGATTTCATCAATATCGAAAATATTCAATCGCTGAATCAATTCAGTGATTGCTCGGCGGATATTTTCTTCCTTTCCTTCAATGGCTAATGTCCGATTTTTGCGGATCAATTGCAGATCATACGCTGAAATCCGTTCCGCAATGATTTTTTCATCATTCGCGATCGCTGAATCACCAACATAATAGGTTTGATACAAATCAATGACTTTTAGTGCTTTAGGCGAGGATAATAATAATTCTTCCATCACATTATTTTGCCGTTCTGACGGTAGAACTTCCACAGAAGACACAATTGTTTGGTTCGTCTGTGCAATATATTTTTCATAATCAAGTTTGTACCCCCGACCCTTTTCAGACAAAATCAGTGGCCCATTCGGAAATTCGTCATTTATTTTTTTAACCAAGCGGTAGACCGTCTTGGTAGAGGTACTCATTAACTCTGCCAACACTTCAGCAGTAACATAATCTCTTTGCTTTGATAAAAGAAGCGTTAATTTATTCCCTCGATCCATTTGACTAGTCATAGCTCTATCCCCCCTGTATCTTTATCATAAGCGATTTTTTTTATTCTGCTTCACTACATAATGTCCCTTGCAGCGGACAAAATGTATTCGGTTACACAAGGTTGTGAGAAAGCCGTTCAGCTCCGAATAGTAAGGCGGAACGTGGGAAAATAGCTTTCCATATTTTTTCACGTTTCGACTTACTATTGAAGGAGCTGGCTTTCGAACACCGTTTATCATAGGTTGTGAGAAAAGCGTTTTGACCTGAGCAGTAAGATGGGAAATCAGAAAATAGCTTTCCATATTTTTTGATTTTTCAGCTTACCGTTGAAGGTCAGCTTTTTTAACAACTAAATAGTTACATTTTTTGATACTAAAGATAACTATATGAAAACATAACATTTTGGACATCAATTTTAAAGCGAACATCATAAATATCCTTTTGAAATATTTTTGATAAGAGATTTTATTCCCCTCAATTGTCTTGATTTACTCGTGATTCCAACTTAAACCACTTGAACAACCTCATAGCCTTAAAATAACTATCACTATTAAATAAGATAACTTTCTTACCACATCCATGATTAACAAATAAGTTAAACAAGTGGATACACAAATCACGTAATGTCTTTACTATCGGATAAACAAACTGTTATAGAGATAGCTTCTATGCAAATAAGGCGACATCCATAAAAATTCCAATGATTTTCATGGATATCACCTTATTTATTGAGAGTAAAAACTTCCGTCCCACCTCAATTTTTTGATTGTTAAATATAGATTTTTTGGAGAATCATCGCTTCCAGTAGTAGTAGGAAACGGTATTTCTCATTAATTTGCTGGTACATCATTCAATGACCAATTAATGGTCGCTTGGTAAGGTTTTCCTACCGCTATTTTATCGCCATCGACCTTCAACTGGACATCTTCATAATTCAACTCCCAAGCACCTTGACCAGTTCCAGTCGCTGCATCCATGACAGAAACCGCAGCACCATCTTCTTGTAATGTAAAGTCAAGCGCTTGAGGTGCTTTTGCAGTATTCCCTGTCGTTGTGTTTAGAGTGCCTGCATGAAAACTGATACTTGCACCTTTTAAGAATGTACCGAACGGTGCCGTCTCCAAATCAGCCATTGTATCACTCGTAAATTGTTGTGACATTGATGCTGTAACGTGCCAACCTTTGTTTGTATATGATTCATCGGTGACTTTTAAACCCGTCTGTGTCTCACTGGCGTATGAGTGAGTTCCCGATTTCAATGTCTGTGTGCCAAACTCAACGGTTGGTACTTCATCAAGCGTTGGCATAGCTGGCGGCGCTGTGACATTTAGAGTAAAAGCTACCGTGCCTGCTTGGTAGTACTTATTCGCGTCAGCGGCCAAAGCCTCACTCAGACTTCCATACGTGTTTCCATCAGGTGCTGTCACATCTTTGATTGTGACACCAGCAGGAAGTTCAGGTAACTGCTCGCTAGGATCTTTGATGACTCCACCGGTGACACCTGTTTCAGTCGGAATCACAGGTAGATCAGGCACATTCGGTCTCGTACCATCCACATATTTATAGGAAAAACTAGCTGACGCAGCATCGCTAGCTAAATAGATAGTAAAATAATTCGCCCAGGGATTGTTGGCTATATCATCAAATGTTGAATTCGCGGCAACCGCTGAAGCAATATCTGGGTATGTCTTCCCACCTTGACCGTCAGGAGCCACGACGTGATCCAATTTGTACCCTGCTGGTACGCTTAACTTAGGTACCGTTGGGAATGTCGCACCATACTTATCGGTGAACGATGGCGGACTAGTCAAAGGTAACTCTACCGCAGATCCTGCTGTAAACGACAGAGTGGACGAAGGATGGCCACCAGGCAATCCCGTAATCGGGTCCGTTACGACCCCAGTTCCTGGTGTATCTTTTAGATAATAGGTTCTGAAATCCACTTTCTCATCAATAGGCGTATAATAAACATTGATTCCATTGGGATTAGCTTTGACATATTCGTCATAATTAGCAACCGTGATTGAACCCCCACTCAAAAAACTATACCCAGTAAGGGTTGGCGCCTGATAAGTAAAATTGTCCGAGGCATCTGCTGAACCATTTGTTACACCGATCTTGTCACCCACATTCGCAGTGATTGTAGCTGCTTCTACCTTTTTGATCGGTTCATTCGTCGTTGCATCAATAAAATTCACTGGGAATGTGACTGTACCACGAGTCGCTATAAATGAAGCGCCTTTGGAAGCATTCCCACCTTGGATCACTCCAGTATTGTTACCTGTGATCGCCACGCTACCAAATGAAATGTTTTTTCTAATGGTGATTGTTCTTGAAATAGTTTTTGCACCATATGCGCCATTATTGTTATAGCCAATGTCTGGCGTAGAAGTAAGCGACAGCTTGCCAGTATAAGTGCCGTTTTTATTATCTACAATATCCGACCAATTCAGTGTTTGCGTTTCAGAACTCCAACGAGTCGTTCCAGACCCTTGGAATTGTAAGGGTGCAGACGCTTCTACCCATGGAATAGTAGAGGAACTTGATTGCTCGATGACACCATTTGCATCTGTTTTCCGAATCTCGATTTTATCCTGACCTTTATTGGTACCCGTTGGCCCATCAAATGCACTGTTGTACCAAATATCACGACCGACAAAAAAGCTATCTTTTAAGCCAGCGATCCCTAACTTCTGTCCCGTTGCATTTGGTGCATTTTGCTTGATCATATCGTTATTTACCGGAGTTAAAAAGAAGCCCGAAGCATCCCCCATTTTCCAGATATCTGCTTTATCATACCAATAGGGCGTTTTGATTGTTAAAGGTTTAGAAAAATCAAGTGTTGCTCTGATCGATTGATACACCCATGAATTTTTAACTGACTTGGCCAACCATAAATAATTGTTTCCCGAAGGATCCCATTGCCACCACTTGCTATCCCCTGCTAACATCGTCCAGTTATTCGGATTTTGTTGAAAGGTGCTATCCAAAGTATGATTGCCAGTATCTGTATTTTTTCCGGGCGTCAATGTACTGGAAATAACTGTTGCCGCTTCAACTTGATCTCCAAAATAGTTGCTCAAAAAGGGCAATAGAGCAACGATACCGAACCCGCTAATAATTGTTGATATGATTGTTTTCTTTTTATTCATCCATTTTCTCTTCTTTCTTTTGAGGTGGTTGCGCACTTATAAGAAAAAGTACACCGTATCTTGTTGAAGACAGCACTTCTATTTTCACAGTCTATACATAATAAATAATTTTTTCTCGATTTATAGTAGCAAAAAAAGTAACAGCTATTGTTATGATTGTTTTGTAAAAAAATGAAAAAAATTCATGGTTATTCTCACGAACACTTTTCAATTAGAAAAAAGCATAAGAACGTTTTACAGCTATCTACGTTTTTTTAGTCATTTAATTTATTTAGTAGGTTTTCTCGTAATATATAGATATAATATTGAATAAGAAACGTGCCATTTTAATTTGTTCCAAACACAGTGGAGGTGAAGTCATGAGAGAATATTTTTTTAATTATAAAGAAAATGAAATTATCCAGTTTTTCCAATACTGTTATATAAATAAAAAAGACTATTATCCCAAAAAAAGTATTCAAGAAGCACTGAACATTTCAGAATACCGTTACAAAGCAATCGGCCACCGAGTAGAAGAAATAAAAGCACAGTATCCAACTTTTGACTTCAACTATGATAAACATGGCTTATCCATCCGTTTTTCAAAAGAATTTTTATTACTTAAAGTCTATATTCTGCTGTTTAAAGAAACTGTAGGATTTAAATTCTTACTCTCTATTTATAGAGAAGAATTTCAAAATTTATCCCATTTTTCTGAATCCGTTCATATGCACCAACAAAGTGTGCTACCTAAACTGAAACCTGTACGAACGCTATTAGGGGAACATTCCCTTGAATATTTGTTGTTTAAGAAAAAAATCAGTGGGGAGGAATACCGTGTCCGTCATTTTTTCTTTGAACTCTTCTGGCATTTGCATGATGAAAGAGAGCCGATCATCCCTGAATATCCTGAGAGCTTCCAAGCACTTGCGGCAATGATCCACGAATATTTACCCATGCATTCTCGCGAAGATATCCGTAAACTCTACTTATTTATGAAAATCACGCAACACCGAATAAATAATGGGCATACGATCACTAGCTTACCCACCACGATCAAAGAAGTTAGAAATCCTTTGATCTCTTATGACGTTTTCAAACAACAATTACAATCAAAAGAAATAGCCGGTCGTTTTTTCAAAAAAACATTGAATGAAACAGAGCTCAATTACCTTTACTATGTGTTCACTGTCGTGCCGACTTATACTTATCATGAAAAGGACCAGTTGCCATCTTTTCGCGACTTTTATACAGAGGAGTATCAAGAGCTCGAACGATCGATTTTTGATCAGCTATTTCAACAAACGGAACGACGATTGACAGGCCCACAGGAAAGTTTTCTTTCTCTCAACATGATTTATCGAGTGACCTATTTTCTCAGTTATGGAAGTGATAGCTACGTGCCGCCTTACTCTGACTTGGAGTACTTCTATTATGACGATCCAACAAAAGAGCATTATTTTAAAATCGTAGACAAGATTATTCCTCAACTTCCTTTAAAAGAAGAAAAATGGCAACGGATCTTCAATAGCAAGTCCTTCCGTTTCTCGTTGTTCCAACTAGTATCGTGGGTCCTTGAAGAACAGCTAGATTCAGTGAGAGTAGCCATACTAACTAAATACGGTAAGCTCCATAAAACAGAACTTGTCCGTTACTTAACAAAACTGAATCCTAGACCCATCGACGTGGTGGAATACGATGAATGGCCCGAAATCATCTTTTGTGATTTTCCGTTAAAAGAAGGACAGGAAATCAATCCAAAAGCAGAAATTTATTTTATCGGTGTCAAACCAACTCCACTCCAGTGGCTCGAAATAGTGAACTTCGTTGATAATTTCCGTACGAAAAAACAATTTGGTCATTTAATCAAGGAATAAGCAGCAAAAATCCAAAAATATGAGAAGCTATTTTCGGTTTTTGCTGCTTATTCCTCGGAGTTGTGCGCTTCTGTCACAACCTCCTACTCTAGCTAAAATCTTGATGTTCAAAAATGACGATCAATTAACTGCTTATCAAACGAAAGGGCAGTAACGTTGATAAATTTTTGGAGAGTACTCAGTTACGTACGCCAGACGAAAATCAAGAATAACATAGCAACAAGAACTATAAGCAAAAGCGGCAGGATAAATTCAATAAGATATTGTTTATCCTTCGCTTGTTTGACGACTTCTGCCTCTTGTTCAAATGGTTCGATCAGTGCTTTTTCTTCATGCACTTTTTTAGCTTCTACAAATATACGGTAAGGTGTTTGCTCTTCCTGTCTACAAGTAACTAGAAAAAGAATCTCTGCGCCTCTATCAGCTAACTTGTCCGCTTCTGTTTCTTTGATCAACGATGTTTTTTCCACCTTGTATTGATAGTAATCATTTAGGTACTGGATATAAATCGAATTACCTTTCTTCAATTCTTCGATTCGAGCAAAAAGTAGCTGATAAGCGCCTGCGTGATGACCGATTAGTGTCAGCGAACTCAACTCTGGTTCACGCTGTGGAAACAAACTAACTACTCCATCAATCAGATGGTCTGTTGTCAAACCAAGAAAGATCGGTTGTGAAATCTCTACTTTAGGAATAACGATTTGACCGATAGCAACGTCGCTTGTTTTTTGCGTCGCTCCAATGACATCTTGGATATTCAATGCTTTGACCTCTTCTGGTGGTGGAACATTTTCTGGCACTTGGTAGCGGATCGCTGTGCGCGCCAATTGTGAATGAGTCGCTATCAGAAAATATTTGGAGAAAGGAACAGCAACCAGGCTTACAGCAAGTAGTACTAAGATACTGATCAGTATCTTCAATCTTTGATTGTTTGAACGACCTCTCCTTTTCCTCCAATCAGCCATCATAGTTCCCTTGATCCATTAAATATTTGATCCCTTCAAGATTTTCCTGTGTCAAGTGCACGCTTTGTAATTTATCGGCTAGACCACCGTTTATCCACCCGTGTAGGTCTTCCAGTCCTTTAAAGAAACATGCTTTAAAACAAACTTTTATCATCAAACATCATCCCTGTTTTTATCGATTCATTCTTACTAGTACCGCTTGATCTCTTTGGTGACGTAGCTTTCCCCGTCTAACCGTCCCATACCAAAGAGCATTTTTCCAGACAATGCTGCTAGCATTATCCCCGTATTCGTTTTTCCCACTCTTGCGTCTTCACCCATCCCAGCGGTCGATTTGCTTCTCTTATTTAGGACCACACGCTCCACCGGATGAAAGAAATCCTCTTTTTTCACTACTTTTGTCTTATTATCATGTTTCTTTGTAGATTCCCCTTGAGATCGTGGCGCTTTTCTCTCTGCTTTTTCTTCTTTAGAAGAAGGAGTTGTTTCTTCATCTGGAAGCGACACACGCTCCGGATTTTTAGGAGAAACAGACTCTGAAGGATTGATTGGATTGAGTATCTCTTCCTCCGTTGCAGCAATCGTACGATCTCCATGAATAATAAGAGCAAAAAATAAACTGGCATAAAGATAGCTTTTACTAAATCTACGAAGAGATATTTTCTGAATTTTTCTCATGATTCTTCCCACACTTCTGTATTTTTACACTTACGATCAAATCACCTAATTTTTCCCAATCAGAAGCTGTAGGAGGAGATAACCAAATCACTTGATGTCGCTTACTTTGCAACTTCAACATATCTGAAATACAAATATCCGCTGTTTCCTCTGATTCTCCTACGAAAGATTCAATATTCAACTTACCGAAAGCATCCACTTGTTCTTGAATGTAGCGGCTGTAACTTTCTCCAAAAGAAAAATCAATGGCGATCCTCACTTTTGGTGAAAGAAGTTCAATCGGTAAAGTTGCCAAAAAAAGAAAAATATATTCTTTTGCTAACTCATGGTAATTTGCTCGAACTGTCTCTACACACCACTCCAACTCCAATAATTCTTGCACGATTCGATAAGCGAGCGCTTCAGCTAACTGATAGTTTTCTTTGATAAACGAAAAATGTTGAATCGTTGAATTTTCAAAGTTTGTACGCTTCTGAAAAATCAGCTTGTTATGGATCAGCGAAAGCTCATCGATTACCTCACGCGTTTCACCCCATGAAACAACGTCTTGAAATTCTGCAATGACACTGCTGATCACTTTTTCATTGAGAGAGGTCATCACTTCTGTTTCTATCAGTCTACAAGACGACGACAAATTCTCACTGCCGATAAAATACAAAAGTTCGTAAATCTCTGCTTCTTGCAAATGTTGAAAATATGGACTTAAAACCGTCATGATCTTTTGTACCAGTCCTTCATTCTGCACAGTAGATACAGTTGTTTCTCCTTGATGGCCAAAATAGTTGCGCACCTTCAAAACAAATAAGCGATATAATAGCTTTACCTGTTGTGAATTTGAAAGATCCTCTTCAAGAAAGTGCGTGATTTGGCGAAGCTGGTTGATGATTTCACTTAATTCTTCTTTCATGCTTTCAGTAAAAGGATAGGCATTTACTCCGTATAGCGTGTAATAATAGCCATATAAAAACGATTGAATATCTCTTTCTTTACCGATAAACTGACAACTGCTAGAAATCTCTATTGCAAAAATCTTCAACAGCTCATTTACTTTTGACATGATCTTATAAACCGTTGCTCTGGAAGCATATAATACGTCTTCTAAATCAAAGGTATTTTCCACTTGTTCCATAAGTACAGCCTTTATCAAGGGAGTCAAGGTACTTCGACTCGCATAACAACTGATCAAACAAGAGATATTCGCAAATGTTTTCCGCGTATATTTCACAGTCTTCGGTTTTACTCCGGTTTCTATGAGGAACTGATCCGTCAAATCAAACTCTTTCAAATCCTCTTGGACATCTTTTATACAACTTTCAAGCTCATATCTATTCATCTTCAGTTCCTCCATCACAGTCGCTTGTAACAGAGGAACAGAAGCATTGGCATCTAAATAAAAGAGTAATTTCAGTCTGCCTATTGATTTTTTATCTAGAAATTCCAACATCATTTTGTATCACCATTTTCTAATTGACAGCATTGATTTACGGCAATGAGATCTTATCTTCTTCGTCTTCTTCCTTCTTTTTGCGTCGTTTCCATAAAATAAAGAATAAGATGAAGGCAAGCAATGCTAGAAGGATGCCCCCAATCAAGAAGTAAATCCAAGTATTATCTTTTTCGATCGTCACATCTTTTGCATTTAATTCTTTCGCTTTTTCAGCAGTAATCGTAAAATCTTTTTCAAAATGCCATTTGTAGAGATAATGAACGTCCGTTTCTTTGCCCTCTTGATTTTTTTCTGTTTGGACATACTCTCCACTAGGATCTTTTTGCCCATACACATCCATGGCTAATTGGTACGTCCCCGCCTTCATCGGTTTGGATGGATTACCACTATCCAACATCCCTTGATTACTGATTGCAATAGGGTAATCAAAGTTGGTATTTGGTGCCATTTGCATCATTTCTTTGACTGAAGTGAACGTCATACTTGGATCATCGATGTTGGTTACTGTTGCGTCCACTTTCATTTGATTCAAATAACCCATTTCTGAATTTTGAAGATTCGTATTGATGACATTCCGAGCATTGACTTGAGAAGGAGTCACATGATTCAAAGTTAATGAGGGCGCAACTTTTGTTTTTGTTTGTTGCAGTAATAGTGCTTCTACGTAACTAAATTCGTTTTTTAGAGAAACCCCTTTTTTATCTTTTGAAGAAGAGTCCGTTTCAGAAGATTTTTGCTTGAATGTCAAGCCACCCGCGATTACACCATCAAATGTTTCAGATGGCATCGTTACCTCAATGGCTACGTCTGTTTGAGAGTTCGGCTGTAAGACTACTTCCTTCGGCATCTTCACATGATCCGCTAAATCAAACTTTAACGTTTTATCTATTTTGTTTTCACTTGGACTGTATTCCACTACACCATTGATATTGGTCGTTGCACTTGCTACATTAGCTTCGACCGTCACTACTTTATCTGTTGAATTGTCCAGTAATACATGGATTGTCTGTTTCTGTCCAGGTGTCATCAATAAATCAAAATAAGAGACCTCTTCTGCTTGGTTTTCCGGTAAGACGGGTGTCATTGAGAATTGAAACTCATTTGCCTTGACGACTTTACTACCTATCACCATCGTCATTACCATTACGAACGTCATTAAATAAAATTTTGCCCTTTTCACTATTGCTGTTCTCTCCTTAATTTCTATAAATAGAAAAGCTGTGTCAAAAGCTTGCCCAACGTTCGGATAAGCCTTTGACACATTCTCTTCTTTTTGAAGCTGAATTTTCCCAATAATATCTTATTCAAAAATGATAGAGGCTAACGAAAAAAGGTGGGGGGATTTTCGAATTCCTCATTCATGTTCCAAATCTGAGCATTTCTGGGTTTACATGTGTTTTTTAAAATATCTTAGTTAGCTGGTGTATCACTTAATGACCAAGTCATTGTTGCTTTATAGTCACTTGCTAACTTTGTTGACGCACCTGGAACTTCTAATTTTACAGATGAATCTTTTGTTGTATCTGAACCAAAATCTACTAAGCTTGTTCCAGCACCATTTCCATCAGTTGCTCCCATGACTACGTCTGATTGTACATTTGGATCTAATGTTGTAATTGCTTTTACTTTATCAGCAGGTGTTTTAGATGCTGAAACAATCGATGCATTAGTCAAATAAACTTTCGCGCCCTCTAAAATCTCACCTGCTTTACCAGCAGTAGCCGCATCTGTTGAAGCAAAATCACTTACTTTGACTGTTAAACCCCATCCAGCTAATGAACCACGATTATCGGTTACTTGAACGTAGTTTGGTCCAGTTTTGACATTTCCAGCTGCATCTTTGTATTTTTGAGCGGCTGCGTTGTAAACTTTGTCTACAGATGTGATCTCTTGTGTACCAAAATCAAATGATGAAGCAAAGTCAATCGATAATGGTCCTGGCGTACCTGGAACGACTGGGATAGTTGGATCAGGATTTTCAGGAATGACCGGCTGAGTTGGGTTCAATGGATCAATTGGGTCAGTTACACTAGCTGATGGAGTATATTTGATTGAACCATACGCACCATATGATGCTACTTCGTCTGCTGATACTGTTGTAGCCACGCCAGTTGCGATCATTGTTGCTAGTAAAGCTGTAGTATATAATGTGATTTTTTTCATGTGAATTTTCTCCTTTAAGTTGACGATATTGTTATTTGTTTGTTGGCAGATCTGAAAGAATCCAGACCAAATTTGTTTGATAGCTCACTGGATCTTTAGGTGTCGCTCCAGGAACAAACAATTGAATGGCAGAAGTAAAGGTTGTATTTACTTCCTCTCCTTCAATTATTTCCTTTTTTTCGAATAAATCTGTCATATCTCCCCAGCGTGTAACCCATGTTCCAGCGCCTTGATCAATCTCAGCGCTAGTGATCATACTTTCTTGATTCGGAACCATTCCTAGTGCTTCATAAGCAGTAGGTTGCGGGGAGTTGCTGTTACTTACCAGCTTGGGTTTCAGGAAAAACAAGGTTGCCCCTGTTAGTTCTTTGTATTGTGTAGCCTCTTCTGCACGGAACTGGTGGGTTTCTTTTACCTTTAGCGTCCAGCCAGCCAATGTTCCACGATTATCTGTCACTTGAACAAAGTTCGGTGTGATCAAGCTAGGATCATTGAAGTACCTTTGCGCTTGCGCAGCATAATACTCGTCTTTATTGGAAATCTTATTTATCCCAAAATCCAAACTACTAGCAAAATCAATCGATAACGCGCCTCCGGTCCCAGGCTCAGGTCTAGAGCCATCAGGATTCATCGGATCAACTGGAATCTCTGGATTGGTAGGATCTACAGGAAGTGTCGGTTCTTTTGATGATCGGAATTTTACCGCATCATACCCTCCTATATCATCGTGCTGCTCTGCATAAACCATTTGACAGGAGAGAGCAATAAACAATGTCGAAAGTACGCTTGCTAATAAAAACTTCTTCATCTAATCCTCCTTCCTTAGAAAATATCTGAATGTATTTAGTTTGCTGGAGTGTCGGATAATGTCCAATTAAGATTGGTCGTATAAGTCCCCGCTTTTTTCACTGTTGCACCTGGTACACATAACGTAATTGGTGATTTTGTTGCTACAGCATCTCCAGTTGTCGCTGCTGAATCATAATCAGTTGGTTTACCTAGACCATAGATCCAAGTACCCATCCCTTGATTTTTATCCGCAGATACAATCACTGTAGCCGCAGTAGAAACATTGTACATACCTGTATTTACTTCTTCAGGATAAATCGATGAATCCGTTCCTTTTTCTGTGTTCACATGACCACCACTAAAGGCTAGTTGTGCTCCTGTCAAGTAATCCCCCACTTCAGCGCTACCTTCATCGGTCACCGTTGGATCGACAGTATCTAAATGGAACTGTGAATCTGTCGCAACTGACAATGTCCATCCCGCAAAATTCCCACGTGTATCAGTTACCTGTACATAGTTCTCAGCAGTCTTTCCACTAGCAAATGCTTGAGGATGTGCATAATAAGTCTCTTCTTTTGATGAAATGGATTGTTTACCAAAAGCTAAAGATGAAGCAAAGTCAATTGATAATGGGCCACCTGTACCAGGTCCCGGAGGATTTGTCGGATCAGTTGGATCAATCGGTACTACCGGAATGCTTGTATCTGGATCTTCCGGATCAACCGGAGGTGTAACGGTCGTTCCTTGTTTGAATTCGACTGAAGATTTTGAATCATACTGTCCAGCAGTAGCTGCACCGACCAGCGTTGTGCCATATGTAGAAATGATCCCAACGCCAACAATAATTGCTAAAGAATATTTTTTAATATTTTTCATTTTTTATTTTTATATTCCTTTCTTTTTTTGGTTAATTAATATTTTTATTTAATCTCAATTTCAGGTATAAAATGATGCTTGCTACTATCGTGATCAAAGATAACAGATACATCCCCTCGTTAGAAGCATCACCAGCAGCCGGTATTTTCGTTTGTTCATCAGGAGATGTCGAAAGAATTTGTTTCTCATCTTCTGTTAAATCATTCGAATCAGGAAAAGTCTTCTTTTCATACTTACCATAAAAACCTGTCTCCCCATAACTTCCATAATGTTGACTATCTGCTCGACCGATGGTTACGTTACTAGTCAGTAATAGCAAAATCAAAACCAAAGAAGCGACTCTTTTTCGTCTCCCT
Source organism: Enterococcus mundtii (assembly GCF_002947535.1). Lineage (GTDB taxonomy): Bacteria > Bacillota > Bacilli > Lactobacillales > Enterococcaceae > Enterococcus_B > Enterococcus_B mundtii_B. The sequence continues at coordinate 125,768 of NZ_PUAP01000034.1, forward strand.
ATAAACAGCTTCTTCTACCTCCTTTTTTAGAACTGCGTTTATCATACCTTCCTCTATTTTTCACTTCATCTTATTTTTATTTCAGTTCCTGAAAAAAAATTAAACAACAAGATACACTCGTGAAAATCCTTGGAAAAATATACAACATTTTATCGATCCATTCTTATATAAAATTTGAAAAAAAAATATAAAATAACCATTTTAGTTGTATAATCAAGTTAATAACTATAGTTTTTTTATAAATTAAATAATTTTAAAACACTTATAAACAAAGCTTAATTGGTATTGTCCAATTTCATATTATTAAAAAAGCAGTGAGTATAGATTAGAAAAAATAATTAAAATAATGAAAAAAAGAATGGAAAAATTAATTTTTATCAACTGTATAGATAACTGTTGATAGAAAAAAATTCTTCCATAAAATGATGTTTTTTGTGGGAAATGGCGGGGATTTGTGAATGAGTGATTTTTGTTTATGAGTCGTGAAAAATAGAAATATAGGTACGGTATTTGTTGATTGGAATATTCTAAAGAAGGAACTATCTCCAATTTCGATAGTCATTAACTTTTGTTTTTATCATAAGCTATACCATTATTTAACTCATTAAAAATACCGTTCGTTATATTAACTATAAAAATATTATTCACACATTAGTATCTAATTTGATACCTGTAACCTATATATGTAACCGCTATCCAACGAACGACCAAGTAAAAATATTGATACCATTTGGGAGGAAAGAATAGTGTTAGATAAGGATTTTCTTTTTGAAAAATATCAAGAAAAAATACATTGCGTGCAAACGAGACACAAACCTTTAACCACATTGAAAGAACTAGTGGATGTAAAAGAGGCCCCTATTTCCACTATTTATAAAGAACATCTTGAAATGTTAAAGCTCAATGTCCTTCACTCGATCTATGATCGAAAAGAAAAAACGATCGAATTTCAGCTATTTTATGTAGCAGACAATTCAAAAAGCAACATCTATTATCAGTCTTATGCAAAAAATCCAATCACACTCCCTGGATTAAAGAAAGAAACAATTTATATTATCTTCGAAGAGTCACTCGGGATTATGGAAACAAATTGCAATTTATTAGCTATCGACTTTAGAATACACCAAGGAATCGAACAAGAACACTTAGATAATAGAGATATTTATTTTTTAGACTATGTTTCAAACTTTGAGAATCGATCTCTTTTTGAATGATTTAAAGAATAAAAAACCAGGGCATACCTAGCAAGCTGAGTATGCTCTGGGAAGTGATGGAAGAAGTAAGGTAGATCTTACCTCTGATTCTTTTTTGGTTTATGGGCACTTTTTTCAAAATCATCGCTATTCTTTTTTCATACCCGCTTTGATATCTATAATACTTCTACTAATATTTTTTTGTATTCATTGCTCTCAGATATAGATTTTTCTATTTGTTTATATAATTCCTTATACAAAAATAGATTTTTTTCCTTACTCACTTTTTTAGTTTCATTTGTCGAATAACTTTTTAAATTACTAACTATCCCAGACATATCAGATACTATTTGTTTTTCTATACACCATTCTCCTGCTTCTTTTTTAGATAATATCTTCTCTTCATAAATAAAGGCTAGTATCCTACATTGATTTAAGACAATTGAAACTGAATCTTTTTCCAAATCTTTATAAGAATCCTTCATATCCATACATATACTCTTTAAATATGGATAATTTGGAATGTAACCAAAAATATTTTTTATAGGTTCTCCATATAAGACAAGACCTCTGCTAAAAATTAGACGGAAATATGTAACTAAATCCCAATCACTTTTTAATTCATCATTTATAATTAAGTCCAAGTTGTATGTATATATATCTAGCCAATCTTTTGAAAAATGAAGCTCGTAAGGTACTGGATATTTTAAATTTAAGCAATTGTCTTTTAATACAATACTGAATTCTAGACCCTTTTTGGGAAAAGAATCCCACAAGCTTAAAACATCTTCTAATAATTCTATTTTTTGTTTTTTTGTCACTTTTTCTTTAACCACAATAATTAAATCAATATCACTATATTTAGGATCGCCGTTTGTATAATTAAG